>CAYFXM010000186.1:0-2783 GCA_964346965.1 uncultured Actibacterium sp. | reverse complement strand
CGGGGTCTATGTTCCACTTTGGCGATTACACGATCGGCGAGGCTAAGCAATACATGGCCGATGCCGGCATCCCCATGAGGTTGTCATGAGCGCCCTAGACCGTCTTGCCGCCACCATCGCGTCCCGCAAAAGCGCGGACCCTGACAGTTCCTGGACGGCAAAGCTGTTCGCCAAGGGGCCAGAGAAATGCGCCGAAAAATTCGGGGAAGAGGCGGTCGAGGCTATCATCGAGGCCGTCAAGAACGACCGCGAAAAGCTGACCTCGGAAGCCGCGGATGTGCTGTATCATCTGCTGGTGATGCTTGCCGCCCGCGACGTGTCGCTGGACGACGTTCTCAAGGAATTGGAACGTCGCGAGGGCACTTCCGGCATAGCCGAGAAAGCCTCGCGCGAGGGCTGATCAGGCGGCAACGCTGCCAAGCAAGCGCTCGTGTTCCATCTTCGGGCAGCGATCCATGACCACGTTCAGCCCACGCTCTGTCGCTTCGGCTTCGGCGTTATGGTTGATGACTTTCAACTGCATCCAGATGGTTTTAACCGTCGGCAGACGAGCGATCCCTTCCATCAGAACCGGACACACCTGCTCGGCGCGGCGGAAGACGTCGATCATATCGACCTTCATCTCGGGTGGGATATCCGCAAGTGAGGCATAGACGGTTTCACCAAAAAGCGTCTGACCCGCCAGACCGGGATTGACCGGGATAACCTTGTACCCGTGCGCCTTGAGATAGTTACCGACCCGAAAACTCGGGCGTTCCTCGTTCTTGGAGGCCCCTACCAGCGCGATCACTTTAGTCTGGGTTAGAATGTTTTTCAGATACTCGTCACTGTAGTCGGTCATCTCTGCTCTTTCCTCTTGGAATGCGCGCTCCGACTTCCCCCATGCCACAAAAAGAACGCCCGGACCAGAAGCCCGGGCGAGGTGTCGGAACGAGGGACAGTAATGTTGAAGCAGATAGTTCCAGTATCTTGCTTCCACTGTTTTATTTAGTTGAGCGTTGCCAAATTACCATAGCTGGTCAATTTTATGTGAAGAGCGGCCCTAGTCGAAAATATCCTCAACCACGTCGAACAATTCCTCGAAGGCTTCACGATAAGAGAAGGTGCGACGCTTCTTCTTGCGTTTTTTCTCCGGTTTCTTGCGACTGCGCATTGGCAATTCGGGGTTGGCCGGGGTGGACTTATATTTCGGCCGTTCCAGCGGCATTTGCTTCAGGTCGTGCAAAGGTGCCCCACAGGCCGAACAGGACAATTCGTGGCGCCCGATCTCGGTGAGTTTCAGCGCAGCGCGGGTGCCACAGTAACAGCAGGTCGCAATCTTATGTCCCATATGCTCCTCAGTCCTTCGGGGCTTGAGACGCATATAGGGCAACTGCCGCCGCATTGGAGACGTTGAGAGAGCCAAAATCCTGCGCAAATGGGATCTTCACCAGATCATCGCACAAATCGCGGGTGCGTTCGCGCAGTCCCGGCCCTTCCGCGCCCAGCACCAGAGCGAGCGGTCGGTCAGATACCTCGGCCACAGCAGCTTCGATTTCGATCGTCGCCTCACCGGCGAGGCCAAGAATGGTGTAACCCATTTTACGCAGCTCCAGCATGGCGTCGCCAAGGTTCTTGATCCGCAGATAGGGCTGGCGTTCCAACGCGCCCGACGCGGTCTTCGCCAAAGCCCCGGTTTCCGGCGCAGAATGCCGGTGCGGGGCAATCACGGCCCGCGCGCCAAACACCTCGGCAGACCGTAGAATGGCCCCGACGTTATGCGGGTCAGTCACGCGATCCAGCAAGACCAGACGCGGCGCCCCCTGCCCCGGTTCACACAGATCGCGCAGGTTGCCCCAGTTCAACGGTTTGACTTCCAGCGCGGCGCCTTGGTGGACCGACCCGGCATCAATCGGCACAGAAAACTTGCGAGGATCGGTTATTTCCGGCTCCATTCCCGACTCGGCAATGGCCTCTGCCAGCTTATCCGCGGCATTCTTTGTCACCACCAAGCGCAACCTCTCCCGCGCCGGATTTCGAAGGGCATCCCGCACGGCGTGCAGGCCAAAAAGCCAAACGGTTTCAGCCGCAGCCGCCCGTTTTGCACGCTCTTTTTCAATGACCCACGAGGGTTTTTTCATGGCTTCCGGCCCCTATGCGATTGAGCGCGGACCATGACGCCGAAGAAAGTCATGTGCAAGGGATTTTCCGGTTGACGCCTCAGGCTGCTCTGGATATTCAGCGCCTCACGGTGGGCGACAGGCCGCAAGGTGTGGCAGGGGACTGTAACTCCCTCGGGGCGACCCACGCCTGGTTCGATTCCAGGGTCGCCCACCATTCACTCTTCCTAAAACCGCAGACCCACCACGCACTCTCATTCGTGTTTATTTTTCAGTGAGTTAAAGAATATCTGAGCACCGGAGACCCCCCAAACGGTCTCAGGTCAGGGCCAATTCGGTGCAATTCCAAAGAAAGTCTCAGAGGGACTAGTGCGCGTGAGGTCTTGAGCCCGCCCCTGTTAGTTCATCGATGCAGGAAACCCAGAATCCGGCGTTGTTCGTCCCAGTCCAGCGGCAGTTCAGGAAGCTGGCGTAATTTTTTTGCGCTCAGTTGAGCTGGCTGTTTCCCCTCAAGGATCGCCTTTGAGATGTCCGGCGCCAGCCAGGCAAGCGGTAGGATGCGACTGACAGATCCGCCGCGCAAACCTTCCCGCTTCGTGATTTGCTGAATTGTCGCAGATTTGCACGTGAGAAGTTCGTCAGCCCATCGTCTTGCGTCGGCAACCAGAGCAATGAGTTCCGCGT
>CAYFXM010000185.1:5213-5554 GCA_964346965.1 uncultured Actibacterium sp. | reverse complement strand
CGGCAATGTCGGAGTGGAAGGCCGCGATGCGCTTGCCAAGCAGGCAGCCCAGATAGATGGTTTTGAGGTCCGGTCCGCCGAACGCAGCGCTGGAGATGTTCTCCAGCGTCATTCCGAATGACCGGTCCAGATGGGGCCGCCCCATCTCATCGGCTTGATAGGCGGCTTCGACGCGGTCCAGATCCTCGTCCCCTGCGTCCTGAAGCAGGGTCTCTTGCTGGCCGTCGGCAGAAACGCGAATGACCCTGTTACTGACGATCGAGGTGATCCAGACACCACCTTCCGCGTCGAAGGTCAGCCCATCGGCGCTCTGCTGGACGACGGTGGACTCATCGAGAGTC
>CAYFXM010000185.1:0-5203 GCA_964346965.1 uncultured Actibacterium sp. | reverse complement strand
TTGTTCGACAGGGAGCCATCTTCGGCAACGTCAAACCGTGTCAGGCGACGTGCGAAGGTTTCATTCAGGTATAGCTGGCCGGTTTCGGGGTGGATCAGGCATTCGTTGGTGTAGCCGAGACCGTCTGCAACGATCCGAGCGCCAGTTTCGTCCTTCAGAACAACAAACCCGTCGTCGCAATCTGCGCGATAGCCCAGATTTCGAGGCTCTTTCCGCGTGCTGACGGTGACCCAAAGCCGCCCCTTGTTGTCGTAATGGGCATAGTTGGTCGGGGGCAGCGGCTGTCCGTCTACCTCCAACAAGACAGGTGTCAGCGTGCCATCCGGCGCCAGCCGATACACACCGCCATCGGTATCGCCCAGATGCGCCAGAAGCCAGCCGCCGTCGGGCAAGATCGCAATCCCGTTCGGTTTCGGTTGAAACGATCCTTTCGCTAGAACGCTCCGTTGGGTTCCGTCCGGGTAAATAAGCGTGACGCCACCGCGCCAGTCGGCGACGTGCAGCACCCCGTCAGAAGTGCACAGCGCACATTCGGGGCGGGCAAGGTCATGTCCTACGAATTGTATTTGATCGAGCGAGACCATGAGAATTCCAAGTTTGGGCAACGCCGTAAATCATGCGGTGCAATTCTCTTTCCGACAAGGCCGTACTCTGGAGTGAATGTTTAGTTTTTCTAATCAATACCTAAGTAATTTGGAATGATTTGATGTTTCTACCCGAAAATTGAGCGCTAAAAGGGCTCCCGGGATAACCTGAAGTCTTTTAAATTTAGCAGGTCTTACTCTTGCGTTTGCAACCCCTCTTGTAGTTGTGGGTCGTAGGGACGGGTTTCGGAAGCTCCCAGAGACTCCAATAGGCGAATTTTCTTCTCTTCCTGAACCTGGGCGGTCCCTTCTATCCACGTTACGAAAGACTTGACGGCGCGCCGGTTCAGATGACGCTGCGGGCAGGACAGCCAATAGGTCGGAAGGGTCAGGCTGCCAAACTCCGGATCCAGCGGGACGAGGGCCCCGCTGCGTAGCTCGTTCATCGCTAGTGTGGCGGTCTCCAGGACCACGCCAAGACCGTCGGTCGCGGCTTGGATCGACATAGAGGACCGGTCGAACTTCAAGCCATAGGCCGCCTCCACGCTGCCAAAACCCCGAATCGAGAGCCAGTCGCTCCAACTCACGACAGCTTTTACGGTATGAATTAGACGGGTGTTCGACAAGAACAGTTCAACTCCGCCATCCTTGGCCTGCGCTGCGAGTTTGGGACTGCACAGCGGTAGGACGCGCTCGTCGATCAGGGGTAGCGTATGCAGGCGCGCCGGGGGGTGTTCTCCGTAGCGGATTTCGAGGTCGACGTTTTCCTTTTCGAAGTCCGTCAACTCTGACGTGGCGTCCACATGCAAGTCGATCCACGGATTCTCCGAAAGGAAGTCCGCAACAAGGGGGCCTAGCCAGCGAACGCCGAAACTGGCAGCGACGCGAATGGTCAGGCTGCGCTGTTCGCGTTTTTGGGATACCCGCTTCTGCGCGTTGCGCAGCAACCCCATGGCTTCAGCTGCGGATTGATAGAGCCGTTCTCCCTGTTCTGTCAGGATCAGACGACGTTTGACCCGCCGGAACAGTAGAACGCCCAGTTGTTCCTCGAGAGACTTGATCTGCTGACTCACAGCCGACGGCGAAACCGACAACTCTTCGGCGGCCAGGTTAACGCGGCTATGCCGGGCTACTGCCTCGAAATACATGATAGAGTTCAAATTCTGTGGCCGAGACACGCTACGCCCCCTTTGCTTGTTGACCAGACTCAAGCACAATACGAACATGTTGTTAAGCCTGACTTCACAATTGCTTACGTTTTTCAAATTGCGTGAGGGGGTACCCTGCCAGTTAATAAAGCAATGGTTTACCACTATCGGACCTTACTCAAGGGAGGAAGTATCTCATGAAATTCAAACTATTCGGCTTGGCAATGGCCGCAGCCGTGGCAATGACCGCGCCTGCGAGCGCCGAAGAACTGGTGATTGGCACCAACGGCAAGCCGGGCAACCCGCGCGTGACAGGCGCTGAAATGTTCGGCGCGCTGCTGGAGCAAGCCAGCCGCGGCAAATACACCGTGAAAGTTGCTCACTCGGCAACTCTGGGTGACGACCGCCAGATGCTGAAGTCGGTGCGCCTTGGCACCATGCACATGACCGTCAACTCTGACGGCCCGGTTGCTGAAATCGTTCCCGACCTGAACGCCTTCGGTCTGCCCTATCTCTTCTCGTCGCTGCCGGCGGCTTGGGAAGTTCTGGATGGCCCGATCGGCGACAGCATCGCGGCTAAGCTTAACGAAAAAGGCTACGTGGTTCTGTCCTGGTGGGACAACGGTATCCGCAAGATCACCCACACCTCGAAGCCGATCGCGACCCCTGATGACATCAAGGGTATGAAGATCCGTACGCCTCAGTCGCAAGTGACCATCGACGCCTTCACCGCGCTTGGTGCAAACCCCGCTCCGCTGGCGTTCTCGGAACTGCCGGCCGCACTGCAGTCGGGTGTCTTCGAGGGTCAGGAAAACCCGCTGGCGAACATCTATTCGTCGAAACTGCACGAGCTGACCCCGTATATCGCCAAGTCGAACCACAAGTACGAAATGGCGCCGATCCTGGCCTCGAAAAAGTGGTGGGACGGTCTGTCGGCTGAAGATCAAGCAATGATCCAAGCCGCAATGGACGCGGCCACCTGGTACAACCGTGGTGTCTTCCTGATCGCAGACAGCGAGCTGGAGCAGAAGCTGATCGACGAAGGTGCGAAGTTCAACGAAGTTGACTCTGCGGCCTTCCAGGCAGCAACCGCTGGGGTATACGACAAGTGGGCGGCCGAGATCGGTGAGATCGTGCCGAACATTCAAGAAGCTGCCGCCGCAGCTGCGTCGCGCTAATATTCCGGGCCTGATGATGCGACAGCTCATTCTGGCCGATGAAGCGACAGGGCCCCTTGGCCCTGTCGTGAACGCTGTAGATACCGGTGTTCGTGTTGCCTGCGCCCTGATCCTTTGGGCGACCTTTCTGGCGATGCTTTTACCCACCTTTGCGAATGCGGTATTGCGTTACACCACAAACGCCAGCCTGAACTGGTCGGTGGAAGTGGTCCAACTAACATTCCCATGGTTCATCATGGCAGGCGCTGTTCTTGCAGCGCAGCACAGCCGACATATCGGTGTGGAACTTCTGGTGAACCTGTTGGCGGACCGGCCCGCACGCTGGCTTGCCATCGTCGTACAGGGGCTCGTCCTGATCGCCTGTTTTGCCGTAATTTACGTATATCTGGGCTTCGGTGAGTTCGATGGCGGCATGGCCTTTGCAGCTGGTGACGTCCAGTTCACCTCTTTAGGTGTCCCCCAAAGCTGGAGCTACCTCGCTTTGCTTTACGGATATGCTGGATTGGGGCTGACCTGTCTGGCTACGGCCTATCGTCTGATCTTGGGCGAGCGCGTCCATTCGGACGAAGATTTGACTTCTATTAGCTAGGGGATCGGTACTCATGTCTACAACGGCAGGAATCGTCTTTGTCGCACTGTTGCTGTTGGCCACGCCCGTGGCCCACGCGCTGCTTATCGCCAGCGGTGTCGCCATGGTCTCGAACGAACCGCTGTTCCTGTTCGAGGCGATCCTGAATCTTTACCAACCCACGTCCAGCTTTCCGATGCTGGCGATCCCATTCTTCATCCTTGCCGGCGACCTGATGATGTCGGGCCGGTTCGGAGAGTACCTTGTAACTTTCTCGAAAATGCTGGTCGGCGCCATGAAAGGTGGGCTTGCGCAGGTGTCGGTTGTCGGCTCGCTGTTCTTCGGCGGCGTTTCGGGTTCCGCCGTGGCGGACGCGTCGGCGCTTGGTAACGCGCTGATCCCCGTTCAGAAGAAACAGGGCTACCCCGAGGGTTTCTCGGCTGCCGTCAACGCATCGTCTTCGACAATCTCGGTTCTGATCCCACCGTCGATCCCGCTGATCTTGTACGGTTTGGTCACTGAAACCTCCATCCCGAAGCTGTTCCTCGCGGGAATCGTTCCGGGAATCATGCTGACTGTGTTGATCTTCGTGATCTGCTATGCGATCGCCCGGATCAAAAATCTGCCGTCCTCTCCTGTCGAGGAAAAGAACCGCATTCGTCCCGCTTCTTTCTTCGACCGCAGGGATCTTGTGATCATCGTTGGCGCAACTGCTGCCCTGATTACCATCTGGCGGATGGGCTTCGTCCCCGGGTGGGGCGCGCTGCTGGGCGGGATTACCATTGCTCTGATCCATACCAATTTCATCTCGCGTCGCTTCTCTTTCCGTAAGGTTCCCGCGGACCTGTACAAGGCGATCCCGGCACTGCTGATGCCGCTTTTCGTGATCTTTCTTGCGCGCGGCGGGATTGTCACCCCGACCGAGATCAGCGTATTTGCCGTCGTCTACGCGCTGATCGTTGGATCTCTGATCTATCGCGACCTGACCGTTTCCGTCTTCCTACGTTGCGTGCTGACGACGGGGATGATGACCGGCGTGATCATGTTGGTGATCATGGGATCGTCAGTTCTTCAGTGGGTTCTGTCTTTCGAATCTGTCCCCGAGAATCTGGCCGCATGGATGCTAGAAACGCTGAAAGACCCATGGGCAATCATCATCGGCATGAACCTTCTGATGATCGTGATCGGGACTTTCCTTGACCTTCCTGCCGCGGTGCTGCTGCTGGCGCCGATCTTCATCGGTGTCGCCCCAAGTATCGGTTTGGAGCCTGTCCAATTGGGTGTGATGATGGTCGTGAACCTGGCGATTGGGCTTTACACGCCACCTGTTGGCACCACCCTTTTTGTCTCGGTAGCGATTGAAAGAGTACCGATGGGGCGGGTCGTAATGCACCTCTTCCCGTTCTACCTGGCCGCGCTGGTCGTACTAATCCTCGTCAGCTTCGTGCCCGGGCTTACAACCATTTTTCTCTGATAAGGTAAGACCGCAACAGCCAGCGGCCGAGGTTAGAAATTGATTACTTTCTGAACGAACACTGCGAGAAGGCCGAGTAAAAAAGCCTTGCATGGATAAAGGTATGCAGGACTCGATGCTGAAAACGCTAATACCGCCGTGAACGACTGGTTTTACTGCATAGCGGACATTGATTTTGGGTGCAGCGAATGACAACTTTCCGCCGATTCTGTGGAAAAACAACGTGTTGCTTACGCAGAGAATGGCCATCT
>CAYFXM010000184.1:0-5565 GCA_964346965.1 uncultured Actibacterium sp. | reverse complement strand
CAGCTTTTCGCACATGGCGCGGCCGCGTTGTTCGGCGCGGTCGCGGTGGACCATCATCGACAGGGCGTCGACGGGTTCCTCGTTCACCAGCACCTGCATTTTGACAAGGTTGTCCTGGCGGTACTCGGTGAATTGATAGTCGAAGCTGGCATAGCCCTTGGTGACCGATTTCAGGCGGTCGTAGAAGTCGAAGACGACCTCGTTCAGGGGCAGGTCATAGACGACCATGGCGCGGGTGCCGGCATAGGTCAGGTCAAGCTGGATGCCGCGGCGGTCTTGGCACAGTTTCAGCACGTCGCCCAGATATTCGTCGGGCACCATGATGGTGGCCTTGATACGCGGCTCTTCCACGTGGTCCACGTATGTCAGGTCGGGCATGTCGGCGGGGTTGTGCAGGTCTTGCTGCGTGCCGTCCTTCATGTGGATGTGATAGACGACCGAGGGCGCGGTGGTGATCAGGTCCAGATCGTATTCGCGTTCCAGACGGTCGCGGATGACCTCTAGGTGCAACAGGCCGAGGAAGCCGCAGCGGAAGCCGAAGCCGAGGGCGGCAGAGGTCTCCATCTCGGAACTAAACGACGCATCGTTGAGTTGCAGCTTCTCGATCGCGTCGCGCAAGTCTTCGAAATCGTTGGCGTCGACCGGGAAGAGACCACAAAAGACCACCGGGACCGACGGTTTAAAGCCCGGCAGCGGCTCGGCGCAGGGCTTCTTTTCGTGGGTGATCGTGTCGCCGACCTTGGTGTCGCGGACCTGTTTGATGGACGCCGTGAAGACGCCGATCTCACCCGGGCCCAACTCGTCGATATTGACCATCTCGGGCTTAAGGACGGCAAGGCGGTCCAGCTTATAGCTGGCGCCGGTCTGCATCATCTTGATCTGCTCGCCCTTTTTGATGACGCCGTCGATGACACGGATCATGACGACAACGCCCAGATAGGGGTCGTACCAGCTGTCGACCAGCATGGCTTTCAGGGGCGCATCCCGGTTGCCCTCGGGGGCGGGCAGGCGTTCGACAATGGCCTCCAACACGTCGGGGATGCCAAGGCCGGTCTTGGCGGAAATTTCAATCGCGTCGGTGGCGTCGATGCCGATGACGTCTTCGATGTTTTCGCGCACGCGGTCGGGTTCGGCTGCGGGCAAGTCGATCTTGTTCAGGACCGGGACGATCTCGTGATCCGCCTCAATCGCTTGATAGACGTTGGCGAGGGTCTGCGCCTCGACCCCTTGGGAGGCATCAACGACCAACAAAGACCCCTCAACCGCCTGCATCGAGCGGCTGACCTCATAGGCAAAGTCTACGTGGCCGGGGGTGTCGATCAGGTTCAGGATATAGGTCTCGCCATCCTTCGCCGGGTATTCGATCCGGACCGAGTTCGCCTTGATGGTGATGCCGCGTTCGCGTTCGATATCCATCGCGTCCAGAAGCTGTTGCTTCATGTCGCGTTCGGCCACCGTGCCCGTCATCTGGATCAGACGGTCGGCCAGCGTGGATTTACCGTGGTCGATATGCGCCACGATCGAGAAATTGCGGATGTTTTTCAACTCGGTCATGGCGCCGATATGCGTTGATTTTAAGGGGTGGTCAATGGGGCGCGGCCCCTGCCCGGCCCTATTTACGCAGGTATTCGTGCAAGACGCACTTCGGGTCGGCCTCGCGCAGGTCGGAAGAGCCGAGGTGGCGCCAGTCCGCGGGATCGAAATCGGGGAAGAACGTGTCGGCGTCGGGGACGTCCAGATCGACCTCTGTGATCAACAGGCGGTCGGCCAATGGCAGCAGGTCCGCATAGATACGCGCGCCACCGATGCCATAGACGCGGCGGTTGCCAGCGGCATAGGCAGCATCAATCGCATCCTGCAGGCTGGTGAACGTGTGTTCGGCCAGTTCGGATTTCGAGGTCACCACGAGATTCATGCGGTTTTTCAACGGCTTGAACGGCAGACTGTCCCACGTGTTACGGCCCATGATGATCGCACCGCCGGTGGTTTCGCGTTGGAAAAACTTCAGGTCCTCGGGCGCATGCCACGGGATGTCGTTGCCCCGGCCGATAGCACCGTTCTTCGCACGGCCGACGATCAGCGTGATCATGGGTTACACCGCCACAGGCGCGCGGATCGCAGCGTCAGGGTTGTAGTTCAGAATCTCGAAGTCTTCGTATTTGAAGTCGAACAGGTCCTTCACGTCGCGGGTGATCTGCAGCTGCGGCAGCTCTTTGGGCGTGCGGGCAAGCTGGGTCTGCACCTGCTCCATATGGTTGGAATAGATATGCGCGTCGCCGATGGTGTGGACGAAATCTCCGGGCTGATAACCGGTGACATGGGCCAGCATGACCAGCAGCAGAGAGTAGCTGGCGATGTTGAACGGCACGCCAAGGAACATATCGGCCGAGCGCTGGTACAGCTGCAGGTGCATCTTCTCGCCGATGATCCGGACCTGCCACATGGTGTGACACGGCGGCAAGGCCATATCAGGCACATCAGCTGGGTTCCAGGCAGAGACGATCAGGCGGCGGCTGTCGGGGCTTTTGCGGATATTTTCAACCAGATCAGCGACTTGATCGATTTCACGGGCGCGAAAACCGCCGTCGATTTTGTCGCCCAGCGCCGGAAAGTGACGCCATTGGTGACCATAGACGGGACCCAGATCGCCGTTTTCATCAGCCCATTCATCCCAGATCGAAACACCGTTTTCCTTCAGGTATTTGATGTTGGTGTCACCCGACAGAAACCACAAAAGCTCGTGAATGATCGAACGCAGGTGCAGTTTCTTCGTGGTCACCAGCGGGAAACCGTCGGCCAGAGGATAGCGTTGCTGCATCCCGAAGTAAGAGGTCGTGCCGGTGCCTGTGCGGTCGGTCGAGACCTCTCCGTGGTCCAGAATGGTCTGCAATGCCTGATGATATTGCTGCACGCGTGCCTCCGCCGGGTTTGGTTAGAGGCTGCAGTTTTGACATGGCCGCGCGGAAAGACAAGAGGTGAAAGCAGATCGCTTCGCTTTCCAAATGTTTTGCCCTAATTTAGCGCTAACGTCCTGAATGCGGAGTAGAGAAATGAATATCCGATACGAACACGTCATGGTCCGGGTGAAAGACTTGGGGGCCTCGATGGCGTTCTATGAACTGCTGGGCCTTAAAGAGACTCGCCGTCGCGACAGCGAAGGGGGCCGGTTCACGCTGGTTTTCATGGCCGCTGAAGGGCAAGAGGACTACCCGATCGAATTGACCTATAACTGGGATGGCGACGAGGGCTTGCCAAACGACAGCCGTCATTTTGGCCATTTGGCGTACCGGGTCGATGACATTTACGCGCTGTGCCAGAAACTGATGGACGCTGGCGTGACTATCAACCGCCCGCCGCGCGACGGGCATATGGCCTTTGTGCGCAGCCCCGACAATGTCTCGATTGAACTTCTACAACGCGGCGACGATCTGCCGCCGCAGGAACCCTGGGCCAGCATGGAAAACACGGGCCACTGGTAAGGTCGGTTAATAAATGTAGCGAATTTGGTCGGTCCAGTACCGCTCCATCCGGCGCAGGGAGACGGTGATCGCGTCCAGCCCTCCCTCGCCCACGATGGCCTTGCTCTCCAGCCCTTCGGCGTGGCGTGCGAAGAGATCAGAAATCGCGCGATGAATTTCCCGCCCCTTGGGCGTCAGGCGAACGCGGACCGAGCGGCGATCAACCTCGCACCGCTGGTGGTGCATATAACCCTTATCGACCAGTTTCTTGAGGTTGTAAGAGACGTTCGAGCCCTGATAATAGCCCCGCGATTTCAGCTCGCCAGCCGTAACCTCGTGGTCGCCGACGTTGAACAGCAATAGGGCCTGCACCGCGTTAATTTCCAGAATACCGACCCTCTCGAACTCGTCCTTGATGACGTCCAAAAGCAGACGATGTAATCGCTCTACCAAGGCAAGCGTTTCAAGATACCCTGTGAAAAACCCGTGTTCCCTGCCCTGCGGCAGGTTGCTTTGAAAACTCATCCGCTGCTCCATCGGTTCCTTTCCGAAGGAGAGTGCGGGGCGAGTGCCAAAGATTCGGTTAAAACGCGAACGAAAGTGAAACTTTCGCAAACAGGCCGCGCTTAGGCGGCAAGGCGCGCCTGTTTTTGCGGGCAGACATGGACCCACAGCCCCTCGCAATGGACGTGGGCGGGTTGGCCAAGGTGGAACAGCGTATAGGTGAAGATGGATTCAGGCCGGCGCGAAGTTCCGGGTCGGTCGAGCAACTCCCGGGCTTCTTGATTTGGCATTAGGGAAGGATCCGCACCGGGACAGAGACCCTGCCCAGGTGAGAGTTGGATCGATTGCGCGGGCAATCCCTGGCCAAACGCGCCGGCCTGCATCTCAACAGGCATCGCTTCTGGGTGACGAGACATGAATCCTTCGCTCAGCAGGATGCGATCCAGCCAGACAATCGGCAGGTAGGCCCCGCTGTCAGTTCGGACCATATCGCGCACCCGCAGCGCCTGTGCAGGCACAGCGCCGAAATTCGTCGAGATGCGGGTCATCGGCCCAAAACCGGGCGTGGTCCAATAAGTCGATTGGTTCATGTCGTGGTCCTGTTTTGCGGCGCGGACGGCTTCACTTGCGGAAATCGGGTCAGCTGAAAAAGCGGGACGATTAGAGCAAGTTCCGTTTGTCCGAACCGACCCCACAGGGGTGCCGGCACGCTGGAGGTGCATACCAGCACCCTTAAATTGTAACTCGCTACCCATCACGCACCTTCTTACTCGTTACTGTCACGTCCATATCTTGGATGAGACCTATTCTCCGGCAATTCGGCGCAAGAATATGACCGCGGACTGTGGAATATGACAGGTTTGTGTCGCGCGAGATTTTGGGCGTACAACCGGCAGAACTCGGGGTCGGATTTTTGACATATTCCGACCGCTACAACCGGCTTCAAACCAACAAATGACGTGAACGGAAAGCTGACTGTTTCCACAATGCGGTACAATCTACAGATAGCGCGCGCGGAAGACCGCGCCACATTCTGAGCACCATTGTTTTGGAAACAAATTGTTTCGGTTAACAGGTCGTTAACATGCCAAAGGGCAGTTAGCGCGAACGCCCCTGAGAGGTAACGATTTCGATCTCTTGCATCAGTTCGACGAAATGTTCGGGCGCGGGGCGCGAGCCCGAAATCCATGCATAGAGATCCTGGTCTTCCTCGGCCATGAGGGCTTCGAGATGGTCAATCTCGGCGTCGCTCATATGTTCCAGCCGCGCATCGACGAAATTGCCGAGCAGCAGGTCCATCTCTTTCATGCCCCGGTGCCAGGCGCGCATACGCAGTCGTTTGATGCGGGTTTCGCGGGTCTCGGTCATGGGGCTGCCCCTTGGTGGTTAGATGCGGTCGGGCTTGGCATAGCAGGGATTTGGCCGGGGTCAACGCTTGCCCCGCTTGAACCCGCCCCCACGGCCCCCTAAGACTTGTCCGACGACCCCTAGTAAGAGGCTTTCCGATGGCATTCCTTTCCGACACCCTGTCCCGCGTGAAACCGTCGCCAACCATTGCCATGTCGAACAAAGCGGCCGAGCTGAAGGCCGAAGGGCGCGATAT
>CAYFXM010000183.1:892-5574 GCA_964346965.1 uncultured Actibacterium sp. | reverse complement strand
ACGTCACCGTGTCGACTTCTGCCATCCAGAGTTTGGAATACATTCCGGGGACCTAAAGCGATGATGAACCACATTTTCAAGAGTCAGTCGCTTGGGGCGCTCGTTCGGAAATTTCGCCGCGACGAGCAGGGGACCGCAACCGTAGAGTCGTTGATTTGGCTGACGTTCCTAGTGGCCTTCACCTTCATGATTCTAGATGCAGCCATGGTCTTCATGAACAACACCGAGGTTCGTAGGATCACCCAAGACGCTAACCGATTGTTCATCAAAGGCATTTTCGATGACAACACGTCCAGCCTAGAGACATGGATTGAAGGGCAATTAGATGGTTTGGCCCCAAATGCGGATGCCACCGCGACGATCGATAGTGACGGCCGCCTAAGCACAGTCGTTGTTTACCCCGCGACGGACACCGATCTGGTCGGGCTTGTCGAGATTCTGAACAACGTGACTCTTCAGGTAGTGGTCGTCCATCAGACGGAGACATGACAATGATTTCCCAGGAAAGACTTCAATTAGCTAAATCCTTTGCCCGCCGCGAAGACGGGTCGATGGCGGTGCTTACGCTGTTTCTCTTTGTTGCTCTGCTGTTTTTCGCGGGGTTGGCAATCGACACGAACAACGCAATTCAATCGCGCACTCAGTTGCAGGGGGCGGCGGATGCCGCGGGCCACGCGGCGCTGTACAACTACTACCTGTCCGGAGAGGACACCGCGAAAACCAAAGCGGTCGAGATCGCCGAGATGAACATGCCCACATCTGCATACGGCGAGATTTTGGCGACAGCCGATATCGAGTTTGGTGACTGGGATAATGTCGATCGCACATTCACAACAACAGGCAGCAAGAAAACAGCGGCGAGAGTAACCACACGCCGACTGGAATCTCGTTCCAATGCTGTCAGTACGTTCCTCATGACACTTGTAGGCTTTGACAATTACGAACTGAACACCGTGTCTGTCTGGGACATGGAGGATGGCTTCTGCCCGCCACGCAGCCCGGACAAGAAACGTGGCGAGGGTTTCTTCTCTGGCGGCGTTGTCGATATGCAGACCAGCAACGGTTTTAAAGACGGGTTCTGCATTCATGGCGATTCAGGTGTTAAGGTCTCGACCCAAAATACATATGACCTTGGTGTGATCGTATCGCATCCGACCGACGCTGTGCTGCAGGGACCAGGTGAGAATCTTCAAGAGCTATATGACTACAATACCGGCCTACAACAGGCTCACAATATCCACTCCTACGATCTAGATCCGTTTTTCAACAACATCGAACAAAATGCCGCGACGCTCTATGCGAATCCCTATTCAAGCGTCACGCCGTCCTACATCACTGACAAAAGTGGGAGTGTTGGGGGTGCATATGAGATCACTATCACCAATGCAGGTGGTAAAAATGCGACCACTACAACGATAAATATGGATAGCTTGGTCCCGAACGCGGTCAACATCGTCAAATGCAAGAACAGCAATGTGGCCGTCAAAAGCGATGCGGTCATTTCGAACGTTGTCATCGTCACGGATTGCGACGTGAAATTCAATTCCGGTTCAGCGCTCGAGAATGCCGTGTTGCTTACCACGAGTACGAACAAGACCGCTTCGATCTCCGCGCCATCAGGAGCGCGGTTTGGTGCAACAGATTATTGCTCGAATGGTGGCGATGGTACGGTAGTCATCACCCATGGCAGCGTGAATCTGGCGGCGGATTTCCAAGCGCACGGGCTGAACATGATCGCACTGGATCAGATTCACAAGATCGCGGCCAATGCTAATGGATTGGAAGGTATCAACATCATGTCGAAAGGCGACATCGACGTCACATCTCAGAGCAGCTTCGGTTTCTGTGCCAATGGACCCCCACAGCCTTTCATCATCCCCTACTTCCGGATGGTAATGTGACCTTACGAATGGTAACGTGAAAAAGGTTTCAACTCCGAATGGGTCCGGTCGTCGCTGACGCCGGGCCTTTTTCTTTGGCGGGTGCCCGCCGGTCCCTCGACTCTATGGCGCTGTCGCTGTTAAATCTTGCCCATGTCTCTGCCCCCCGGATTTCTGGATGAATTGCGCACGCGCCTCAGCCTGACTCAGGTCGTGGGGCGCAAGGTCATGTGGGACAACCGCAAGTCCAATCAGGCCAAGGGCGACATGTGGGCCCCATGTCCGTTCCACCAGGAAAAGACGGCCAGCTTCCACGTCGACGACCGCAAGGGCTATTACTATTGCTTCGGCTGCCACGCGAAGGGGGATGCGATTTCCTTCGTGCGCGAGACGGAAAACGTGGGCTTCATGGAGGCGATCGAGATTCTCGCCGGAGAGGCCGGGATGCAAATGCCGGCCCGTGATCCCCGTGCGCAGGAAAAGGCCGACCGTCGCACGCAACTTGCCGAGGTGATGGAGCAGGCGGTCCAATTCTTCCGCCTGCAGTTGAAAACCGGCGCTGCCTCGGATGCCCGGGACTATCTCGACCGCCGGGGTCTGAGGCCAGAGGTACAGGACCGGTGGGAAATTGGATTCGCCCCTGATGGGTGGCAGGCTCTGTGGGACCACCTGCGTGGCAAAGACGTCGCCGAGGACCTGATCCTTGGCGCGGGGCTGGCGAAGCCAAGTACCAAGGGCGGTAACCCTTACGACACATTCCGCAATCGGATCATTTTCCCCATTCGCGATGCACGGGGCAGGGCGATTGCCTTTGGCGGTCGGGCGATGGATCCGAGCGACAGTGCCAAGTACCTGAACTCGCCCGAAACCGAGCTCTTCGATAAGGGCCGCAGCCTCTATAACCATGGCCGCGCGCGCGAGGCCGCGGGCAAAGGCCAGCCGTTGATTGTGGCCGAAGGCTACATGGACGTGATTGCCCTGTCAGAGGCCGGGTTTGGCGCCACGGTGGCCCCTCTGGGGACCGCGATCACCGAGGACCAATTGCGCCTGCTTTGGCGCATCCACCCAGAGCCAATCATCGCCTTGGATGGTGACACCGCCGGCCTGCGCGCCGCGATGCGGGCGATTGATCTCGCCCTGCCAATGTTGGAGGCGGGGCAAAGCCTGCGCTTCGCCCTGATGCCCGAGGGCAAGGACCCTGACGACGTTATCAAGCAGGATGGTGCGGACGCCATGCATGCACTGTTAGAGGTCGCCCAACCCATGGTGCGCCTGCTGTGGCAACGAGAGACCGAAGACAAGGTCTTTGACAGCCCGGAACGCAAAGCCGCACTGGACAAATCCCTGCGCGAGGCGATCAGCAAGATTCAGGATCCGTCGATCCGTCGCCACTATGGCGAGGATCTCAAGCAAATGCGGTGGGAACTGTTCCGCCCGCAGCGCAAAGGGCAGGGGCGCTGGACGCCGCGTAACGCCGGACCCATGGTGCAAACCGGGACAAAACAGTCGCCGCTGGTGGCGTCTGGGTCCGATTTCGACGAACACCTGCGCGAAGCCGTGATTCTTGCGACGGTCCTTTGCCATCCGGCAACGCTGGCGGCGTTTGAAAGCCAGATCGAACGGGCCGAGTTCCGTAGCGACGATCATCGCCGCCTGCAGAATGCAATCCTTGCTCACGCAGACCAGCATGATCCAGAGCATTTTCGAGAGGCGATTGAGGCCGACGTTGGTCCCGCGCCTCTTGAAAACCTCTTCGCGCTTCGCCATGTGCAAATTTGCCCCGCGGTGATGGATCGTCAGGATACGGAAAAGGCCGAGCTGTGCCTCGGCGAGGAATTGGCAAAGCTGACATCAATGCGAGGGGCTGCGCAAGAGTTGCAGGATGCGATGCAGGATATGGCCGGGCTGGTGGACGAGGGGCTGACATGGCGCCTTGGACAGGCGGCCGAAGCCCGCAACCGCGCGACCCGCAGCGATACCGAAGATAAGGGCGAATACGATATTGGCGACAATGGCGCGAAAATGGCCCGCGAAGAACGGGAAAGATTTCAGCAGATTCTCGATGGAATCACCTTTGCCAAAGGGCGTGGGGGGCGTCCGTAACGGCATCTTCAGAATTCGCGAAAGAAATCCCCGCTAATTGGGTGTGCTAGCCGCTGATTCGCGCTATCTCTACGAATCAAGTTTGATTGCGAATCAGCCGCCCCCCGTATGGAGCAAAGAATGGCCGCTAAAGATACTGACGACCGTAAGACCGATGTACAGGCTGATGACGTCTCGCTGGATATGAGCCAAGCCGCCGTCAAGAAGATGATCGCCGAGGCCAAAGAGCGCGGCTATATCACCTACGATCAGCTCAATCAGGTCCTGCCGCCGGATCAGGTTTCTTCGGAACAGATCGAAGACGTGATGTCGATGCTGTCGGAGATGGGTATCAACATCATCGAGGACGACGAGGCCGAGGATGGCGAGCAGCAATCGACCGCCGTCGTAGAAACGTCGACTTCGCGCGAAGTAACTGTTGCGACACAGGAAACCGAGAAACTCGACCGGACCGATGACCCGGTGCGTATGTACCTGCGCGAGATGGGGTCGGTCGAACTTTTGTCCCGCGAAGGCGAGATCGCGATTGCAAAGCGGATCGAGGCCGGCCGCAACACGATGATCTCGGGTCTTTGTGAAAGCCCGCTGACTTTTCAGGCGATCACCATTTGGCGTGACGAACTTCTGAACGAAGAGATTCTTCTGCGCGATGTGATCGACCTTGAGACCACGTTCGGCCGGTCGATGGGCGAAGACGAC
>CAYFXM010000183.1:0-882 GCA_964346965.1 uncultured Actibacterium sp. | reverse complement strand
ACCTTGATGCCACCTTTGGCAACACGCTGGAAGAGGATGAGGGCGAAGAGCCCGTCGTCGCCAACGCCGACGCCGCGCCGAAGAAAGAGGAAGACAAGCCAGAGCTCGACGCCGATGGCAATCCGATTGCCAAGGACGATGACGACGACGAAGACGAGCAGGCGAACCTGTCATTGGCCGCGATGGAAGCTGCGCTGAAGCCGCAGGTTCTGGAAACGCTCGACCTGATCGCGCGTGATTACACCATGCTGTCCGAAATGCAGGACATGCGGATGTCGGCCACGTTGAACGAGGACGACAGTTTCTCGGAGAAGGAAGAGGCCTCCTATCAGAAGCTGCGTCAGGAAATCGTCGATCTGGTGAACGAGCTACACCTGCACAATAACCGGATCGAAGCGCTGATCGACCAGTTGTACGGTATCAACCGCAAGATCATGTCGATCGACTCTGGCATGGTAAAGCTGGCCGATCAGGCACGCATCAACCGCCGCGAATTCATTGAAGAATACCGGGGTCACGAGCTGGACCCGACCTGGATGGAGCGCGTATCCGAAAAGCCGGGCCGTGGCTGGCAGGCGTTCGTCGAACGCTCGGGCGCCAAGGTCGAGGAACTGCGTGCCGAGATGGCACAGGTCGGTCAGTATGTCGGCGTCGACATCCCCGAATTCCGCCGCAACATCGGCCTGATGAAGGCCGTGGACAAATTTGAATACCGCCGCGGCTATAAGTTCTCGACCTATGCGACATGGTGGATCCGTCAGGCGATCACCCGCTCGATTGCCGACCAGGCGCGAACCATCCGTATCCCGGTCCACATGATCGAGACCATCAACAAGCTGGTCCGCACCGGCCGCCAGATGCTGCACGAGATCGGCCGCGAAC
>CAYFXM010000182.1:312-5624 GCA_964346965.1 uncultured Actibacterium sp. | reverse complement strand
GAGCACGAAGCCCTAACCCGCGCCCTTGGGATCGAGGTCGATATCCGCGTCGACTTCCTGAAAGAGACGCTGGAAGAGGATGACGTCTATCTGCTGCTTTCGGACGGTGTGCACGGTTCGCTCACCGAAGCTGAAATCGCCGCCCTGCTGACAGAGAGCCCGTTGGTCGAGCAGAAGGACCTTGAGGCGGCCTCTCAGACGCTGTGCAAGGCCGCGTTGGAGGCCGGGAGCACCGACAATCTTAGCTGCCTGATGCTGCGGATCGCCGAACTGCCTTCGGAATCTCTGACAGAGGCACATCGCCGCCTGACTCATCAGGTCATTCCCCCGGTGATGAAGCCGGGCAACCGGATCGATGGGTATGAGGTGAAAGAGATCCTGCACGCCTCGCCCCGCAGCCATGTCTATCTGGTGCAGAAGCCGGGGGATGACGCGCGATACGTTCTTAAGGCGCCCTCGAAGAACTTCGAGGATAATATGCAGTACCTCGAAGGATTCACACTGGAGCAATGGGTCGGTCGGCGGATCGACAACAAGCAGGTGATGAAGATCCTGCCGCACGAAGAAAGCCGGTTCCTGTATTACATCGCCGAATGGGTGCCGGGCATTACGTTGCGCGAATGGATGGACGCCCACCCGACGCCCTCGCTGCGGTCTATCGTACCGGTTCTGACCACCCTGATGAAGGCCGTCCGCATCTTCCACCGACTTGGCATGGTCCACCGGGACCTGAAGCCCGAGAACATCATCATGTCCGAAGACGGCACCGCGCGGATCATCGACTTCGGGTCGGTTCAGGTGACGGGCTTCAAGGACATGGCGACCGGGACAGGGGATAAGGTGCCAGAGGGGTCATTGAACTATATCGCGCCCGAGGTGTTGTCCGGGCGGGGGGCCACCAACCTGTCCGATCTCTATTCCATCGGGGCGATCGCCTATGAGATGCTGACCGGCGTTGTGCCCTTTGATCTCGAAGACACCGCCAACCTGCCGACAAAGCCGGGTGACTGGAAGATGCGCCCGCTGGACGACCGCCGGCCTGATCTGCCTGATGCTGCCGCACAGGCCTTTAGGCGTGTGCTGGCCTATGATCCTAAAGAGCGGCCTCAGGTGATGACTGAACTGCTGGCCGACATTCGTCGGGCCGAAGGGCAACGCGCCGCGCACAGCAACTTTGTACCGCTGTTGCAGCGGGGTTCGGTTCACTTCTGGCGGAAATGGGCAGTGATCAGCACAGGGGTTGCAATCGCCCTCGCGGTGAAGCTGGCGATAGAGTTACTCTGACCCGTTCGCCTCGCCTAGGATCGCGGCCAGTTCCGATTTGCAGGACCCACAGTTGGTGCCTGCCGACAGCGCCGCGCCGATGGCATCGACACTGTCCAGCGCGTCGGCTTTGATCGCGCGGCGGATCGTATTGCTGCCCACAGAGAAGCAGGAACAGACCACAGGCCCCGGATCGGGGGTGTCGCCGCGGGCTCGGCCAGCAAGGGCCCATGCGGCTTCTGTTCCCGGCAGACCGGCAAGGAAGTCTCGCATCAGCGATACGGGCTTTGGACCGGCATAAAGCGCGGCCAGCAGAATCTCTCCGGCATAGAAGGCCAATCGGTGGCCGCCGCGTTTCAGGTCGCTGACCTTCTGCACATGGGCGTCTGGCAGGCCAAATAGATCGCGGGAAAATGACTCCCAGTCTTCGACCGGCTCGGTCCCCGCAAGCTCAGCACGATAGCCAGAGTTGGTCTTGGCCCGCGCCCAATAGGTGCACTCTGGTGTGAAGGCTTCGGACGATATGGCAAACGCATACCAGTCTGCCTCGAACTTCTCGGCGGCAACGACCGAGGCCTTGCTCTCGGGCTGGCCCGAGATGGGATCAATGGCCGGGGCTACCAGCGCGTCGATCCGCGCAGAGGGCGCGTTCTCGCCGGTCCAATGCATTGGGACGAACAGGTCGCCCTTCTGGACGCTGTCCGACTGGCGCAGGCGCAGGATGGCGGTGCCGTGAGGGCTTGTCAGCCGAACGAGGTCGGCGGGTTCAAGGCCCAGTTCAGCCGCATCGACCGGGTGAACGTCCACAAAGGGCTCTGGCAGGTGCGCCGACAAGCGCGGCGACAAGGCCGTGCGGGTCATCGTGTGCCACTGGTCGCGCAGGCGGCCGGTATTCAGACGATACGGATATTTCGGGGACTTCTTGCTGGCCGGCGGCTTTGGGGTCAACGGCAGCATCTTTGCCAGCCCATCCGGGTGATAGAATCCACCCTCCGCAAAGAACCGCCCGCCCTGTTTCGCAGGGCCCGCAGGCCAACGGAAAGGGTCCATTGCATCGTAGTCTTCGACGCTTAGGCCCGAAGTGGCCGAGATGTCGAAGTCTCGACCGAACCGGCCCGAGATCGCCGACAGAGAGGCGTATTCATCATAGATCGTGGCGGGGCCGTCATAGGCAAATGCGTCGGCCCAGCCCATTCGGCGGCCCACTTCGGCAAGGATTTCCCAATCCGGTTTCGCCTGTCCCGGCGCGGGCAACACCTTGCGTTGCCGAGAGATCGTGCGGTCCGAGTTGGTGACGGTGCCCGATTTCTCTGCCCAGGCCGACGCTGGCAGGAATACATTGGCCAGCCGCGCCGTGTCTGTTTGTCGGGTGATGTCGCTGACCACGACGAAAGGGCAATTGGCGATGGCATCGCGCACACCATCCGCGTCGGGCAATGTCACGGCGGGGTTGGAATGGATGACCCACAACGCCTTGATCCGGCCGTCCTCGACCGCGCGGAACATGTCGACGGCTTTCAGGCCATGCTGCTCAGGCATCGTTGGGGAGGCCCAGAAATCTTGCACCGCCGCGCGGTGGTCGGCATTCTCGATGTCCAGATGGCAGGCGAGCATATTGGCCAGCCCGCCAACCTCGCGCCCACCCATGGCATTGGGCTGACCTGTGACCGAAAATGGCCCCATCCCAACCTTGCCGATCCGTCCGGTGGCAAGGTGGCAGTTGGTGATCGAGTTCACCTTGTCCACGCCAGAGGTGGATTGGTTCACGCCTTGGCTGAAGATGGTGACGACCTTCTCGGTGCTGATCCACAGGTCGTAAAAGGCATTGATCTCTGCGCCGGTCAAACCGGTTTCCGCCGGATCGCAGGACCGGGCGGCGACAAGGGCCTCATCCAAGCCCGAAACATGCGCGCCGGTATAGGCGTTATCAACGACACCCCGACGTTCAATCTCGGCCAACAACCCGCCGAATAGCGCGACATCGCTGCCCGAGCGCAGGGCCAGATGCATCTCTGCCCCGTCGCAAGATGCTGTGCGGCGCGGGTCGATAACGACCAGTTTGGTGCCGCGGCCCTGCCGGGCTGCAAGGATGCGTTGATACAGGACCGGGTGGCACCATGCGAGGTTAGAGCCGACCAGAACGATCAGGTCCGCCTCTTCCAGATCGTCATAGGTGCCGGGCACGGTGTCGGTGCCAAAGGCCCGCTTATGCCCTGCGACGGTCGAGGACATGCACAGACGCGAGTTGGTGTCGATATTGGCCGAGCCGATGTACCCTTTCATCAGCTTATTGGCGACGTAGTAGTCTTCGGTCAGCAATTGCCCCGAGACATAGAAAGCCACACTGTCAGGGCCGTGTTCGGCGATGGTCTGTTGAAACCGGTCGGCCACCAGATCCAGCGCACTGTCCCAGTCGCTGTCCTGCCCATCGACCAAGGGCCTCAGCTGACGGCCCTCCAGCCCAACAGTTTCCGCCAGTGCGGAGCCCTTCGAACACAGACGCCCCCGGTTCGCCGGGTGGTCCGGATCGCCGCGCACTGTCAGCCCGCCGGACCCGTCCGGCGAGAGAATGACACCGCAACCCACCCCGCAATAGGGGCAGGTCGAGCGCGTTTCAGCACGCGTTTGCTGGTCCATCAGGCGACGCTCCGTGCTCCGACCGATTCTGCGTCCAGAAAGACGCGGCCACCTTCGACCTTGGCCGGATAAGTGGCGATTTTGCCTTTATCCGCGCCTTGGGCTTCACCGGTTTCCAGCGAGTAGACCCAGTTGTGCAGAGGACAAGTCACCTGCTTGCCCTGCACCAGCCCTTCGGACAGGGGGCCTTGCTTGTGGGCGCAGGTGTTCGAGGTGGCGAACACCTCTGTCTCATCGGTGCGGAACAGGGCCACGCAACCGACGTTGGTCTTCACGATCCGCGCGCCGCGCACCGGGATGTCGTTCAGGGCTGCTACGTCAATCCAGCTCATTCTGCGGCCTCCGTGGTCAGGTCTGCAATGGGTTGGAACTTCTCGGCCTCGGCAGGCTCGGCGCGTTCCGCCCATGGGTCTTTCTGGTAAACGGTTTGCGAGATGTCGAAACGCTCGACCAGTGCCTTGCGTTCGGCGTCATCGGCCAGAACCTCTTTCACCCAATCAAGTCCCACCTTGGCGACCCACTTATACGGCCGGTCGAGATACTTGGCGTTTTCGCGGTAAAGCTGAACAAAGGCGGTGCTCCATTCGATGGCTTCTTCTTCGGTGGTGACGTCGACCAGACGTTCGGTCTCTTTGACGTCCATGCCGGCGGCACCGGCCACGCCGATCTGATAGCCCGAATCCACGCAGACGATACCCACGTCCTTACAGGTCGCTTCCGCGCAGTTGCGCGGGCAGCCAGAGACGCCCAGCTTCACCTTATGCGGCGTCCAAGAGCCCCAGAGTTTCTTCTCCAGCTTGATGCCAAGACCGGTCGAATCCTGCGTCCCAAAGCGGCACCAATCGGACCCCACACAGGTTTTCACCGTTCGCAGACCCTTGGTATAGGCGTGGCCCGAAACCATGCCAGCGTCGTTCAGATCGGCCCAGATCGCGGGCAGGTCTTCTTTCTTGATGCCAAGCAGGTCGATCCGCTGACCGCCGGTCACTTTCACCGGCGCATTGTATTTCACGGCCGCTTGCGCGATGGCCATCAGCTCTTCCGGCGTGGTCATCCCACCCCACATCCGAGGCATCACGCTATAGGTTCCGTCTTTCTGGATGTTGGCGTGGTTGCGCTCGTTCACCAGACGCGACTGCGGATCATCTTTGTATTCCAGCGGCCAATCGGCCAGCAGGTAGAAGTTCACCGCCGGACGACAGGAAAAACAGCCATTGGGTGTTTTCCAGCCCAGTTCCTGCCAAACTGCAGCTTGCGATTTCAGCTCTTTGGCTTTGATCAGACGACGCACATCTTCATGGGTCAGATCGGTGCAGCCGCACATTGGCTTTTCAGCGGCAACTTCAAAGCCATCACCCAATGTGACCGCCAAAACCTGTTCAACAAAGTCACCATCCCCTAAGATACGTTCA
>CAYFXM010000182.1:0-272 GCA_964346965.1 uncultured Actibacterium sp. | reverse complement strand
CGCTTTCACAGCATCCAACGAGTCCGCCCCGCCGGAAATGGCACTTACAATATCGCCTTTGCATACGCCGTTGCAGCCACAGATTTCTGCATCAAGAGGCAATGCTGCAACGGCGGCCAACGGGTCCGAGGAGGCACCCTCGCCACCTTGGAAAGCCGGGCCAAAGATCAACGTGTCGCGCATCTCTTCGATGTCGGTTCCGTCTTTGATCAGGCCAAAGAACCAGTTGCTGTCGGCCGTGTCGCCGTACATCACTGCGCCAACCAGCTTGT
>CAYFXM010000181.1:0-5626 GCA_964346965.1 uncultured Actibacterium sp. | reverse complement strand
AACCGCAGATCAAGCAAGCTGTAGAAGAGCTGTTTGGTGTCAAGGTGAAGGCGGTTAACACCACCATTACCAAAGGCAAAACCAAGCGTTTCCGCGGTCAGCTGGGTAAGCGTAAGGACGTCAAAAAAGCATATGTGACCCTTGAAGAGGGTAACACCATCGACGTATCAACCGGTCTTTGATTGAGCGCCGATAGACATTGTAAAGCCCCTCGCGCAAGCGGGGGGCTTTCTTTTTTACCTGAGGCAAACCCGCGCGATAGCCGAATGCCTTTGTTTTAAGCATTGTTCGTTCGTTGGTTTCGTTTATCAACGTGGGCAGTAAAAAGAAAAAGCAGGCTTCATGCAGCATACCTCAGGGATCCCCGGTCAAGATACCATTGCCATCAATGCACGCGACTGGGTTTCGATCCTCGCGAAATACCGCGACCCGAACACGGCACGAAGCTGGTTCGAGATCGCAGTGACGATCGGCCCCTTCATCGCTCTGTGGGCATTGGCGTGGTGGGCGATGCATATCAGCCCGGCCTTGGCGGTTCTGATTTCGGTGCTCAACGCCGGGTTCTTGCTGCGCCTTTTCGCGATCCAGCATGATTGTGGCCACGGGTCTTTCTTCAAGAACCGGAAGGTGAGCGACTGGGTCGGCCGGGTCATCGGCGTGTTGACACTCACATCCTATGACGTCTGGCGGCAAGCGCACTCTATCCACCATAGTTCCTCGGGAAATCTGGCGCGGCGCGGGATGGGCGACATCGACACGTTGACCGTGACCGAATACCAAAACCGCTCGCCGCTGAAACGCCTTCAGTATCGCTTGTATCGCAGCCCCTTCGTACTGTTCGGGATTGGGCCGAGCTATACGTTTTTCCTGGAAAACCGGTTGCCGTTCGGTTTCATGGACAAGACCAAGTTCTGGGTCAGCGCCATGTGTACTAACGCGGCAATTTTTTCGGTCTTGCTAGCCATCTATTATTTCGGCGGCGCGCTGCCGCTTCTGACCATCTTCCTCCCGACCAGTCTTGTTGCGGCGACGATCGGTGTCTGGCTGTTCTATGTCCAGCATCAGTTCGAGCACACGCATTGGGAAGAGGGTGACGAGTGGGACCTGCACGAAGCGGCCTTGCACGGCAGCTCTCACTACGTGATGCCGAAGGTACTACAGTGGTTCAGCGCCAATATCGGTATTCACCACGTACACCACTTGTACAGCCGCATCCCGTTCTATCGCCTGCCAGAAGTGCTGCGCGATCATACCGCGCTGGCCGAGGGCAACCGGATGACCATACGCGAAAGCTTCGCCAACGCACGGCTGCATCTCTGGGACGAGAAGAGCAAACGTCTGCTTTCGTTTGCGCAAGCTCATCAGGGCGCATCAGCTCAGCCGTAGTTGGCAGCGCCGCTTGAAAAACGGCGGGCCACTATAGACACCCATCCCCCCCTCTGTTAGTACGCGCGCACGGTTTCGGCCTCAGATTCGTTCTGGGGCCGCTTATCGTTTGAAAAATCCATGGGACCTTCGGGGCCCTTACAAAACGGAAGACAGAAAGCATGGCACTCAAGTCGTATAAGCCGACGACGCCGGGCCAGCGCGGGCTGGTGCTGATCGACCGTTCGGAACTGTTCAAAGGACGTCCGGTCAAATCCCTGACAGAGGGTTTGACCAAGAAGGGCGGCCGGAACAACACCGGACGTATCACTCAGCGTCGTCGCGGTGGTGGCGCAAAGCGTCTTTATCGCATCGTCGATTTCAAACGGAACAAGTTTGACGTCGCAGCAACCGTGGAACGGATCGAATATGACCCGAACCGCACCGCATTCATCGCTCTGATCAAATACGAAGACGGCGAGCAGGCGTATATCATCGCCCCGCAGCGTCTTGGTGTTGGCGATCAGGTGATCGCGTCCGAAAAAGCAGACATCAAGCCGGGCAACGCAATGCCATTCTCGGGCATGCCGATCGGTACCATTGTTCACAACATTGAACTGAAACCGGGCAAGGGCGGTCAGATCGCTCGTGCTGCCGGTACTTACGCTCAGTTCGTTGGTCGTGACGGTGGCTACGCCCAGATCCGCCTGAGCTCGGGTGAGCTTCGCCTGGTTCGCCAGGAATGCATGGCCACCATCGGTGCCGTGTCGAACCCCGACAACTCGAACCAGAACTTCGGTAAAGCGGGTCGCAACCGCCACAAAGGTATCCGCCCGTCGGTCCGTGGTGTTGTTATGAACCCGATCGATCACCCGCATGGTGGTGGTGAAGGCCGGACCTCTGGTGGTCGTCACCCGGTTTCGCCTTGGGGCAAGCCGACCAAAGGTGCACGTACCCGCAACAAGAACAAGGCGTCGCAGAAGCTGATCATCCGCTCGCGGCACGCCAAGAAGAAGGGCCGGTAACACATGGCACGTTCTGTTTGGAAAGGCCCTTTTGTTGATTCCTACGTTCTCAAGAAAGCTGAGAAAGCACGGGAATCCGGCCGCAATGACGTAATCAAGATCTGGTCACGTCGCTCGACTATTCTGCCGCAATTCGTCGGTCTGACTTTTGGCGTTTACAACGGCCAGAAGCACATTCCGGTCAACGTGTCGGAAGACATGATCGGCCAGAAGTTCGGTGAATATGCTCCGACCCGTACCTACTATGGTCACGCGGCGGACAAGAAAGCGAAGAGGAAGTAAGCCATGGGTAAGGACAAGAATCCCCGCCGCGTGGCAGAGAACGAAGCAATGGCAAAGTCCAAAATGCTCCGTACCTCCCCGCAGAAACTGAACCTGGTTGCGCAAATGATCCGCGGCAAGAAGGTTGATCAGGCTCTGGCCGATCTGACTTTCTCGAAAAAGCGTATCGCCGTTGACGTGAAGAAATGCCTTCAGTCGGCGATCGCCAACGCGGAAAACAACCACAACCTGGATGTGGACGAGCTGATCGTGGCGGAAGCCTATGTCGGCAAGAACCTGACCATGAAGCGCGGTCGCCCGCGGGCCCGTGGTCGTTTCGGCAAGATCTTGAAGCCGTTCGCGGAACTCACCATCAAGGTGCGTCAAGTTGAGGAGCAAGCCTAATGGGTCATAAGGTAAATCCGATCGGCATGCGCCTTCAGGTCAACCGCACCTGGGACAGCCGCTGGTACGCAGATACCAAGGACTATGGTGATCTTCTGCTGGAAGACATCAAAATCCGTGAGTTCATCCACGAAGAGTGTAAGCAAGCGGGTGTTGCCCGTGTGATCATCGAGCGTCCGCACAAGAAGTGCCGCGTGACCGTTCACACCGCACGTCCGGGCGTCATCATCGGCAAAAAAGGTGCGGACATCGAAACTCTGCGCAAGAAGCTGGCCGCGATGACCGACAGCGAGCTGCACCTGAACATCGTCGAAGTGCGCAAGCCCGAGCTGGACGCTCAGCTGGTCGCCGAGTCGATTGCTCAGCAACTGGAGCGTCGTGTTTCGTTCCGTCGCGCGATGAAGCGTGCGGTTCAGAACGCAATGCGCATGGGTGCTCAGGGTATCCGCGTAAACGTCGCTGGCCGTCTGGGTGGCGCCGAGATCGCGCGTACCGAATGGTACCGTGAAGGTCGCGTTCCGCTGCACACTTTGCGTGCTGACATCGACTATGCTCACTCCGAAGCCGAAACGCCCTATGGCATCATCGGCATCAAAGTCTGGATCTTCAAAGGCGAGATCATGGAACACGACCCGCAGGCTCGTGACCGTCGCTCTGAAGAACTTCAGTCAGGTGGCGCACCGGGCGGACGCCCGCAGCGCCGTGAGCGTTAAGGAGTAGACAAGATGCTGCAACCAAAGCGCACAAAATTCCGCAAGATGCACAAGGGCCGGATCCACGGCGAAGCCAAAGGTGGTTCGACCCTTAACTTCGGCTCCTACGGTCTGAAGGCCACCACGCCAGAGCGCGTGACTGCCCGCCAGATCGAAGCTGCTCGTCGTGCGATGACCCGTCACATGAAACGTCAGGGCCGTGTCTGGATCCGTATCTTCCCGGACACCCCCGTAACCTCGAAACCGACCGAAGTCCGTATGGGTAAAGGTAAAGGTTCCGTGGACTACTGGGCGTGCAAGGTGAAGCCGGGTCGCGTGATGTTCGAGATCGACGGTGTCAACGACGACATCGCTCGTGAAGCACTGCGTCTTGCCGCGATGAAGCTGCCGGTCAAAACCCGCGTCGTTGTTCGCGAAGACTGGTAAGGCTTCTCCGACCTGAAAATTCAAAGCCCCCGCCGAGAGATCGGCGGGGGCTTTTTGATGCGGTAATGCATCTTTTGCCATCCTGGACCGGCTGCTCGAAAACGCGCAGTGGATTTTCTTGACCCTCGCGTTAGGGTGATCCTCACGACAATTGGAGTATGAGTATGAAAAATTTGGCTTTTGCAGGGATGGCAATTGCGATTGCTGGTTCCCTTGCTTCGCCGGCCTTTGCCCTCGATCGACGGGTAAAGATTATCAACGAAACCACCTATGACATTGTGCGGTTCTATGGCTCTAACATTGGGGCGGACGACTGGGAAGAAGACATCCTAGGAGCCGACATCCTGTCTTCAGGTCAATCGGTTGTCATCAATTTCGACGATGGGTCCGGCTATTGCATGTTCGACTTCAAGGCGATTTTTGACGATGGCGATGAACTGATCCGTGAACGTGTCAACGTATGTGAGACAGAGAGCTATCGCTATACCGAGTGAGGCTCCGCCAAACAACTTGACTGAAAATCCAGCCCCACTGTGCCTCGCACATGGGGCTGCGTTGGTTTAAGAGAGCCCCATGGCACAGATCGAATCCCTCTTTGTTACCCGCCTCTACCATGCTCGCCTTTCAGAATACGGGCCCACAATTGATTCCGAAGAGATGGAGGCATCCTGTTTCTCCATCGCCGAGGATGATGAGGCGGGGCAGGAGTGGTGTGAGAAGAACGGCTATCCTGGCTACACCAGTTACGCGTCACTGACCGACCTTCCATGGCGGTTCCCCATCTTTGGGGATCTGGTCAAAGCGCTCGACGCCCATGTGGCGGCCTTTGCCGAGGATCTCGAGTTCGATCTGGACGGCCGCAAGCTGGTGCTAGAGGACCTGTGGATCAACATCCTGCCCGAGGGCGGCATGCACGCCAGCCACCTGCACCCTCATTCGGTGATCAGCGGTACGACCTATGTGTCCATGCCCGAGGGCGCCAGCGCGTTGAAGCTGGAAGACCCGCGCTCTGGCCGGATGATGGCGGCACCCGTGCGCAAGAAGGGCGGGCGGCGAGAGTTGCAGCCCTTCATCTATATGAAGCCGAAGGTCGGCGATGTGCTGCTGTGGGAAAGCGGGCTGCGGCACGAGGTGCCGATGAACATGGCCGAGGAAGAGCGGGTGAGTGTGAGTTTTAACTATCGGTGGGAGTGAGCCCTGGTCCGCAAAGCGGCAATCGCTCCAGTGAAGCGATTGAGGGGCGAACGGGCGGAGCCCAAACCCGATATTTTATTGAGAAATACCCAACTTTCCCTTGCCACCTATCAGACCCTCCCTTATAGAGCGGCATCTCGCGGCTCCGGGTCTCCGGATTCGCGGGTTCTCTATTGACCCACCAGACCCAAGGTGACCCGTAAGAAGGGGGCCTTCTGGTGAATGGAAAAAGGAAAA
>CAYFXM010000180.1:0-5649 GCA_964346965.1 uncultured Actibacterium sp. | reverse complement strand
ACAGGAGCCTATTTGTCAAACGAAGAGCGTCGCGACAACATCGTGCTGGCCTTTTCCGAACTACGGCAGTCCATCGAGGAGCGCCCTGAGTTCATGGTCAAGCTGATGGCCATTGACGGGGCCTCGGTCGAGCTGCGCGAGGATATCCGCGAGGTTCTACCCGTGGACTTCCCGGTGAGCTCGTTCGACCTGAATCTGGATGAGATGCACCGCACGATCTCCGGGTTGGACGCAGTGGCCAAGGCCGACCTGCGCGTGCGACCTGGGGGTATTCTGCAGATCACGGTGGCTGAGCGGCAGCCCTCGGTTGTCTGGCGCGTTCATGACCAGCTTGAACTTCTGGATGCCTCGGGGCACCGCGTCGCGCCTCTGGATACGCGCGGAGAGCGCCCCGACCTGCCGCTGATCGCGGGGGAGGGTGCTGACGTCCATGTCACCGAAGCGCTGGAACTTTACGCTGCTGCAGGTCCGCTGCAGCCACGAATTCGTGGCCTGCTGCGCGTCGGTGAACGCCGTTGGGATGTCGTTCTGGACGGCGATCAGGTGATCTTGCTCCCAGAAGAGGGCGCGGTGGCGGCGCTTTTGAGGGTCGAGGCGTTGCATACGGCCGAGGACATGTTGGCACGCGATGTGCGTGTCGTGGATATGCGCCAGCCGGACAGGCCAACGCTACGGCTTTCGAAACCGGCGGCGGACGACTTGCTTTACTCGCGCGGGCGCGAAGACGAGGGGACTCGGGGATGACGGATCTGTACCAATCTCAGCGCGCGATGCGGCGCATGCGTAAGGCGGCAATGGATCGCGGGGTGGTTGCGATTCTGGATGTGGGGACTTCGATGATCTCCTGTCTGGTGCTGCGGTTCGACGGACCCGACCGGTTTTCCGATGCTGACGGCATCGGCGCAATGGCTGGACAGTCCAGCTTTCGCGTGATTGGGGCGGGGACCACGCGGTCGCGCGGGGTGCGATTTGGCGAAATCAACGCGATGAACGAAACCGAACGCGCCATTCGTACCGCTGTGCAACAGGCGCAGAAGATGGCCGGTGTGCGGGTGGACCATGCAATTGCCTGTTTCTCGGGCGGTCGGCCTCGGTCCTACGGGCTCGACGGCCATGTGGAACTGGCCGGGAACACCGTCTCGGAGCAGGACGTGGCGCAGGCCTTGGCCAATTGCGACGTACCGGATCTTGGTGAAGCGCGGGAGGTGCTTCATGCGCATCCGGTGAACTTCGCGCTGGACCACCGGTCAGGGCTGACCGATCCGCGAGACCAGATCGGCAACCGCCTGTCGGTTGACATGCACCTGTTGTCGATCGGTGGGGATGAGATTCAAAACCTGCTCTACTGCATCAAGCGCTGCGATCTTGAACTCGCAGGGCTGGCGTCGTCAGCCTATGTGTCGGGTGTCGCCTCTCTGGTCGAGGACGAGCAGGAGCTTGGCGCGGCCTGTATCGACTTTGGCGGTGGGTCCACGGGCCTGTCGATCTTTATCAAGAAACACATGATCTATACCGATGCGCTGCGAATGGGTGGGGATCACGTGACCTCGGATATTTCCAAGGGCCTGGGCGTGCCGATGGCGGTGGCCGAACGGATCAAAACCTTTCATGGCGGTGTCGTGGCGACGGGTATGGACGATCGCGAGATGATCGAGATCGGCGGCGAAACCGGCGATTATGAACATGACCGCCGAACCGTCAGTCGTGCCGAGTTGATCGGCATCATGCGGCCGCGTGTCGAAGAGATATTGGAAGAGTTGCGCCTGCGGTTGGACGCCGCCGGGTTCGAGCATCTTCCCAGCCAAAAGATTGTCCTGACCGGCGGTGGCAGCCAAATTCCCGGCCTTGACGGGTTGGCCAGTCGCATTCTCGGCCAACAGGTTCGCCTTGGCCGTCCGCTGCGCATTCAGGGCTTGCCGCAGGCAGCGACGGGTCCCGCCTTTGCGGCCAGCGTGGGGCTAAGCCTTTTTGCCGCGCACCCGCAGGACGAATGGTGGGATTTCGAAATGCCAAGCGAGCTTTATGGCGCGCGCAAGATGCGCCGAGCGGTGCGTTGGTTTAAAGACAACTGGTAACCCCAACATGCGGTAGCTTCGGCGAAATGCCGCTGGTTTGGTTCACATTACTGCCATATTTTGTGGTGTTTTTTGCGTTTTTTACGTGACCAACACCCGTACAAGCGGTAAATTGGTAGAAAATCATGAGTGTGGCCCTCGAAATTTGGCCCGGCAGAGCAGACAGGCGGATATTCAAAATGGCATTGAATCTATCGATCGACGAGCAGACGGAATTGAAACCCCGTATCACCGTGTTCGGTGTCGGCGGGGCAGGTGGGAACGCGGTCAACAACATGATCGAAAAGGCCCTCGAAGGGGTTGAGTTCGTCACCGCGAATACAGACGCACAGGCGCTTCAACAGTCGTCTTCGACGGCGAAGATCCAGATGGGTGTGAAAGTCACCGAAGGTCTGGGTGCTGGTGCGCGCCCCTCGGTGGGTGCCGCAGCCGCAGAAGAAACCATCGAAGAGATCGTGGACCACTTGGCTGGTGCCCACATGTGTTTCATTACTGCCGGTATGGGCGGTGGCACCGGAACTGGCGCCGCGCCGATCATCGCGCAGGCCGCACGTGAGTTGGGTGTTCTGACCGTTGGTGTCGTGACCAAGCCCTTCCAGTTTGAAGGTTCCAAGCGCATGCGTCAGGCCGAGGAGGGTGTTGAGGCCCTTCAGAAGGTCGTTGATACGCTGATCATCATCCCGAACCAAAACCTGTTCCGCCTTGCTAACGAGAAGACCACCTTTACTGAGGCCTTCTCGATGGCTGACGACGTGCTTTATCAGGGCGTGAAAGGTGTGACCGACCTGATGGTCCGTCCGGGCCTGATCAACCTCGACTTTGCCGACGTTCGTGCAGTGATGGACGAGATGGGCAAGGCGATGATGGGTACTGGCGAGTCGACCGGTGAAGAACGCGCGGTACAAGCCGCCGAAAAGGCCATCGCCAACCCGCTGCTGGACGAGATTAGCCTGCGCGGCGCGAAAGGTGTCCTGATCAATATCACCGGTGGCTACGATCTGACCCTGTTCGAACTGGACGAGGCCGCCAATCGCATCCGCGAAGAGGTGGACGGAGACGCCAACATCATCGTTGGTTCGACCCTCGACCCAGAGATGGAAGGCACCATGCGCGTGTCGGTCGTCGCGACCGGAATCGACGCACTGGCCAGTGGGCTGGAGGTTCCTGCACCACGACGCCGCTTGGCAGAACCTCTGCCACCGCATCAGGCGGAAGAGGCAGCGCCCGAACCGGTGGAAGAGCCAGCCCCGGTGGCCGAAGCGCCCGCCGCACCTGAGGTCGTTGCCGAAGTTGTCGAAGAGCCGCAACCCGAACCGTCGCTGTTCGGCGATCTGGAGCCTGCCGTCGCGCCGAAGGCCGAAGACGAGTTGCCGCCGCCAACTTATCAGCCTCGTTTCGAAGCCCCTGTTGAGGCGCCTCAGGCCGCTGCGCCGGGCACGCCGACGCCAGAAGCGCTTGCGCGTTTGCAGGCCGCTGTCGCCAAGGTGCCGCGCCCGTCCGAGCAACCTGCAGAACCTGCGGCGCGACCCGCTGCTCAAGCCCCGGCAGACAAGGCCCGGTTTGGTATCGGTACCCTGATCAACCGTATGGCCGGTCACGGCCACGAGGAAGCTCAGGCCCCGTCGCCAGCCTTCCGCCGCCCGCCCCCGATGCAGGCGTTCGAGGAAGAAGAACTGGACGCAGAAGAGGAAAAAATTGAAATTCCCGCCTTTCTGCGGCGCCAGGCAAATTAACATCTGAAATATTCAAACAGACGAAGAGGGCCGGTTTCGCGGCCCTTTTTCTTTTTAAAAACAGATCTTTACCGGGGGGCATTGGGATATTGGCAATCTTTCGCCTATTCCCTCACGGGCATTGTTTCACGCGGTTACAAAGATTGAGTTGAGAATAGCCTTCTCCGCTTTTACCAGTTTGCCGTCGGCGCGCAGACCGACTCATGTGTTCAGGTGGGCCTTGCAAAAAACGCTTAAATCCGCAGTAGAGTTTTCCGGTATCGGATTGCACTCGGGGCAACCGGTGCGCCTGACGGTGCACCCGGCGTCGGCGGAATATGGCATTTGGTTCCAACGCACAGACCTGCAAAACGGTGACGCAATGATCCCGGCGCGGTGGGATGCCGTATCGTCCACGCAGCTTTGCACCAAGATTGAGAATGTTGATGGCGCAAGCGTCTCGACGATCGAACATGTTATGGCCGCTCTGGCTGGCTGCGGTGTCAACAACGCGCTGATTGAAATTGATGGCCCGGAAGTTCCGGTACTGGACGGCAGCTCTGCCCAGTTTGTTGCCGCTTTTATGGCCCGTGGTTTCCAAGACCTTTCGGCGCCGGTGCGCCTGATCGAGATTCTGGAACCCGTGACCTATTCCGAAGGGATTGCAGAAGCGACGCTTGAACCGTCGGACACGTTTGAAATCGAATTCCGTATCGAGTTCCCGGATGCTGCCATCGGGCGTCAGGCGAAAACCCTGAATATGGCTAATGGTAGTTTCGTTCGCGAACTTTGTGACAGCCGCACTTTCTGCCGCAAGGCTGACGTCGAAGCCATGCAGGAAAATGGGCTGGCGCTTGGCGGCGACATTGCGGACATGGCCAATGCGGTGGTCTTTGACGGCACCGAAGTTTTGACCCGCGGTGGTCTGCGTCACGCGGATGAACCGGTCCGGCACAAGATGCTGGATGCACTTGGTGATCTGGCCTTGGCGGGAGCGCCGATTTTGGGTCGCTACTCAGGTGTTCGTGCTGGTCACGGCATCACCAACAAGCTTCTGCGTAAGCTGTTTGCAACGCCCACGGCCTATCGCATGGTGACCTGTTCCCCCGAGCGAGCAAGCCGTTTGCCGGGTGCTGGCGTAAAACAGGCTGACCTTGCTGCGGTCGCCTGATTGGCAAAACCCCTTCAAAGACGTTTTGCCTCGGATTTTTCTGTGCTAGGACAACTCTGACAAGGTACCCCGAGTATGGGTGCGGACAGAAAACAGGGTTAAGCGGTTCATGACCAGATTCGGGGCGCGAGCAGTTATCTTAGGTGCAATGGTTTCGGTTCTGGCCGTGTCGGCCTGCGGGCAGCAAGAGGAGGTCAATCCGATCGAATCCATGCCGCCGCAGCAGATATATGCAGACGCCGAGCGGAAACTGCAAAACACCAAGGACGCCGATGAAGCCGCACTGCTGTTTGGCGAGGTTGAGCGCCTGTATCCCTATTCCGAATGGGCCAAGCGCGCGTTGATCATGCAGGCTTATGCCTATCACGTCGATAAAGATTACGAGAACAGCCGCGCGAGCGCACAGCGGTTTATCGACTTCTATCCGGCGGATGACGACGCGGCCTACGCCGCCTACCTTCTTGCCCTCAGCTATTATGACCAGATCGAACTGGTAGGCCGTGACCAGGGTTTGACCTTCCAGGCGCTGCAAGCTCTGCGTACGGTGATCGAGCGGTATCCTGACAGCGAATATTCGCAAAGCTCGGTCCTCAAATTCGACCTTGCCTTCGATCACCTTGCCGCGAAAGAGCTGGAAGTCGGTCGCTACTACCTCAAGCGTGGCCATTATGCGGCCTCGATCAACCGGTTC
>CAYFXM010000179.1:0-5687 GCA_964346965.1 uncultured Actibacterium sp. | reverse complement strand
CCGGCAATCCCATATCGGGACAGCCAGTAGTTCTGCAGGCGGGGCGACTTCGATTGGGCGATCGGCGAACCGATAACCCCAGCCAAGGGAATACGATCACTCATGCTGGAAGGTCTCCACGCAAGGTCAGGTAATTCAAGAATTGCAAAAGCGGTAAACCCAACACGTTGAAATAATCTCCGTCAATCTGCGCAAACAGGCGCACACCTTCTTCTTCCAACTTATAACACCCGACTGCGTGTCGGATACTGTCCCAATTACGTTCAACATATGATTCCAGATAGCTATCGGAAAAAGGTCGCATGGTCAGCCGAACCTGACCGACATGGCGCCAGACCGGTTTCCCTTCTTCATATAACACCGCCGCCGATAACAGCTTGTGTCGCGCGCCCCTCAGGCGGCGCAGTTGCTCTCGCGCATCGTCCGGGTTGGTGGGCTTGGACAGCATCTCGCCCTTGAATTCGAGCACCTGATCGCATCCCAACACCAAGGCGTCGGAGTTCTTTTCGCTGATCCGACGAGCTTTGAATTCGGCCAAAGCATCGGCAATGTCGTGCGGTGTCGCGTCTTCTGCCAGAAGGGACTGTTTGATTGTCTCTTCGTCAATACGGGCCGGCTGAACGGTAAATTCAACTCCGGCATTGCGTAGAAGCTGTTGGCGGATCTCGGAACCAGAGGCAAGGATCAGCGGTGTAGCCATAGGATAACCCTGTGGATGATTGCCCGGGAATCAGCAGGACAGCGCCGGGGCATATTGGGACATAATCAGCCCTTCCGCGATCACGGGGGGTAATGTCAATGGATATACCCCTGAGATTTCACAGCGTAAAACTAATTTCCGGCCTTTGGGATAAGATTGGATTCAAAGACATTATGCGCAATTTATCCACATTTATTGTGGTTATGTTTCATCCTATCACATTGATTTTATTATATTAAATGTGAAATCTGGCGAAATCATCGAGTTATAAACAAAGTCATTCACAACCCAAAATCCCCTGTGGAAGATCCCGTGGTTTATGCATTAATCCCAGCTATCCACAGGCCCTACTAAAACATCATCTTTTTCTTTTCTCTTTTATTATTTTAGAGAGAGGGAAAGAGGGTGACCTGTATGTTTGATTTTCTGGCGTCGTTTTATCCGTGGACTAAATCCCTGCATGTGATCTCGGTCATCGCCTGGATGGCCGGGTTGTTCTATCTGCCCCGACTATTTGTCTATCACACTGAACAGGTGGAAGTGGGAACCAGTCGCGACGAGCTGTTCCAGACTATGGAACGCAAGTTGCTGCGGTTCATTATGAACCCCTCGATGATCGCCACGTGGGTGTTTGGCCTGATGCTGGTCTTTACACCCGGAATCGTCGATTGGGGCGCTGTGTGGCCCTTTACGAAAGCGGCAGCGGTGCTTGGCATGACGTGGTTCCATCATTGGCTTGGCTACCGCCGTAAGGACTTTATCGCAGGGATGAACCGGTTCAGCGGGAAACAGCACCGGATGATGAACGAAGTGCCAACCCTTCTGATGATCGTCATCGTCTTCTCGGTGATCGTGAAATTCTGACTTCCTTGACTTTGTAGCGCTAACGACTTATGTCCCTGTCGCGCAGGCCGTCCGGTCTGTGTACTTCCCCTGGAAATCCAAAATCATCGTCCTCTGGGATGAAACCGAAAGCAGTTATTCACTATGGCAGAGAACCGTCTGGCCCTTGCTGACCTGAAATCGAAAAGCCCGAAAACCCTTCTGGCGATGGCCGAAGAGTTGGAAATCGAAAACGCCTCGACCATGCGCAAGGGCGAGATGATGTTCGAGATCCTGAAAGAACGCGCGGACGAGGGTTGGGAGATTTCCGGTGACGGTGTTCTTGAAGTCCTGCAAGACGGGTTCGGCTTCCTGCGCTCGCCCGAGGCGAACTATCTGCCCGGTCCGGATGATATCTATGTCTCGCCCGAGATGATCCGCAAATTCTCGCTGCGTACCGGTGACACCGTCGAAGGCGTTATCAAGGCGCCGGCCGAGAACGAACGTTACTTCGCGATCACAAAGCCAACGCAGATCAACTTCGAAGAGCCGGAGAAGGCGAAGCACAAGATCAACTTCGACAACCTGACACCGCTCTATCCGGATGAGCGCCTGAAGATGGAGATCGACGATCCTACCATCAAGGACCGCTCTGCCCGGATCATTGACCTGGTCGCGCCGATCGGGAAGGGCCAGCGCTCGCTGATCGTGGCGCCGCCGCGGACGGGTAAAACCGTCCTGCTGCAGAACATCGCGCATTCGATCGAGGCCAACCACCCAGAGTGTTACCTGATCGTCCTGCTGATCGACGAACGCCCGGAAGAGGTGACCGACATGCAGCGCTCGGTGAAGGGTGAGGTGATTTCCTCGACCTTCGACGAACCCGCATCGCGCCACGTGGCCGTGTCGGAAATGGTGATCGAAAAAGCCAAGCGTTTGGTCGAACATAAACGAGATGTTGTTATTCTTCTCGACTCGATAACAAGACTTGGTAGGGCCTTTAACACAACCGTCCCGTCTTCGGGTAAGGTTCTAACCGGTGGTGTGGACGCAAACGCGCTGCAACGTCCCAAGCGTTTCTTCGGTGCTGCGCGGAACATTGAAGAGGGTGGTTCGCTGACCATCATCTCGACCGCACTGATTGATACCGGCTCGCGGATGGACGAAGTGATCTTTGAAGAGTTCAAAGGCACCGGTAACTCGGAAATCGTTCTGGACCGCAAGGTTGCCGATAAACGCGTCTATCCGGCGATGGATATCCTCAAGTCCGGCACCCGGAAAGAGGACCTGCTGGTCGACCCGAAAGACCTGCAGAAAACCTTCGTTCTGCGCCGTATTCTGAACCCGATGGGTACGACGGATGCGATTGAGTTCCTGATCTCGAAGCTGAAGCAGACCAAATCCAACGAGGAATTCTTCGATTCCATGAACGCCTAAGAGGGGCCAATGGATACGATCTATGCCTTGGCGACGGCCCGCGGAAAAGCGGGCGTCGCTGTCATCCGGATCTCGGGGCCGCACGCAAGTGCGGCCTTGTCTGCTTTGGGGGCGACGGTTCCAACCGCGCGCCGGGCAGCCCTGCGCGAGATCTTCTGGGATGGTGTGCTGCTGGATCAGGCCTTGGTTCTGCTGTTCCCTAAAGGGGCCAGCTTCACCGGCGAAGAAGTGGTCGAACTTCACCTGCATGGCAGCCCCGCGACGGTGCGTGCTGTCCTACAGGCACTTTCAGAGATCGACGGCCTGCGCATGGCCGAAGCCGGGGAATTCACCCGACGGGCGCTGGAGAATGAGACGCTGGACCTTGCCCAGGTCGAGGGCCTTGCGGATCTGATCGAGGCCGAGACCGAGGCACAGCGCCGTCAGGCGCTTCAGGTTTTGTCAGGAGCCATTGGTGAGCGGGCAGAGGCATGGAGGTCAAAACTTATCCGCGCCGCCGCTTTGATTGCTGCGACGATTGATTTCGCGGACGAAGAGGTCCCGGTCGATGTGACGCCTGAAGTACTGGAATTGCTGGATGATGTTCTCGGTGATTTGCAGGCTGAGGCAGATGGTGTCTCTGCCGCCGAGCGTATTCGTGACGGATTTGAGGTGGCAATCGTTGGCGCTCCGAATGCGGGCAAGTCGACCTTGTTGAACGCACTGGCGGGGCGAGAGGCTGCGATTACTTCTGAATACGCTGGCACCACCCGCGACGTGATTGAGGTGCGGATGGAGTTGCACGGATTGCCGGTCACGGTTTTAGACACGGCAGGCCTGCGCGAGACCGAGGACGTCGTTGAAGGCATCGGCATTGGACGGGCGCGACAGCGCGCGGCCGAAGCTGATTTGCGTGTGTTTTTGTTGGTCGGGCCGGAAGATAAACCGGGACTTGATCCAGGACCTCAGGACATTGTGGTTCACGGAAAGGCTGATCTGGAAACCTGGGGAGAGGCTCTTGCGGTGTCCGGGAAGACGGGTGCTGGAGTTGGTAAGCTGATCTCTCAGATCACCGAGGTTCTGGAAACCCGCGCAGCGCGGGCCGCAACGATGACGAGGGAACGGCACAGGGTGGCTGTGCTTTCCGCCATTGCCTCTGTTGAAAATGCACGGAATCAGGTAATAGGGGCCCCTGATCTTGCAGAGCTGGCCGCCGAGGATTTGAACACCGCTGTCCGAGCCCTTGATTCATTGGTCGGACGGGTGGATGTCGAGCATATTCTAGATGAGATATTCTCGAGCTTCTGCATTGGAAAGTAAGGAGTGTTTCACGTGAAACATCGCGACTTTGATGTTGTGGTGGTCGGTGGTGGCCATGCCGGGGCGGATGCAGCGCATGCCGCCGCGCGGATGGGTGCGCGTACCGCACTGATAACGCTTCGCTTTGATGGCATCGGCGTGATGTCCTGCAACCCCGCAATCGGTGGTCTGGGCAAGGGCCATTTGGTTCGCGAGGTCGATGCGTTGGACGGGCTGATGGGGCAGGTCGCAGACCACGCAGGCATCCAGTTCCGTCTGCTCAATCGCCGCAAAGGCCCTGCTGTACAAGGCCCGCGCGCGCAGTCCGACCGTAAGATCTATCGCGAGACCATGCAGGCCTTTATCTCTGCGACGCCCAATCTGGAGGTAGTCGAAGGAGAGGTGATTGATCTGATCATGGATGGCGATACCGTAAACGGTGTTGAGCTGGCGGATGGATCGCAGTTGTCCGCAGCTGCGGTCATTCTGACCACGGGCACATTTTTGCGCGGGGTCATTCATATCGGTGATGTTAAACGACCCGGTGGACGTATCGGGGATAAGGCGTCTGTGAAGCTGGCCGAGCGAATGGACGGATTTGGATTGCCGCTTGGGCGTCTAAAAACTGGTACACCACCGCGTTTGGATGGCCGCACCATCGCTTGGGATCAGCTGGAGGCGCAGCCAGGAGATGAGGATCCGGTTCTTTTCTCTTTTCTGTCGAACAAACCATTTGTGCGTCAGGTGGCCTGCGGGATCACCCACACCAACGAAAGAACCCATGAGTTCATTCGCAATAACCTTGATCGCTCGGCCATGTACGGCGGCCATATCGAGGGCGTCGGTCCGCGCTATTGCCCGTCGATCGAGGACAAGGTTGTCCGTTTCGCCGATAAGACCTCTCACCAGATTTTCCTAGAGCCGGAGGGGCTGGACGATCACACCGTTTATCCAAACGGGATCTCGACCTCCCTTCCTGAAGATGTGCAGCACGATTACGTGCATTCGATCAAAGGTCTGGAGGAGGCGGTCATTCTGCAGCCGGGCTATGCCATTGAATATGATTACGTCGATCCGCGTGCATTGAATGCGCAATTGGGGGTCAAGGACGTGCCGGGCCTGTATCTTGCGGGCCAGATCAACGGCACAACCGGATATGAAGAGGCTGCGGCGCAAGGGATGGTGGCGGGCTTTAACGCTGCTGCGCAGGCTTTGGGGCGCGATCCTGTCCTCTTTAGCCGTACTGATAGCTATATCGGCGTGATGGTCGATGACCTAATTACCCGCGGCGTGACGGAGCCCTATCGCATGTTCACCTCGCGAGCAGAGTTCCGGTTGTCCCTGCGTGCAGACAACGCCGACCAGCGCCTGACCCCGATGGGGATCGAGATTGGGTGTGTGGGCGAAGAGCGCCGTAAGGCCTTTGAAAACAAGCGGGAACGGCTGGAAA
>CAYFXM010000178.1:0-5792 GCA_964346965.1 uncultured Actibacterium sp. | reverse complement strand
TGCGGGGGCGGTACCAGTTGTCGGCAAGGGCGCGGTCCACCAGCCATTCCATCCGGTCGTTGATGCCAGCCATGTCTATGGCAGCGTCTTCGGCGTCGGGCGGCGGCGGGGTGTGGTTGCCGGGTTGAAGATAGAGGGGCAAGGCAGGGTAGCGGTCGGCCACCTCGCGGGCCCAAAGATAGTCAGTCTCGTCGAAGATGACGATTTTCAGAACGGTCGGGGCGTCTTCGGCCGCCGTCAGGCAGTCGTCGAATTTCGCCCAGTCCACGGTTTCACCCGAGGAGGGCGGTTTAGGACTAAGCACCAGAGTGTCGAGCTCTGCGAACCACGGCTGCGCGACCGAGCCTTGGGTCTCCAGCGCGAAGGTATAGCCCTCGGCATGGCCCAGTTCGATCAGCGGGCCGAAGTCCTGAATGGCCGGGTTTCCGCCGGAGATGGAGACCGTCAGCGGGGCACACGCGAGTTCTTTAACTTTGGTCCAGACCTCTTCAGTTTCCATCTTGGCCCATGTGTGGCGGTATTCGCTGTCGACCGCATGCAGGCTGTCGCACCAGCTGCAACGATAGTCGCAGCCACCCGCACGCACAAAGACGGTCGGCGCGCCGATCACGGCGCCTTCGCCCTGAATGGTCGGGCCAAAGATTTCCGCAATGCGCAGGGTCACGGGCGGTACTCGGCCCATGTTTTCGGGGTCTCGCTGACGCGTACGGCGGTGACCTGATCCCAACGGGCCTTGGACCAGTCATAGATGGTCTTGGCCAGTGTCTCCGAGGTCACGGCGTCATGACCAAAGACATCGTTCAGGTGGCGGTGGTCCAACTCGTTGTCGATGTACTTTTTCAGCGGGTCCAGCTCGCGGTAGTCCACGACGAAACCGTTGGCGTCCAGCTCTTCGGCGCTCAGCTCAACCTCGACGATGTAGTTATGCCCGTGCATCCGCGCGCAGGGGTGGTCGTCGGGCAGGCCGCACAGTTGGTGCGAGGCCGAGAAGTGGAATTCCTTGGTAATGCGGTACATTAGAGCACTCCTTCCACAGCAGATTTCCAGAAGTCCGGATCGGCATAGACAGTGGGATCTTCGACGCCAGCGATGTCGAAGGCCTCGCGCCGTTCAACGCAGGTGCCGCAACGGCCGCAGTGGACCTCTCCGCCTTTGTAGCAGGACCAAGTCTGGTCGAAGGGGGTGTTGTGGGCCGCGCCTTCTTTGACGATGTCCGACTTCGGGACATGCACGAAGGGGGTGTAGAGGCTGATATCGGCGTAACCGTCCAATGCCGCCTTTTGCATAGCCTCGAATGCCTCGGTGAAGGCTGGGCGGCAGTCGGGATAGATGAAATGATCGCCGCCATGCACCGCAGTCGCCACCGCGTCCGCGCCTTTCGAGGCCGCGATGCCGAAGGCAATCGTCAGCATGATCGCATTGCGGTTGGGCACGATGGTCGTCTTCATCGTCTCTTCGGCATAGTGCCCGTCGGGCACGTCCAGATCGTCCGTCAGGGCCGATCCCGTCAGATGTGCGCCAATCCCGGACATGTCGATCAGGTGAAAGGGCACATTCAGACGCTCTGCACACAGGCGCGCGTAATCCAGTTCCTTGGAATGCCTTTGCCCATAATTAAACGAGACCAGCCCGATCAATTCGTGCTCGTCCGCGACCTTGTGGGCCAAAGATACGCTGTCCAATCCGCCGGAGCAGATGACAATGGTTTTCATCAATGTAGTCCTTGTTTTAGCGAACCGGGTAGGCTGCGACCGGTTGCCGGGAACGTCCCGAACAGGCGCGATATAAACATGAACCGCCGAAAAGGGAAGGGCAGGCTTGCACCCGGCTGCCACGCACCTAACCTTCGAAGCATGAGCGATGACCTAACCCGATTTGCCGATCCCGGCTGCGTTATTAAGGTGCGCGTCACCCCCAAGGCCTCGCGCAATACCGTGAAGGTGGATGGAGACCGCCTGCGGGTCAGCGTGACAACCGTTCCCGAAGGCGGCAAAGCCAATGCCGCCGTCGTAAAGCTTCTGGCCAAATCCCTTGGTGTGCCGAAATCGCGACTGGAACTTGTGCGCGGGGCAGCCTCACGGGACAAAGTGTTCCGGGTGCTGCACTAGTCCTGTTCGGGCGGCGCGGTCTTGTCCAACGCCAACCTGTACACCCCTTCCGGCAGATCCAGCGCGGCTGCAAGCTCTCGCAATTGCTGTATCGAGAGCGTCACCACCTGAACGCGGTCCGAGACCGGTTCCAGCTGTTCGATGGTCACGCATTCTTCGAACGCGTTGATGGTGACATCTTCCTGCAGATGCTTTTCTCCCTCATCCACGAGGGTGATGACGGTGGCGTCGAATTCATGCTCGATGGTAAACATGAGGCCAAGCTAGCTTGCGGTCCTTCGCTTGTGAACCGGAATTCTCGAATTGCGGCTGGTGTCGCGTTGGCGCTTTGCTAGACTGCGGCGCAAAACAGGATCGAGCGAGTTTTCAAATGCGATTAGCCCTTCCCCTTTTCTGCTTGGCGCTGGCGGGCTGTGTTGAAGCGACCCAGACCAGCGCAACCAGTGGCTCGGCGCCACAGGCAGCGCCGAAACTGAGCAGTTCGATTGCCAGTCAGAATTTCAAAGTTGTGCAGGCGCGGGTCGAACCCGTGGCAGAACGCGAGTGCCGGACACGCACGCCGCGGGCCAATTGCGACTTTTTGATCCAGATCGACGAGCGCGCTGGCCAACCGTCGAACGCCTACCAGACGCTGGACCGGTCGGGGCGACCGATCATCATTTTCACCCTCGCTCTGATCGAAGAGACACGGAACCGGGACGAGATTGCCTTTATCATGGGGCACGAAGCTGCTCATCACATTGAGAACCACATCGCAAAGCAGGTTGAAACGGCGACAATCGGAGCGGTTCTTGGGGGGCTGGTCGGGGCTCTGGTCGTCGGCAGCGATGTTGGGGCCGATGTCGGCCAACAGATCGGTGGGACGGTAGGCGCCCGCGCCTTCTCCAAGGAAATGGAGCTGGAGGCAGACGCCCTTGGGACCATCATAGCCTACAAGGCCGGGTATGATCCGCGCAAAGGGGCCGAGTTCTTCTTCCGTATTCCAGATCCGGGCGATCGGTTCCTTGGAACCCACCCACCCAACGGCGACCGTCGGGCGACCGTTGAGAAGGTGGCAAGCACGCTCTGAGACGGATGCTTAGTCTCGTGCGACCCGCGCTTCGATACCCGCGACATAGTTTTTCACCAGCGACTCGACATAGAGCGACGTCTCTTCGAAACGCGATAGCTTGTTTGACGCGTCCAGCACCATGATGCCGTAGAGGCTGGCCCATAACACCCGCGCGTCATGGATGATCTGCGCGTCTTCGCCCTCGGGGTAGAGGGGGCGGATGGCCTCCACGCCTAGGTCGATAAGACGAAAGATAGCACGCTGGTAACGCTCGGGCGGCAAGTCGCCATCGGGCAGTTTGTGCTCGAACAGGGCTGTCCAGAGCCGTTTGTTTGACGAAGTGAATTCTTTGTACCCGTGAGCGAGGGTGATCAGGTCGGCTTCCGGATCTACACCCTTTTCCAGACTGCTGAGGTGATTATAGAGCCGTTCCAACGTCCGCATGTGAACCTCCATGATCAACTCATCGAGGTCTTTGAACACGATGTAGAGGCTTCCGGAGGTATATCCGATTTCCTTGGTAATTCCGCGGATCGTCACCTTGCGCAAACCGTCTTCAGCCACGATTCGTTCCGCGGCTGCAATGAGCATTGTTTTCAGCTCGGCACGTGTATGTTCTGATCTTCGCGCCATCCAACCACCTGTTCCAAAATGAAAAATTGTCTTTCCGCAGATTATATTGATCAATGATTAATTTCAAGGTAGATTAATTAATCATTGATTAAGAATCCTTGGAGGTGAGATCGATGTGGGGGATGGATACAATTCGGGATGGGGCAGGGCGCGCCCCCTTTAGGGCAACAGCGCGGGTGATCTCCCTGCTTCTCGCCTCAGCGGTCTTAATTGGCTGCACCTATGTGCCGATCGACCGGACAAGCGAGAGAAACCTAAGCGTCAGCTCGTCTGGTCGAATTACTCCAGCCAACAGCTATCGAGAACGCAACCGCGTCGCACTGCAGACCGCAGAGGTCCTCCCCCTTGCTGACGGCGAAGCGGCGTTGGCGCAGAGACTGGAGCTCGTCGATCAGGCGCAAGAGAAGCTGGACATCAGCGCGTTCATTATACGGCCCGACCACGCAGGGTTCCTGTTTATGGAGCGGCTGGTCAGGGCCGCCGATCGTGGCGTTAAAATCCGGCTGCTGTTGGATGACCTGTTCAACCGCAGAACGTCCGGGAGGTTCGTGGCCGTTGATCACCACCCCAATATCGACGTGCGTCTTTACAATCCGTTTTCCCGCTTCAGCCCAACCGTCGTTGGGTATGCGCTCGACTACTCGCGGGTCAGCCGCCGCAAACACAGCCGGGTGATCATCGCTGATGGATCAAAGGCGATCCTGGGTGGGCGCAACGTCGCGGACGAATATTACAGTCACGACGGCAGCTCAGCCTTCATGGACTTCGAACTTTTTGTAGAGGGCCGGATTGTCGAAACCTTCGGGCCTGTTTTTGATGAATTTTGGTATGATCCATGGTCCGTACCGGTGCAGCGTTTTGGGAACGTTGATTATGCCGGCGTTTTTAAACGGTTACGCCCCGCATTGGCCGAACGAGCGCGGGAGGCTCAGCCAAAATATGCCTCCATCGTCACGCCTGATTTGGATTTGCAGCGGGTTACGGCGCGCGCCCCACGGTTCTCGGCGCGGTCTGGGTTCGTGTCGGACGTTCCGGACAAGCTACGCGATCATCAGGCCTCCCTGCCCATCAATGTGGCCGGTCACCATCTTGCGACGCTGCGCAATGCCAAACGGAACGTGATGATCGTCACCCCCTATTTCATTCCGCAAGAACGGGGTGCCCTCTTGATGGAAGAGCTTGTTGATAGGGGGGTGGCGGTGACCGTCGTAACCAATTCATTGGCCTCTACAAACCATGTCTCCGTTCACGGCGGTTATCTGGAGTATCGCGCGAGGTTGTTGAAGGCCGGTGTCGAAATTTACGAACTCATGCCGGACGGGACTGTCGATAAAGAGGTGCCCGATATCCGCAACACTCTTCACACCAAACTGACCGTCATCGACGGGCAAGAGACCATTGTCACGTCGATGAACTTCGATCCGGTGTCGATGAGGGGGAACGCGGAATCCAGCATCATCGTCATGGATCGGGAGTTTGGCAAATGGGTGCTGCGCAACACCGCTGAACTCACGAAAAGTCAGAGCTTCCGCCTGTCGCTAAGCGATGAGGGGCGGGTGGTCTGGTCTCACACGCGTCCCGGGATGCCGCCTGTCGAGATCACCGAACCCGGCGCGGGTGCTTTGCGCCGCATCACAGCAAACTTGGTTCGGATCATGGGGCTGGGGGACATGTTGTGAAGCTGCAATTGGCGTCGGAAGAGGGGGGACGAGATGGACATGTTGAGCGTTGCAATGGTGACTGCGCAGGTTGTGGGACTTTATCTGCTGGCCGATCTGGTCGGGGGGATTTTCCACTGGGCAGAGGACACTCTGGGGGATGTGGACACGCCATTCTGGGGGCCGATTTTCGTCCGCCCGAACGTGACGCATCACGAAGAGCCATCGCGGATGATGAAGCAACATTGGCTACCCAACAATGTCCCAATCGCGATCGGCACCCTGTTGATCCTGTCCGTGGTCTGGATTCTTGATGCAATGACCTGGCAATGGCTGGTCTTT
>CAYFXM010000177.1:538-5824 GCA_964346965.1 uncultured Actibacterium sp. | reverse complement strand
TTGTGTTCGGTGCGGACGGTGGGCAGGCCCTGACGGGTCAGAACCAGAGTCGACGGAGTGTCTTGCGAAGTCAGGGCGAGTTCCCAAGCCTCAGCGGTTTCCACGGTGTCTGCGGGGCGGAACACGTTCATGTTCGGAGTCGCCCGCAGCATGGCGACGTGTTCGACCGGCTGGTGGGTTGGGCCGTCCTCGCCAACACCGATGGAGTCGTGTGTCATGACGTAGGTGGTCGGAACACCCATCAACGCCGACAGGCGCATCGCACCACGGGCATAGTCGGTGAAGCACAGGAATGTGCCTCCGTAGGACCGCAGACCGCCGTGCAGGGCCAGACCGTTCATCGCTGCGGCCATGCCGTGCTCGCGAACCCCGTAGTAGACGTAGCGACCCTTGCGGTTGGCTGGATCAAACATCTCCATGTCACCCGACTTGGTGTTGTTCGAGCCGGTCAGGTCGGCCGAACCGCCAACGGTCTCTACCATGATCGGATTGACCACGTTTAGCACTTTCTGGCTGGCGGCACGGGTGGCGACCTTGGGTTGCTCTTCCGAGATCTGTTTCTTCAGCGCTTTGATGGTGGCCGACAGCTTCTTCGGCGCTTCACCCGCGAAGACGCGGTTGAATTCGTTCTGGCGGTTGTTCGAGAGAGTTTCGAAACGTGCCTGCCAGTCGGCATAAGCCGCAGCTCCGCGGGCACCCATGGCTTCCCACTGGGCTTTTACGTCGGCAGGGACGGTGAAGGGCTCTTGCGGCCAACCATAGGCGTCTTTGGCGTTCTTGATGAGATCAGGATCGGTCAGGGCGCCGTGGCCCTTCGAAGTGTCCTGAGCCGAAGACCCCAGAGCGATGTGGGTCTTACAGGCGATCATCGACGGCTTCTTGGTCTTCTTTGCGGCCTCGATGGCGGCGTCGATCGATTCCGGGTCGTGGCCATCGATTTCCTGAACGTGCCAGCCCGATGCTTTAAAGCGCATGACCTGATTGGTCTTGTCCGACAGTTCGACAGAACCGTCGATGGTGATGTTGTTGTTGTCCCAGAAGACGATCAGCTTTCCTAGTTCCTGCTTGCCGGCAAGGCCGATGGCTTCCTGGCTGATACCTTCCATCAGGCAGCCGTCACCTGCGATGACGTAGGTGTAGTGGTCAACAACCTTTTTACCATAGCGCGCGCGTAGGATTTCTTCGGCCATAGCGAAACCGACGGCGTTGGAAATACCCTGACCAAGCGGGCCGGTGGTGGTTTCGACACCCGGCACATGGCCGTATTCGGGGTGACCTGCGGTGATCGCGCCCAATTGGCGGAAGTTTTTAATCTGCTCCAGCGTCATCGCTTCATACCCGGTCAGGTACAGCAGAGAATAGATCAGCATCGAGCCGTGGCCCGCTGACAGGATGAAGCGGTCTCGGTCCGGCCAATTCGGAGCTTTGGGATCGAACTTCAGATGTTTTTCGTACAGCACGGTCGCCACGTCGGCCATGCCCATGGGCATGCCGGAGTGACCCGAGTTCGCGGCGGCAACCGCATCCAAGGTCAGCGCACGAATGGCGCAGGCCTTCATCCAATGTTCAGGGTTCGCTTCACGAAGAGCTTTAATATCCACGGGATGCCGTCCTTTTGCTGTATGGCCCGGTGTTAGCGTCAAAGACGCACGATTTAGCGCGTGATAGCAGCAAAGACGCCAAGATCAAGCGACTCTGTGCCGCTATTGGACAATTGGCGTAGGCGAATTCGCCGACTATCGAGAACTAATGTGACGCCATAATCAAGACGGTTGACGGGTTTCACGTCTCTGTGCGATTGTTTCGGGCATATTTGGGGGACATCTGTATGAGCGAAATCAGTGTCTTAGAGGGCCGTCTTCAAGCAGCACTGGAACGTATCGGACGGGTGCTGGAGGAGGCTCCTGCACCGGCGCCGCAATCCGCAGCGCCTTCCGAGGAATTGCAAGAAGAGCTCCGAAGTAAGTTGTCTCGCATTGCGGAGCTTGAATCACAGCTGGCCGAGAAGGGCACGGAGCATCAACTTCAGGTCGAAGAATTATCGTCTCGGCTTGAGGCTGCGGAAGAACGTTCCCACAATTTACAGAGCGCGATTGCGGCGCTGCGCGGGCGTATCGAGGGATTGCGCAACGCGAATAAGAGCCGTTTGGCCGATGCGGACCTGGTCAATTCGTCACTAGAAGTCGAACTTAAAGCAATGACCGCGCTTCGCGAGTCTGAACAGGCGGAACTTGCGGCGGTTCTGGCTGACTTAACACCATTGGTGAAGGGAAGCGACGATGCCTGATCTGGATATCAAAATCGGCGGTCGGTCATATATCGTGAAATGCCAGGCTGGGGAAGAGAGCTTTCTTCAATCTGCCGCGCAGTTGCTCGACGGAGAGGCCCAGACGCTGATCACGCAAGCCGGTCGTTTGCCAGAGGGGCGTATGCTTTTGCTGGCGGGGTTGATGCTGGCGGACAAATTATCCGAGACTCAGGCGGCCTTGATGCGCACTCAGAACTCTTTGGCTGAGGCAAAGTCCGCAGAACCGGAACGGGTGGAAGTGCCGGTTATTCCCGCGACGTTGAGCGACGCAATGGCCGAATTGGCTGCACGAGCAGAGGCTTTGGCAGCGTTGGCCGAAGAAAAAACGGCGCAGTAAACCGCGCCGTTCGTCCATTTCATTTCACCAAAATTTAGGCGTTGGCTTCGCGGATCTTGTCAGCGGCTTCTTTGTTGTAGCTGACGCCCTTGTCATCAAAGAGCTGGTCCAGCTCGCCCGACAAAGTCATCTCGGTGACGATGTCGCAGCCGCCGATAAATTCGCCTTTGACGTAGAGCTGTGGAATGGTCGGCCAGTCACTGAAATCCTTGATGCCCTGACGGATGTCGTCATCGGCCAGAACGTTTACGTCGGCGAAGTCTACACCCATGAAGTTCAGAACACCTGCCACGCGCTGCGAGAACCCGCATTGCGGCATGGTCTTGGTGCCCTTCATGTAGAGAACAACGTCATTGGATTCGTTGGTTTCTTTGATCTGGGTCGCTGTGTCGGTCATAGCGGTCTCCATCTTGGGGGCTCGGGGCAATACCGCGAGCGGTCGTCTTGATGTAATTGGCCCGTCATTGAGTATTTGGGCCGAGAAGAAGCCGGGTGAGTTACTCCGGCACTTTCGTTGTCAAAGCCAAGGCATGTAGGTTGCCATTGCTTCCAGCCATTTCCTCTTTCAGCGCTGCATAGACGGCGCGCTGCTGTTGAACACGGTTCTGGCCGCGAAAGCTTTCGTCGATCACTTCGGCCGCCCAGTGATTTCCGTCGCCGGCAAGGTCGGTGATGTTGATCTGCGCATCCGGGAATTTTGCCCGGATGGCGGCTTCGATTTCGTGGGCCTGCATCGGCATGTGGTTTTCCTTTTCCGTTCTTACCGAAAATGTAGGGCGCACCCGAGGTGGGCGCAACCGTCAAGCGATAGAGGCGGCAAAGGTGCTGCGGAAGGTTTGGGCAAGCTCGACCAAAGGCGCGGTGTTTTCGCCGAATTTGATCGCGTCGCCACCAAAGCTGCCAATTACTGCGATCGAAACACTTGCTTGCTCGGCCGCGGCAACCAGTTTTTTAGCGGCATCAGAAGAACACGCCACAAGATAACGTGCCTGATCTTCGCCAAACAAGGTGGCCGTGTCACCTCTGTTCAGGGTTACGCCAACGCCAGCAGCCTCGGCCATTTCGAATGCGGCTAGCGCAAGGCCACCGTCTGCAAGGTCGGTTGCTGCAGAAAGTAGGTTACCGTTCGCGCGGATGAATTCGCCGTTCTTCTTCTCGGTATCCAGATCAACCGCCGGCGCGTCGCCGTCTTCACGGTTGAAAGCTTCTTTCAGCAGCGCGGACTGGCCGAGGTGACCTTTGGTATCACCGATGACCAGCGCGACATCACCGTCAGAAGCAAGACCGGCGATCAGATCGTCAGTGTGTTTGATCAGGCCAACGGCACCGATGGTTGGGGTCGGCAGGATGCCTTGGCCGTCAGTTTCATTGTACAAAGACACGTTGCCTGAAACGATCGGCATGTCCAGCGCGGCCACGGCCTCGCCAATGCCTTTGATCGCGCCGACGAACTGGCCCATGATCTCGGGCTTTTCCGGGTTACCGAAGTTCAGGTTGTCGGTGGTGGCCAAGGGCAGGGCACCCACAGCGGACAGGTTGCGATAAGCTTCGGCCACGGCCTGCTTGCCGCCCTCGGTCGGGTTGGCTTTGACATAGCGCGGGGTCACGTCGCTGGTGAAGGCGATGGCCTTGTCGGTGCCGTGCACGCGGACGATACCTGCACCCAGACCCGGCTTGCGGATCGTGTCAGCCATGACCTGGCTGTCGTATTGCTCATAGACCCACTGCTTGCCCGCGTAGTTGGGCGAAGAGATCAGCGCACGCAACCCGTCGATCGGGTCGATGGCAGGCACGTCGGCCATCGGCTCTGCCGCCGGGGTTGGGACCCACGGACGGTCGTATTCGGGTGCGGTGCCAGATAGGGCTTTCAGCGGCAGGTCGGCCATGACCTTACCGTTGTGTTTGATCAGGAAGCGGTCCTCGTCGATCGTGTGGCCGACGATGGCGAAGTCGAGATCCCATTTCTCGAATACGGCGCGGGCCTCGGCCTCTTTCTCGGGCTTGAGAACCATCAGCATGCGTTCTTGAGATTCCGACAACATCATTTCATAGGCCGTCATGTTCTCTTCACGCTGCGGGACGCATTCCAGATCCAGCTGAACACCAAGGTTGCCTTTGTCGCCCATTTCCACGGCCGAGCAGGTCAGGCCAGCCGCGCCCATGTCTTGGATCGAGATCACGGCGCCGGTGGCCATCAGCTCTAGCGTGGCTTCCATCAGGCGCTTTTCGGTGAAGGGGTCGCCGACCTGAACGGTGGGGCGCTTTTCTTCGATGGTGTCGTCGAACTCGGCCGAAGCCATGGTCGCGCCGCCAACGCCGTCACGGCCGGTTTTAGCGCCAAGGTAGACGACGGGCATATTCACGCCAGAAGCCGCCGAGTAGAAGATCTTGTCCGCATCTGCCAGACCCGCCGCAAAGGCGTTCACAAGGCAGTTGCCATTATACGCGGAGTGGAAGCGCACTTCGCCGCCCACGGTAGGAACGCCGAAACAGTTGCCATAGCCGCCGATGCCTTCAACCACGCCGTTGACCAGTGATTTGGTCTTGGGGTGGGAGGTTTCACCGAAGGACAAAGAGTTCATCGCCGCGATCGGACGCGCGCCCATTGTGAAGACGTCGCGCAGGATGCCGCCCACGCCGG
>CAYFXM010000177.1:0-528 GCA_964346965.1 uncultured Actibacterium sp. | reverse complement strand
CCTTGGTAGGGTTCGATGTAGGACGGGTGGTTGTGGCTTTCCATCTTGAAGACCACGGCCTGACCGTCACCGATGTCGACGATGCCCGCATTCTCGCCCGGACCACAGATGACCTGCGGGCCCTCGGTCGGCAGGGTACGCAGCCATTTCTTCGAGGACTTGTACGAGCAGTGCTCGTTCCACATGGCCGAGAAGATGCCCAATTCGGTAAACGTGGGTTCGCGATTTAGCAGTCGCAGAATTTCCGCGTATTCGTCGGGCTTCAGGCCGTGGGACTCGATCAGCTCTTCGGTAATGGCGGGTTCTTGCATGCGCTAGGGTCCTCTCGCGTGATTGCGCGTGGGTTTAGTCGAAGCGATGGCCGGGGGAAAGTCCAAGATGGGTGAATCCTGCGGAAAATTGCAGGTTTTCTTAAATCAATATATTGCCGATTCGATGGGCAACGATCTGACGGGGTCGCCTATCTCGTGGTCGGCATGAAAACAGGCGCCTGTCGAGTGGCCAAAAAAAAGGCCGAGACAAAGCTCG
>CAYFXM010000176.1:0-5952 GCA_964346965.1 uncultured Actibacterium sp. | reverse complement strand
CGAACTGGTCAACGTGAACTGGTCGCTGTCGCCCTCGCTGATGTCCGGTCAGGTTGACGCCGTGATCGGTGCCTTCCGCAACTTTGAACTGAACCAGATGGAAATCGAAGGCGTGGATGGCCGCTGCTTCTACCTCGAAGAGGAAGGCCTGCCCTCCTATGACGAACTGATCTACGTCGCCAACCCGGAACTGATGGACAAGGACAAGATCGCACGTTTCCTGGCCGCGACTGAAAAAGCGACCCAGTACATCATCAACCACCCGCGGGAAAGCTGGACCGTCTTCAAGAACACCTCGCCCGAACTGCAGGATGAGCTGAACGCAAAAGCATGGGTCGACACCCTGCCGCGCTTCGCCCTGCGCCCGGCTGCGGTGGACGCGGGCCGCTATGCCCGGTTCGAAAGCTTCCTGAAAGACGCCGGTCTGGTGCCATCAATTAATCCGGTCGACATGATCGTCGTGGATGTCACCGAATGAGCGACTACGGCAAAGCCTTCGCCCTCTGGCGCGAGGGCTCTGAACAGCCGTGGCGGGATTACACCCGCCACGCCTTTGTTGAAGGCCTGCGCGATGGTTCGCTGCCGCGGGAGGCGTTCCTGCATTACCTGCGGCAGGACTACGTCTTCCTGATCCACTTCTCGCGCGCATGGGCCCTGGCCGCCGTGAAGTCGGACAATCTGGATGAGATGAAAGCCGCCGCCGCCACCGTCAACGCGCTGGTGAACCACGAGATGCAGCTGCACGTGGAAACCTGTGCCGCCGAGGGCATCACCGAGGCCGAGCTGCAGGCCACCCCAGAAGCCGAAGCCAACCTCGCTTACACGCGCTATGTGCTGGAAGCGGGTTTTTCGGGCGATTTCCTAGACCTGATGGCCGCGCTGGCCCCCTGCGTACTGGGATACGGCGAAATCGGTGCTCGTCTTGGCAAGGAAGCCACCAGCAAGACCTACAAGGGCTGGATAGACACCTATTCGGGCGAGGAATACCAAGAGGTCTGCCACGACGTGGGCGCCCTGATCGACGCCGCCTTGGTGCGCCGCTTGGGTGAGGACTATGCTAAGACCCCTCGTTGGGCCACCCTGTCGAAACATTTCGACACCGCCACAAGGCTAGAGGTCGCTTTCTGGGACATGGGCCTCAACCCATGACCTCCGGCGTGGGCATAACGGTAACCGGGCAGGCCGCGGGCCTGTTTCCGGCGCTGTCCCTGCCCCTGCGCCCGGGCGAGTGGACCTGCCTGCTTGGCCCGTCTGGGGTTGGCAAAACCACCCTTCTGCGCCTGATCGCCGACCTGCCCGCCCATGTAGATTTCAGCGGGGAGATCACCGCCGAAGACGGCCAGCCCCTGCCGGGCCGCATCGCCTATATGACCCAAAGCGCCCTGCTGCTGCCTTGGGCCACGGTGCTGGACAACGTGACCCTTGGCGCGAAACTGCGCGGCGACCGCGCCGACCGCGACCGCGCGCTCAACCTGCTGTCCCGCGTCGGACTGGCTGAGCACGCCCAGAAGAAACCCGGCGCGCTATCTGGAGGACAACGCCAACGCGTCGCCCTTGTCCGCACGCTGATGGAAGACCGCCCCATCGTCCTGCTGGACGAACCCTTCTCAGCCCTCGACGCCAAAACCCGCGCCGAAATGCAGGACCTTGCCATGGAACTGCTTCAGGGGCGCACCGTCCTTCTGGTCACCCACGACCCGTCCGAGGCTGCCCGTGTCGGCCACGCCATCCACGTCTTGTCGGAAACCGGGCTGGAAAGCGTCGCCCCGCCAACCGCCCCCGCCCCCCGCGCGGTGGACGACGCCGAGACCCTCACAGCCACCGGCGCGCTTTACGCGAAACTGAGGGGGGCGACATGAGACGTGTCCTGAACGGCCTCGCCGCGACCCTTCTGCTACTGGCGATCTGGCAAGGGCTGATCTGGGTGCTTTCACCGCCCCGCTTCATCCTGCCCAGCCCTGCGCTGGTGGCCGAAACCCTTTGGAAAAGCCGCGCCCTGATCGGCGAACACGCGCTGGTCACGATCTACGAGGTCGGGCTTGGCCTGACCCTTGGCACGCTTTTCGGCATCATCACCGCGATCCAACTGGCGACCTCGCCGGTTGCCCGCACCCTGTTGCGCCCGATCCTTGCCTTTTCTCAAGCTATCCCGGTCTTCGCGCTAGCCCCGCTGCTGACGCTTTGGCTGGGTTACGGGATCGTCTCGAAAATCGTCATGGCCGTGATCATCATCTACTTCCCGGTCACCTCGGCCTTCTTCGACGGGCTGATGCGAACCCCAGCGGGCTACCTCGACCTTGCCCGCACCATGGGGGCGACCGACCGCAAGATCCTCTGGCACCTGCGAATCCCCGCAGCTGTGCCGTCTCTGGGCTCCGGCCTGAAGCTCGCTGCTGTCTACGCCCCCATCGGCGCCGTCATCGGTGAATGGGTGGGGGCCAGCAAAGGCCTCGGCTACCTGATGCTTCTGGCCAATGGTCGTGCCAAGACCGACCTGATGTTCGCCGCCGTGCTGGTGCTGGGGGCGCTCTCCATGGCGCTTTACATCGCGGTCGACGCAGGCGTGACCCGCTATCTCAAACACCGCGAAAGCTAGAAACCCGCTGTTTCCCAAGGGCTTGCCAAAGGCCCGCCCCTCTGCCCATGATGGCCCCATGATACGCCCAACCGCCTCCGAGAAGCGCATAGGTCTGTTCACCCTCGCCTATGTCCTCGCTTTCAGCGCGTATTTCCTGTCGATCGGGAATTACGAGTTCATCGTCTACATCATCACCATGGTCGGCCTGATCGCCCTGATCGGCCTGTCCCTGCGCAAGGGCGAGTACCCGCCCGCGATCCTCTGGTTACTGTCGATTTGGGGCCTCGCGCACATGGCGGGAGGAGGCGTCCCGATCAACGGATCGGTCCTGTACAACCTGCACCTGATCGACATCGTCGAGACCGAACAGCTGTACATCTTTAAATACGACCAAGCCGTCCACGCCTATGGCTTCGGCGTCACCGCATGGCTGCTGCACCACCTTCTTCTGCGTCACTTCCCCGACACCAAAGGCACCGCGACCGCCTATTTCTACCCTGCACTGGCCTCGATGGGCCTTGGCGCAGTGAATGAGATCATCGAGTTCTCGGCCGTCCTGCTGGTCCCAGACACCAATGTCGGCGGCTACTACAACACGGCGCTGGATCTGGTGTTCAATGCATCCGGGGCGATACTTGCGATGATCCTTGTGGCGATGTTCAAACGCGCCTAATCCCTTCCGGGCCGCGCGAAAGGACCCGCAATGATCCCCGACACCATGACCGGCGTGCAACTGGTGGCCCATGGCGGCCCAGAATGCCTTGTCCTGAACCACGACATCCCCGTCCCGCAACCCTGCGCCGGCGAGGTCCTGATCAAGGTCCATGCCGCCGGGGTCAACAACACCGACATCAACACGCGGATCGGTTGGTATTCGAAGGGTGACAATGACGCCGATGACGCTGCGTGGACGGGCGAGGCGCTGAAACTGCCCCTGATCCAAGGCGCTGACGTCTGCGGAGAGATCGTCACAGTGGGCAAAGACGTCGACCCCGCCCGCATTGGCCAGCGCATCCTGATCGAACCGTCGATGTGGGAAGCCCGCGGCCGCCAACTGACCTCCCCATGGTATTTCGGCTCAGAATGCGATGGGGGTTTCGCCCAATACACCACCGTCGCCTCCCGTCACGCCCATGCGATCGACAGCGCTTTGACCAGTGTCGAACTGGCGTCCTTCCCCTGCTCTTACTCCACCGCCGAGAACATGCTGACCCGTGCAGGCGTCGGCGCCGATGACACGGTTCTGATCACCGGCGCGTCCGGAGGCGTCGGCTCTGCCGCCATCCAATTGGCCAAGGCGCGGGGCGCGTCGGTAATTGCCGTGACGTCTCCGTCAAAGGCCGACGACTTGATCGCACTTGGGGCGGACAAAACCGTGTCTCGCAACGACTACCTGCCTGAGGCCATGGGACACAACAGCGTCGATGTCGTCATCGACCTTGTCGCCGGGCCCGGCTGGTCGCAATTGCTGGATGTTCTGCGCTTCAAAGGCCGCTATGCCGTCTCTGGCGCCATCGCCGGACCCACGGTCGAACTGGATGTCCGCACGCTCTATCTGAAGGACCTCAGCTTCTTCGGTTGCACTGTGCTAGAGCCAAAAGTCTTCCCCAACCTCGTCAAACGGATCGAGCGGCAAGAGATCAATCCACTGGTTGCGCATGAGTTCACGCTAAGCCAGATCACCGAAGCGCAAGAGAAATTTCAGAAGAAATCACACGTTGGGAAAATAGTCCTTCGGGTCGACAATACCTGAAACGAAGCCAAGTTGGGGGTTCTGGCCCCGCCGCCTGTGGCGACTCCCCTGGGATATTTTCAGCCCAATGAAGCGGGGGTCATTCTTCATTTGGCCATAAATATCCCGGAGCGCGAGGCAGCACCTCGCAAAAGAAAAGGGGCGATAAACGCCCCTTTCCGGTCTTATTCTCGTTTGCCTTACTCTGCCGGGATGGCGCCGGCCTCTTCCGTCAGCGGATGCGGGATCTTGTTCAGCATCTCTTTCGGGCAGACCTGAATGAAATTGGCCTTCTCGGTATCCCAATGCTGCAGGATATCGGCGGCCTTGCGGCTACGGGTCTCGGCTGCGTGACGCTCGATCAGGCCTTTCAGCTCCGCTTCCCAGTGGTCCACGGTGACCGGGCAGGTCACCAGCGTTTCCATGTTCATCATGTCCGCGGCTTCGCCCTCGGGGTCGTACAAATAGGCCATACCACCGGTCATGCCTGCACCAAAGTTGGCGCCGATCGAGCCAAGGATCACCGCAATCCCGCCGGTCATGTACTCACACCCACAGGCGCCACAGCCTTCGATCACGACTTTCGCACCCGAGTTGCGGACGGCGAAACGTTCGCCTGCGCGGCCAGCGGCGAAGAGGTAGCCATCGGTCGCACCATAAAGAACCGTATTCCCGATAATGGTGTTGTCAGCGGCGGTCAGCGGCGAGGCCATTGGCGGGCGCACAACGACAGTACCGCCCGAAAGACCTTTGCCCACATAGTCGTTGGCGTCACCTGAAACCTCCAGTTTCAAACCCGGCGCAGCGAAGGCACCGAGTGACTGACCGGCAGAGCCCGAGAGTTTCACCGTCAGGTGGTCCGGCTGCAGATTATTGCGCATACCGAAATTCTTGACGATATGGCTCGAAGTGCGGGTGCCCACGGTGCGATCCGTGTTCTGCGTTGCATAGGACAATTGCATCTTCTCGCCATCTTCAAGGAAGCGATGCGCGTCGCGTACGATCTGGGCGTCCAGCGTATCGGGAACCACGTTGCGATCCTTGTAGCGGTCATAGACGATCTGATCCGCGCCATCGACTTTGATCAGCAGCGGGTTCAGGTCGAGATCGTCCAGGTGGGCAGAGCCACGGCTGACCTGGGTTAGCAGATCGGCACGACCAATGACCTCGTCCAAAGAACGGGCGCCGATTTGGGCCAGAATCTCGCGGACTTCCTGTGCATAGAAGGTGATCAGGTTGACGACCTTGTCGGCATTGCCTGTGAACTTCTCGCGCAGGCGTTCGTCCTGCGTACAGACGCCAACCGGGCAGGTGTTCGACTGGCACTGGCGCACCATGATACAGCCCATCGCGATCAGCGCGGCAGTGCCGATACCGTATTCCTCGGCGCCCATCATCGCGGCCATAACGATGTCACGACCGGTCCGCAGGCCGCCATCGGTCCGCAGGGTGATGCGTTCACGCAGGTTGTTCATCGCCAGAACCTGATGCGCCTCGGTCAGGCCCATCTCCCACGGCAGGCCCGCGTATTTGATCGAAGTCGCAGGCGACGCGCCGGTGCCACCATTGTGGCCCGAGATCAGGATCACGTCGGCCTTCGCCTTCGCAACACCTGCGGCAATGGTGCCAACGCCCGAGGATG
>CAYFXM010000175.1:2694-5960 GCA_964346965.1 uncultured Actibacterium sp. | reverse complement strand
AGAGGCGACAATACAATCGCACGCAGATCCCAACGGGACGGTGGGCGATACCAGAAACGGGGCGGTTGCATCAGCCAGCCTTTCGCAAAGCGACCTCGGACAAGACCGCCTCGGTCACTCTGGTGGTGGCTTCGGCGCTCTCGGTGGCAAGGTCCCATGCAGAATGGGCCATCTGGGCGACTTTGTCAGCCGCCTGAAGTTCCAACAGCACACGTGACAATTGGTCGATATCGCGGACCACGCGGGCGGCGCCGACCCGGCCAAGCTGCTGATAGGCGTCCGCCATCTTGCCAAATCGCGGTCCGTGCAGAATAGCAGACCCCAGACAAGCGGGCAGGAAGGGATCCTGTAACCCGCCCTCTCCTTTCAGGGTGCGGCCCATGAACGTCAGAGGCGCGACCCGATACCAGAGCTCTTCCTCCTCTGGCCGGTCGGCAATGACGATCTGGGTTTCCGCAAGAATTTGGTCCGTTTGCGATCTGAGTACAACATGCCGCCCGTGCGCGCGGCTTTTGGTCAGGAACTCCTCGACCCGGTCTGGGTTTGTGATCCGCACGATCAATAGGCTGCGATGGGCCTTTTGGGCCGTACTTTCGTAGGCTTCGAGAAGGAGGTCATCCTCTTCCGGACTGATGTCGATCGCCAGCCAGCTTGGCCGGCCAGCCAATTGCGCCGCCACTTGCTGCAGGGTGATCACATCGACCTGCTTCGGAGATGCGCGACGGGGAAGCGGGCCGGTTACCAGGCTTTGTGTCGCCGGCAGCCCGGCAGTCACCAGCCGCGCGGCCTGAACTTCGGATTCAGCGAGTGCCGAGGTGACCTGCCGCAACAGGCCCCGAAGCACCAGTTTGTTCGAGCTGGGCAACCCGAGCCCCGGATCATTCGTCTCAGGAGCATACAGTAGCACGCTCGCGCTTGATTGGCGAAGCTGCAAGATCAGATCCGGCTCTGCAACATCAGAAAAGATCAGCGCGATCGGAGGCCGCCATTCCTTGAGAAAATCCCGAAGCGCGGCATTCGTGTCCAGCGGCGCATCGAGTGTCAGCAAATCGGGCAGGTCCTCTGCCTCGACGTCCCCGTCAGGATGGGTCAGCAGAACCGGCAATTCCGGATCGCGACCAATCAGGTCTTCAGCGACCGCACGAGCGGGAATAGCCTGAGCTTTCGGCGCATGAATCCACGTGACAAGTTCGTCCGGCGCAAGCAGCGCGTCGCGTTGCGGCACTTTCTTGCGACCATCCTGCCTGCGCGGCAGTAACCGCGCACGTAGCATCGAGAGTCGGAGCGCAAGATTGGATAACATTCAGGCGCGGGCCTTAGCTGAGTTCCTCGGTCGAACTCGCGGCGAGTTCTTCGTCGCGAAGGCGATGCAGGTGAGCGATGAAATAGCGCATATGAGCATTGTCCACAGTGCGCTGCGCCTCGGCTTTCCAGGCGTCATAAGCTGCCTGATAATTCGGGAAAATGCCGACGATGTGGATGTCGTCCACATCCTTGAATACCGTCTTCGTGGGGTCGACCAGTTCTCCGCCGAAAACAAGGTGCAGTCGTTGGGCCAATGTAACCTCCTGCGTCAATCGCCTCTTCGCGGCGGAGCCTAGACCATGCGGGTGGCAGGTAAAAGGGTTCAGGCGAGCCGCGTTATGGTTTCTCGGTGCATCGCTGCCGCACTGGCCACAGTGCCCGGTGATTGGGCAACGCGCGAATTGAATGTCAATGCCGTGCCAGAGCGATCGCTGACGGTACCGCCTGCTTCGGCCACAATCACCGCCCCGGCTGCGATATCCCAGTGCCAAGTGTCGCGAAGGGTAAGCATGGCGTCGAATCGCCCCTCGGCGACAAGGCACATGCGATAGGCCAGAGACGTGCGGAAATGGCGGGTGACGTCGGGCCGGTCTCGCCAGAAGGCCGGTTGAAATGTTGGTTTAGCGGCGAGGATATTCGCCCCTTCCAGCGCCTCGCGTTGAGAGACCGCAATCGGAGTGTCGTTCAGGGCCGCTCCTTGCCCAAGCGCGGCGCTGTACATCTTCTCGCGAATGGGCAGAAAGACGACGCCAGCCGTGACCTCACCATTCCGTGCGATGGCAAGAGAGTGCGCGAAGGTCTGTTCCCCGGCGACGAAAGCGCGGGTGCCATCGATGGGATCGACGATAAAAACATGTTCGGCTTCAAGGCGAGAGGGGTCGTCCTCGGTTTCTTCCGACAGCCAGCCGTAATCGGGCCGAGCCTCCAGCAACATCTCATGCAGCAGCTGGTCGACGGCCAGATCTGCCTCGGTCACGGGACCTTGATTGCCGGGTTTGTGCCAGACCTTCGGGTCCTCGCGCCAATAGCGTGCGGCCAGATCGCCCGCCTTTTCAGCGGCGCGGATCAGAAGTTGCAGATCACTTTCCGGCAAGGGTTAGGCCTTCGACCAGAAGTGAGGGAACCGTGCGCGACAAGTGCATCCGGGCGTCGTTTGCCGGAACAATGCTGCGCAGCATTTCACGGAGATTACCCGCGATCGTGCATTCGTTCACGGGAGAGGCGATCTCGCCATTTTCAATCCAGAATCCGGCGGCCCCGCGCGAATAATCCCCGGTGTTGGGGTTGATCGTGGCCCCGATCATCGAGGTTACCAGCAAGCCGGTCCCCATCTCGGCAATCAAATCATCGCGGCTCTTGTCGCCCTGTGTCAATCCGGCATTACCTGTCGAGGGCGACGGTGGGCCAGATGTGCCGCGGGCGGCGTGACCGGTGCTGGCGACCTCCAATTGGCGACCAGTCGCCAGATCGGTGACCCAGCTTTTAAGGTACCCATCCTCGACGAGAGCCAACGGTTTGGTTGCCAGCCCCTCTCCGTCGAAGGGTTTCGATCCGCCGATACGCGGGCGATGTGGATCAGAGATAAGCGAAAGACCTTTGGGCAAAACCTGTTCGCCCATCGAATTCATCAGCCACGACGAACCGCGCGCCACGGCACTGCCATTGATTGCAGACAGCAGGTGACCTATGAGCGAACTGGAAATCCGCTCGTCGAAAAGGACCGGAAACGCTCCGGTTGCGGGTTGTCTTGCACCCGCCCGGGCCAGAGCCCGTTCAGCGGCCAGCTGGCCGACGCTTTCGGCGCTGGGCAGGTCAGCTTGAAAGGTACGCACCTCGCTGGCGTAATCGCGCTCCATGTCTGTACCGGACCCAGTGATGGCAGAGCATGAGATCGCGCGGTCGGTTCGTGCATAGCCGCCCGAAAACCCGTTGGAAGTGGCGAGATGGATGCGGCGATGGCC
>CAYFXM010000175.1:0-2594 GCA_964346965.1 uncultured Actibacterium sp. | reverse complement strand
AACGCTCCGCCCCGCACGTCGATGGAAATCGAAGTTCCCTGCACCGCCAGTACATCGGCGCCATCGGCGCCGGCCTTGCGGGCGGCGTCCAACAGGGATTGGGTCAGGTCGTCAAGGGAAAGGGTCATCCGGTCGGGTCTCTTGCTGCTCACCCAAGGACCTAGGTGAAGAAAACGCCCCGCGCAAGGTTGAGCGGGGCGTCAAATGTCAGCCTTGGGCCGGGATCAGCGCAAACGCTGGCCGTTGGCAAGGACCTGCCCGTCTTCGGTGACTTGTATCTCGGACACGAGTTCGTCCGCCCCTGCGCCCGGACGGGCGAAGAGGCCCAGCATCATGCGCGCTCCCATGACCTGTTCCTCCGGCACAAACCCCAGCTTCACCAGGTTGTCCATAACTCCATTGGCACCGATCAGGTTCAGCGCAATCGAGCCGGTTGGCTTCGGCATTCCATCGAAAGTGGTCTTGTCACTGTTGTCGAATGTAAACCCGCCCTCGCCGGTCAGTTCCGCGCCGATCAGCGACAGGACCAGGTTGTTGATTTCGAGGGCCTCAACCTCTGCCGGCTCGCCGCCGGTGGTTTCCACCAAGGCCGCCGCTTCAGGATCGAAGATGTCGAACAACCAGCGTAGTTTGCCGGTGGTGTCGATGATCAGGGTGGCCGGATCGCGTGGCAGGACCGCAGTTGGATCGAACATGCCCCAAAGCTGTTCGCTGATCGACAGGCCTACAAGCTCGATCTTTAGCGCGAAGTCACCAGCGTCCTCCAGCGCATCAACCGGAATTTGCAGGCGTCCCCCCGTCTTCTCAAAGGAGAAATTCAGTTCGGGGAAGGGGATCTCCATGCCGGACAGAGTCATGGAAACATCCTCGGCTTCTCCGCCATAGTCGATGGCTTGGTCGCTTAGCTCAAAATTCAGCGCGCCTTTACCCGCGCTGGCCGAAACAGCGCCTGGCTGAGTGCCGTCATCGACGTTCATATCCAACTCGTAGCTGCCGTAGGTGTAACCACCCTTGACCATCATTCCTGCCTTGAGCATTTCGGCCAGATTGGTCGGGTTCATATTGGATGGTAGCGCGAAGACCGCATCCGAGGTCAGGTCCTTGACCGAGCCGCCCATCTCGACATTGGTGCTTTCGCTAGGGTCGCTAACGCTGAACGCGTAATCCATCTGTGCGACGGCCATCTTGGTGTCACCAGTCGCCAAAGACGCGTCTTTCATCGTGTAGCTGCCGGTGACGCCCGACATTGTGAAGTTGCCGGTTAGTTCAGCGGGGTCTTCCTCGACCGCGAAATCGATAACGTCGAGGCTCAACAGATCGGCGGTATAGTCATAGGTGGTGACAATGGCATCGCCGCCGGCGACCATCTTCATCCCTTCTTGGCGCACCAGCATCTTGAACTGGGCTGACTCGCCTTCTGCCGGGTCAATGGACATGTCATAGGCGATCTCTGGCGACATCTGGATCAGCACCGTGCCGTCCGACTGTTCGGCGAAGGTCAGCTCGTCGATCTTTGCGCTGATCTCTGCTTCGGGCACGGTCATGCCCATCTCGACGTTGGTGACGGTCAGAACACCGCTGCTGAAGCTTTCGGTACCAGTGATACGCTGCCCATAACGGGCGCCGAAGTCCTGAAAATTCCGCCAGATATCTTCGGCGGTGACATCAGCATAGGCGCTGGAGCCCGCAAGGACCGCAATCGTAGCTGTGGTTGTAAAAAGGGTTTTGGGGTGGGACATGATGTACCTTCAAATATGAATTCCGGATCGAGCATCTCCTGCGCCGGGATGATGGTCAAGGTCAGTTGCGGGTGCTAAGCATGTTTCTGCTGCGCCGGCAGCATGGGGGAAAGAAGGACAAAACTATGACAGAGATGTCGGGAAAAGTCGTGATGATTACCGGTGCGAGCCGGGGAATTGGTGCCTCTGCTGCGCGGGCCTTCGCAGAGGCCGGCGCGAAGGTCGCCCTTCTGGCGCGCTCGCGAGATGCGATCATTGAACTGTCCGGAGAGTTGGGCGATGCCGCTCTGGCCATCCCCTGCGACGTCAGCCGTTACTGGGAGGTCGAGGCGGCCGTTCAGGCCACGCTCGACACCTTTGGTCGGGTGGACGTGCTGATTAATAACGCGGGTGTGGTAGAGCCGATCGGGCGGCTTGAAGACATCGACCCGGAGGGCTGGACCCATGTGGTCGATATCAATCTGAAGGGCGTATTCAACTGCATGCGAGCGGCGCTGCCGGTGATGCGCGCCGAGGGTGGCGGGACGGTTCTTGGCGTTAGCTCTGGCGCGGCGCATGGCCCGGTCGAAGGATGGAGCCACTACTGCGCCTCGAAAGCCGGGGCGGCGATGCTGACACGCTGTCTCGATAAAGAGGAACGCGAGAATGGCATCCGCGCCATCGGTCTGTCTCCGGGCACCGTTGCCACTCAGATGCAGCGTGAAATCAAGGCGAGCGGCATCAATCCCGTCAGCCAGTTAGAGTGGTCCGATCACATTCCACCCGAATGGCCGGCACAGGCGCTTTTATGGATGTGTAGTACCGAGGCGGATGAGTTCCTCGGGCAGGAAATCTCGCTTCGCGATCCCGCGATCC
>CAYFXM010000174.1:389-5987 GCA_964346965.1 uncultured Actibacterium sp. | reverse complement strand
TGGGCCTTTCCGCAGCAGCCACCATCGCAGTGGCGCATGGCGATGTGGCCCCGCAGCCCATGAACACCGATGCCCTGCCCGATGTGGGCGAGGAATGGCTGATCGAAAACCCCTATCGCGATCAGGGCGAAGGGGTCTGGGCGACAGCGATCGAAATCGGCGCCAGCGGATATAACCAGAACTGCGCACGCTGCCACGGTCTGGGAGCGGTTTCGGGCGGTCTGGCCCCCGACCTGCGCTATCTTGAGGCCGAAGAGTTCGGCGACGAGTGGTATATCGAGCGCTTCCAATTCGGCTACACCCAGAACGGCATCACCAAGATGCCCGCCTTTGGCGAGTTGCTTGGTCAGAAAGCGGCCTGGGCCATCCGCACCTATATCGAGGTGCGCCCGGATGACGGTGCTTTGGACGATCATGTCGACCGCTTGAAGGAAATCCGCGACCAGCTGGCCAGCATGGCCGACGGTGCCGAGGGCGACAATGCCGCTTTGCTGGCCGAACTGCGTGGTATTGCCGAAGGTGTCGAGACCGCCTCTGGTGCGCCGATTGCAGACAGCGTCGCCTATGCCGCAGCGAACCTGATCGACGGCGATGCTCCGGATTACAAGGCGGCGTCCGAGGCGCTGACCTTGGGATTGTCGGCGGCGCAATAAGTCGCCATCATCGGGCCCATGACCAGACTGACCCGATTTCTGACAGCAGCAACGGCGCTTCTCCTGATCGGGCAAAGCGCCGTTGCCCGTTGCGAGGACCACGTCCCGCAGCCCAAGCCGCAAAACGCCAGCCGCGACATTGTCGGGCAGGATATCGACCAGATCCAGGATCGCGGCTTCATCACCTTCGCGGCCTATGAAGACTTTCCGCCGTGGTCTTACGAGGAAGGCGGGAAAGCCGTCGGCGTGGATATCGAGATCGGTAAGCTGATCGCTGAGGATCTGGGGGTCGAGGCCCGGTTCAAGCTGGTGGCTCCAGGGGAAAATCTGGATGCCGACCTGCGCAATTGGATCTGGAAGGGACCGATCGTGGGCGGGTCAGTCGTCAACGTGATGCTGCACGTGCCTTACGACAGCGAATATGCCTGCCGGGTCGAGCAAGTCGTCTTCACTGGTACCTATCATGTCGAGGAAATCGGCATTGCCTATCGCAAGGACGCCTATCCCGAAGATCCGCCAATCCCCGCGTATTTCCGGTTCGACACCGTCGCGGTGGAGAACGACTCGATCGCCGACTTTTACCTGACCGCCTTTCCCGGTGGACAACTGTCGAAGAACATGCAGCGCTATCCGACGATGGAGCGGGCGATGCAGGGTCTGGCCGAGGGCGACACGATGGCCGCCATGGGCCCCTTGGCACAGCTAGAGGCCGGCCTGATCGATGGGCTGGAGGTTCATACGCCGCCCTTACCCGGGTTTGCGGTTGGCAAATGGACCGTGGGCACGGCCGTGCATTTCGCCTATCGGGGTCTCAGCTATTCGGTCGAGGATGCCGTCTACGCCGCCATTCAGGACGGTCGGATGGAGAAGATTTTCGCCGACCACGGGCTCAGCTTCAAGCCGCCAGAGCTTCGCTGATCCGGTATGGTATGACGCTCGTCGGGCCGCCTCCGGCGGGAGTATTTTTCCCAAGAAGAAGCCCCTTCATTTGGCTGGAAATATCCCGGGGAGCACGAGGGGCTGGCCCCTCGCTCTGGCCTATCACAGACGCAGAACTCGACCATCATGCGTTACCAGATGTACTCGCGGTCGGCCTTCGATCTGTGCAAGCGCTGCTTCGATTTCCTTCTCGGACATCAAGCAGAAGGCGGTAGAGGCCGCATCGGCCAGCGCAGCGCTGTCGCAAGTGACGCTGGCGGTCGACCAACGGGTGCCGGTGTCGGACTTGGGATGCAGAATATGGGCCTTTCCTCCGATCCTCTGGGCTCCGGGGCTGGACGTGGCGACCGCGCGATCCGCCAGGCGAAACATCGACATGAGCCCGTGAGCCGGGTCAGCAAGTCCGAGGCGGAACGGGCCTCCGATGGCCGCGAATTCGCCGATGTTGACCAGCGCGTGGGTCAGGCCTGCGCGTTTGAGGTGGTCGCGGACAAGATCAGTGGCAAAGCCTTGGGCGATGCCATTGAAAGTGAGCGCCTGTCCGGGGTCGAGGGTGATCTTGGCGGGGGTTGTGCGCACCCGATTCCATCCAAGAAGGGCGCGTGCGGCATCGGTGTTCTGACCTGACGCCAAGGCGGACCAAAGTGGCTGAACCGTGGGGTCGAACAGCCCATTTGTCGCGTCATGCATCTGGCCGGAGAGCGACATCAGGCGAAGGAAACGGCCCGAGGGAGCCAATTCGCCCGTTCGGTTGAGCTGCGACAGGGCGCTGTCAGGGTCGAACAGGCTGAATTCGGCTTCGATGTCGCGCAACAGGGTTTTGACCTCTTGCAGCAGCGCGACGCCCTGCTCTTCCGGTGCGTAGAAGGTCAGCGAAACCTCGGCGCCAAGCGCATGGCCCTGCCATCGAACAGGGGCAGAGGCTAAAGCGGGCGAGGCCGCGGCCGCAGCGGTGATGATTAGAAATCGGCGGCGGTTCATCATTCGGCGGCCTCCACGCGTTTGGCCTGTTTGGCGGCGATGATCAGCGGCACGCATTGGGTGTCGTCGTTGTGGATCGTCACGCAGTCGAGGCATTGGAAGCATTCGGAATAGATGATTTCGCCCGAAGGCCGAATGGCTCCGTAATTGCATTTGACCCGGCACAGCTGGCAGGGAGAGCCGCATTCCTTGCGCCGATGGATCCAATCGCGACCACCGATCAGGCCGCCGATCGCCATGACTGCGCCAAGGGGGCAGACGTAGCGGCAGAAACCCTTGAACAGGAACAGTGCCGAGACCAGCCAGAAACCGGCATAAACCGCATAGTACCACTCGCGGACGAAGAAGGTGGTGATGGCGGTTTTGAAGGGCTCGACCTCGGCCGCCTTGTCGACATGGTCGGGGGCGATGAAGACCGTGGCCAGAAGCCCGGCGAGCAGGAGGTATTTCAGCGCCTTCAGCCGGCGGTCCCAGAAGCCTCGGATTTTGAATTCGGGCAGGCGCAGAAGGCGTCCCACGTGGTGAGCGAATTCCTGCAGTGCGCCGAAGGGACAAAGCCAGCCGCAAAACAGCCCCCGACCCCACAGGAAGAACCCCAGGATCGTTGCGCCCCAGATGGCCAGCGAAAACGGATCGTACAGAAGATAGGTGAAGCTGCCGCTTTCGAAGGCGGTGCGGATCGTCGCCAGCACGGTGACGATGGACAGTTGCCCCTGCCCCCACCAGCCGATGAAGACAGTGACAAAGGCGAGGATGGTTAGCCGGACCGGCGTGAACTGCGCCATGTCCGCCAGTGCATTCATGCCGAAAGCGAGTGCTGCCACCAGCCCGGTCAGGAAGACGCCCAGAACGATCAGGTCGGTCTGGCGATTGCGCAGAGCTTCCAGCCACGGTGGGGCGGCTTTGGGAACCTCGGGGCGCATGAAGAACCGATCAGGGGTGGAATGGACGACCTCAATGATCTGCGTGCCGACCTCGGGGTGGAACATGCCGTGTTCGCGCGTGGCCGAGACCTTCAGCACCCACTCGCGTGCCGGGTCGAAGCCAAGGCGGCGGTCGGTGCGCAGGATCAACGCGGTGCCATCGGGCACGCCGCGAGCTAGGTCGATGAACAGGTCACTGTCGCGCAGGCCAACAGGCAGCCCGTCTTGCTCGGCGGCGATCCAGTCGGGGGCCGTGTTGCGCACGAAATCGGGGGACACCAATCCGTGTCGCCCGGTCTCAATGACAAGGACCGGCTCGTCCTCGGTCGAGATCGACAGGAAGTTTTGTAATTCCTCGTACCCGCTGTCCGACAAAACCGCGCGGGCGATTGATTTCGGCCCAAGGTCCACGACCCACAGGTCCAGATAGGGCTCGTCCGGATAGTCCTTTGCCTCGGGGTCGTCATCGGACCACAGCGTGTCGGCAAAGAGCGCATCGACCTCGGCATTGGTCATGACCGTGTGAGAGACGATGCCTTGCTCGACCAGATCGTCCCAACTCAGCGATTCCTCGTGTTCAGGGTTGGGGCGGGCCGGGGGTTCGGTGGAAATACCCTGCATCTTCTCACGGGCTACGGCCAGCGCTGCCCCCATGATCGATTCATGCGCGATGCGGACAGACGCCGTCGCCTTGGTCACGCCATCCAGATAGACCAAGGAACTGCCCCCGCCCGCATCGCCATACGGGGTGCCGACAACGATGGAGGAAGAGATCGACAACCCCGGATACTGTTCGAAAAACTTATGGAAGGGGGCCTCGCCCAGCCCGGATACGAAGATGGGTTCGTTATGTTCAATCAGGCGGGCGTCCAGAAATTTCCCTTCCAGATCAAGGGTGACCATCACGTTGATCACCGCGCCTGAGAAGCCGGGCAAAGGGGCCAGAGGTTCGGTTTCAAAGACATAGCCGGCTTCGGCCCCGCCCGAGTTCAATAGCTGATAGACGCCTTTGTCGTTCAGCGGCTCGCCAAGGGCGAAGGGGGGCACGATCAGCTCTGCCAGCGCCTCGCGCTCCATTGGGGCCGCCCATGCGGACAGGCTTAGCCAAAGCCAAGCGCAGATCGCCCAAAGCTGAGAGGTCCTCCCAAACATTGACGACAGGAAATCACCGCGTAGCGGTGGGGGATATACGACCTTTGGGCAAAAGGGTCCGGAACTACGACCATTGGGCAATAGAAAGAATCGGAACCCTTTGGCTAAGTTGACCCAAAGCCAGACTATGGGAGGAACAAATATGGCCTGGACTGCACCGACACTGAAAGAAGTTAACTGCGGCATGGAAATCAACATGTACACGCCTGCCGAGGGCGAAGGCCGCGAGCACGAACAGGATCTGTTCTAAGAGCCTCATACACAGGCAACCACTATGAAATTTCTGGTTCTGGGCGCGGCAGCCGGTGGCGGCCTGCCGCAGTGGAACTGCGGTTGTGCGAATTGCAATCTGGCCCGCGCTGGTAAAATACCGGCCGCGGGTCAGTCGTCTTTGGCGGTCTCTTTGGACGGTGAACGGTGGAGCATCCTGAATGCCTCGCCTGATGTGCGCCAGCAGATGCAGGACCGCGCCGCGTTTCATCCCCGCGATCTTCGCCACACGCCGATGCAGTCGATGCTGCTGACCAATGGCGATATCGACCATATCGCCGGGCTGTTGTCCTTGCGGGAACAAACGCCGTTTGCGCTCTATGCCACCGGGGAAATCCTTGGCGTATTGGCCGAGAACCGGATCTTTGATGCGGTTTCGCGTGAGAAGGTGTCGCGCAATGCGATTACCTTGGATGCCGAGTTCGACCTGCAAGACGGGTTGACCGCTCGCGTCTTCCCGGTGCCGGGGAAGGTGCCGCTGTTCATGGAGGGCGAGACGGTCCAGACCGATCTGGTCGGCGAACAGACCGTGGGCGTGCGGCTGACGGGGGGCGGCAAGGTTGCCTATTACATCCCCGGCTGTGCCGAGGTAACGCCCGCGCTTCTGGAGCAGATTTCAGATGCAGACATCCTGTTCTTTGACGGGACGCTGTGGGACGGCGAAGAAATGATCCGCGAAG
>CAYFXM010000174.1:0-379 GCA_964346965.1 uncultured Actibacterium sp. | reverse complement strand
ATCTCGATTTCAGGCGAGGTCGGGTCGATTGCCAAGCTGGACGGGGTGAAGGCGCAGAAAGTCTTCATCCATATCAACAACACCAACCCCATCTGGCGGCCCGACAGCGAAGAACGCGCCTTCGTTTTGGCCAACGGGTGGAATATCTCCCATGACGGGATGGAGATCAGCCTATGAGCCGGGAAAGCCTAGAAAAACGACTGCGCGCGATCGGGGCAGAGCGTTATCACGACAAACACCCTTTTCACCACAAGCTGCACGGGGGCGACTGTACGCCCGATCAGGTGCGGGCCTGGGTGATCAACCGCTGGGCCTATCAGGCGGCGATCCCGATAAAGGACGCGGCGTTCATGTCTCGTTGTACCGACCCGGCGATGCG
>CAYFXM010000173.1:0-6015 GCA_964346965.1 uncultured Actibacterium sp. | reverse complement strand
TCGCCCTCATCGAAAAGAAGATGAAAGAGATCATCAACAAGCGCGAACCCGTGACAACCGAGGTCTGGGAACGCGACCGTGCGGTGAAATTCTATGAGGCGAATAACGAGCCTTATAAGGTTGAGCTGATCGACGCCATCCCCGGCGATGAACCGCTGCGCATGTATTGGCACGGCCACTGGCAGGATCTGTGCCGCGGTCCTCACCTGCAGCACACCGGTCAGGTACCGGGCGATGCGTTCAAGCTGATGTCCATCGCGGGCGCCTATTGGCGCGGCGACAGCGACCGCGCGATGCTGCAGCGCATCTATGGCGTCGCCTTCCAGAACAAGGACGGGCTGAAGAAGCACCTGCACATGCTGGAAGAGGCCGCCAAGCGCGACCACCGCAAGCTGGGCAAAGAGATGAACCTGTTTCACATGCAGGAAGAGGCCCCCGGGCAGGTCTTCTGGCATCCGGACGGCTGGACCATCTACACCACGCTACAGGACTACATGCGCCGCCGTCAGCGTGCATACGGTTATGTCGAGGTAAACACCCCGCAGGTCGTGGACCGCAAACTGTGGGAGGCCTCGGGCCACTGGGACAAATATCAGGAAAACATGTTCATTGTCGAAGTCGACGAAGAACATGCCCGCGAAAAGGCAATCAACGCGCTGAAGCCGATGAACTGCCCCTGCCACGTGCAGGTCTATAATCAGGGCCTGAAGTCCTATCGCGACCTGCCTTTGCGCATGGCCGAATTCGGGGCGTGTAACCGCTATGAGCCGTCGGGGGCCCTGCACGGGTTGATGCGGGTGCGTGGCTTTACTCAGGACGACGCGCATATCTTCTGTACCGAAGATCAGATCGAGGCGGAAACCGCGAAATTCATCGAGATGCTCTCGGGCATCTACAAGGATCTCGGGTTCGAGAGCTTCGACATCAAGTTTTCCACCCGGCCAGAGGTACGCGCGGGGTCGGACGAGGTCTGGGACAAGGCCGAAGCGGCGCTTGAGGCGGCGATCCGAACCGTCACCGACGACTTCGAGCTCGATCCGGGCGAAGGCGCCTTCTATGGGCCGAAGCTGGACTTCAAACTGACCGACGCAATCGGCCGCGAATGGCAGTTGGGCACATTCCAAGCCGACTTCGTGCTGCCCGAACGGCTGAACGCGAATTACATCGGTGAAGATGGTGCGAAACACCGCCCAGTGATGCTGCACCGGGCGATCCTAGGGTCCTTCGAACGGTTCCTCGGTATCCTGATCGAAAACTTCGCCGGGAAGCTTCCCTTCTGGCTGGCCCCGCGTCAGGTCGTTGTCGCCTCGATCATCTCGGACGCCGATCCCTTCGTGCACGAGGTTGTCGACGCGTTGAAAGCCGCAGGTGTCCGTGCCGAAGCCGACATCCGGAACGAGAAGATCAACTACAAGGTCCGCGAGCACTCGCTTGGCAAGGTTCCGGTAATCCTCGCAATCGGCATGAAAGAGGTCGAGGAGCGCACCGTGACCGTTCGCCGCCTAGGTGAGAAGCAGACCAAGGTGGTGGCGTTGGACGAGATCGTAGCTGAGCTTTCCGACTCAGCCACCCCGCCAGATCTGAAATAAATCTCAGAACAACAAAGGGCGCCCCTTCGGCGCCCTTTTCATTTGGATTTCAACAGTTTCAGTGCGCGTCCGGTTTCCTTGCCCCCAAGGCCAGAAGCCCGCCAAGCCCGGCCATGGCTATAGGGAACATGGTAAAGACGCCAAAGCCAAAGCCCCAGTACATTCCTGCAGCCGATAGCAACAACAGCACACCCGCCAAAACATTCTGCGACCGGGCCATCGCCCCACCCGCAATCGCCAGAATCGGTGCAATCAGAGAAACGGCGCGGATCTTGTCGGGGTTGTCGACCTGCTCTGCGATATCGTCGATTTCGCCAAACCAATCCACAAACTCAGTATAGCCGTAGCTGAAAAAGCCCACGATCAGTCCGATCACTCCGGCGATGACCCCAAGGGTCAGGGCGGCGTTACGCATTGCACTCTCCTGTCAACCTACGGCGTTTATCTAGGCAGCCCGTCAGCCATTTCCAAGCAGTTTTGATTGCACAGCCGCGGTCCATCCAAGCGTCAACTCCTCGCCCCGTTCGATCACCGGGCGCTTCATCAAAGTCGGATGGGCCGCCAGCAAAGTCAGAGGATCACCAGCTTGTTCCTCCCCGCTCAATCCTTTCCACGTAGTCGAACGGCGGTTCAAGAGTGGTTCGCCCAGTTCTTCCCAGAACCGTGCAAGGGTCTCAGCCGTCAGGCCATCCTCGCGCACATCCACAAACTCTGCCTCCGGCAGCGCCTTGCGCGCCTTCCGGCAGGTATCGCAGGTTTTCAAACCGTAAATCCGCATCAATGCCTCCAATTTTTAGGCAACCTAGCCCAGGAGCTGAACGGGGGTAAGAGTTCTTCCTTGCGTCGAATCCGATTTGCGTTCCATGCTGCGCCCGTGAGGACGGGTCTTCCACGGCGCGGGTTTCCAATTTCCGGAAACAGCCGAACGATCTGGAAGACTTGGCAATAACCACCCCGCCGCGCACCGCGGGCGGACGAATTGTTAAAGAGGAGAAACGGTATGCCTACTGGTACCGTGAAATGGTTTAACACGACTAAAGGGTTTGGGTTTATTGAGCCCGACGACGGTGGAAAGGACGTCTTCGTGCATATTTCGGCCGTAGAACGTTCCGGCCTGCAGGGTTTGCAAGAAAACCAGAAGGTAAGCTACGAGCTGGCCGAGGGGCGCGACGGGCGTCAACTCGCCGGAGACCTCAAGGCGCTCTAGGTATAGGCGGGCCGCGAAGCTTCCCCCGGTCCATATCTTTCATCAATTCATATTTGATCCATCGTCGCACGGTCTCAGGGCCGGTGCGGAGGTCAGGTTTTCCAAATCCACCTCCCAACAAACAAAGCCGAAGTACATATTGTTTAAAATACGAGTGGTGGTGGCTTCACCTTCGCCTAGGCGCGCCAGAAGCTGACTGTCAGGATGGCATAGACAGCCAATAGTTCCAGACGGCCAATCAGCATCGCAGCGGCCAAAATCCATTTAGCGGTGTCGTTGATATCCGCGAAGTTTCCGGCTGGTCCGATCTGCTCGCCCAGCCCCGGACCGATATTGGCCAGCGCCGTGGCCGCGCCCGACAAAGCGGTCACAAAGTCCAGCCCGGTCATGCCTAGCAGGACCGACAAGATGCCCATTGTCACGACGAACAGCCCGAAGAAAGCCATGACCGACGACAGGACCTCCTCGGTAACCGGGCGGCCTTCGTATCGAGGCGTGAAGACCCCGTTAGGGGAGTGGATATTGCGCACCATCGACTTGATGGACGCGAACAGAAGCTGGAACCGGAACACTTTGATCGAGCAACAGGTTGAGCCCGCACAGCCCCCGATCAGCCCCATGAAGAAGAAGACAACCACGGGGAACGGCCCCCAAAGTTGGTAGTCGGTGCTGGCATAGCCCGTCCCGGTCAGGATCGACGTAACATTGAACAGTACTTGCCGGATCGTCGCCCCTTCGTAGATTCCTTCGACGGCGACAAGATAGCTGGTCATCATAAGGATCAGGGCCAAGGCGATCCACAGAAAGGTCCGCACCTGGCTGTCTCTGCGCAGGGGCTGGCTGTGCCCGGCAAGCAATTGAACGTAACGGACGAAGGGCAGGCTCGCGAGGATCATGAAGACCACCGCCACGTACTCCGCCGCCCCGGCAAAAGCCCCGAAAGAGGCATCCTTGGTTGAAAAGCCGCCTGTGGCCACAGTGGTCAATGCATGGTTCAACGCATCCAGAAGCTCCAAACCGACAAGCATGTATGAGACCATGCAAGCCGCCGTCAGGATCACGTATACCACCGATATTCGCGCCGAAATCTGCGCGGCCCTCGGAAGAACCTTGTCCGTGTCAAAGGATTCCGATCGGAAGATCTGCATGCCACCGACCCGCAGTTCGGGTAGGAACACCATGGCGACAACAATGATACCTACGCCGCCAAACCACTGCAGCATGCTTCGCCACAAGAGCAATCCTTCGGGCAGATCATCCAAACCCGAAAACACTGTCGATCCAGTAGTCGTCAGACCCGACATCGCCTCGAAGAACCCATCAACCACCCGCGCTTCGGTCGCGCCGAACAGGAATGGCAGGCAGCCGAATACGGGCAAAACCAGCCAGACACCGGTCGTCAAAAGGAAAGTCTGCTGAATCGACAGGCCCGCGCGAACGCCGTTGGAACAGGCCAACGAGACAAGCCCGCCACAAAGCATGGTCAGGATCGCGGATTCGGCGAAAATACCCCAGTGACCGTTATCCGAGATCATATCCAGCGCCATTGGGATCAGCATGGACGCGCCCAAGGCGACGACCACAAGGCCGATGACATATCCAACTGGGCGAATATCCAACATGGGGAAAGGCTTGGCCTTGGTACCGTGCACTGTCAAGAAGGGAAGCGCGTGTCGGGCTTTAGCCCTTGTGGATCAGCGAGCTGAAGAGATGCGGATCAAAGCTCGCCTGATCAAAGGTGTCGCCATGAATCAACACCGAAACGGCATCATGGCTGTGCAGGCTTTCCTGATGGCTTGCCACCACGCGAAAATCACCGATCCGAGCATCTTCCACTAACTGTTCACAGAACAAGCGGGCTGCGTCCTCGACAAAGATCGGGTTAGCCGCGTTGAGTTCGGCGAAGGCCTGCTCATCCTCGCGTTTCACCATAACTTGGGTCTCGGTCGGGACCGCGGCCCGGCACAGGTCGATCAGATCCTCGAACCACAGGCACCCATGGCCCGGCTCGGCCACAATAGAAATTCGCGCGACCGAACGCTGCGAATGCGGTGTCGCCAGTTGATTCCGGGTCTCACGCGCGTGCTCTGACAGTTCCAGTGAACAGGGGCAGGTCGAGGAATAGACAAAGTCCAGATGCATGATCTTCTGGCGCACGCCCTCACGTTCCACCAATTCCAGTGCTATGTCGTAATACTGGAACCCCTGCAGCCCCGAGCGCAGCGAGTCCACCTTCATCGGAAAGCTGAACCGCATCTGGATACGCGCGTCAAAGCTCTCCAGATCGGTCTTGTAGTCGTCCAGTGCCGCCTCGATCACCTCGAAGCTAAAGGTCCGGTCCGCATGCTCATAGAAGCTACGCATGATCCGGGACATGTTGATACCCTTCTTGCCCGCCTCAAGGCTGACAGTGCCGGTGACAGACGTTTCCAGCGTCAGATCACCGTCGTCGCGGGTGTGATAGCGGATCGGTAGGCGGAAATTGGAAATTCCGACGTGTTCGATATGCCGCTTCGATCCCTTGATCAGGCTGGCAGGACCGTTCTGAAGGTCCGGCAGGCTGGCGCGATAGGCTGCATCGACCACGAAATCCTCTGGATATTCACGGCTGAACTCAGGATAGGCCTTCCCCACCAGTGCACGCAATACCGCCGGGTCGAGTTCCTTCAATTCGTCCTCGCCTGCGGTTTTGATCCAACTGCGCAATACGGCAAGCGCCTTTTCAGCCTCTTCCCGGTTCGCAACAGCGTCAAATTCTGCGTTGATCTTCACCAATAGGGTGCCCTCGCAACGGTTCAGTCCGCCCCTCTATGTGGGACGGCCACGGCTTTTGTCCAATAAAACCCGCTAATTTGAGCAAAATCAGCGGGTTTTCTACGCTTAAACCTGCGCCAGAGCCTGTTTCACATCCGCGATAAGGTCGGCCGTATCCTCGATTCCGACGCTAAAGCGGACCAGGCCGGGGGTGATCCCCAGATGCGCTTTCTGGTCGTCAGGCAGACGTTGGTGCGTCGTTGTCGCCGGGTGGGTCACAATGGATTTCGCATCCCCAAGGTTGTTCGAGATCACCGCAATCGTCAGCGCATTCAGGAACTTGAAAGCCGCCGCTTGTCCGCCTTTCAGGTCCAAAGACAGCACGGTACCACCCTGCCCCATCTGCTCTACCGCCAAAGCATTCTGCGCGTGGCCCTTCAGCCCCGGATAGATTGTGCGCTCCAG
>CAYFXM010000172.1:0-6017 GCA_964346965.1 uncultured Actibacterium sp. | reverse complement strand
ATCGCTTCGGAGATCGAGCAGAAGATCACACCCGCCTGCTCCAACTCTTTCTGGAAGGTGGTGCCGACCGACACCGAGTCAAACACGGCGTCGACAGCCACTTTGCGTTCGGAATTGGCGCCGTCCGCAGGCACCTCATCGGCACCTTCGACACCGGCAAGGATCATCTGCTCTTTCAGCGGAATGCCCAGCTTTTCATAGGTGGCCAGCAGTTTCGGATCGACCTCGTCCAACGACTTGGGTTTCTCTTCCATCGATTTCGGACGGGCATAGTAATATTGGTCCTGAAAGTCGATTTCCGGGTATTCGACCATCGCCCATTTGGGCTCTTCCAGCTTCAGCCAGCGTTGGAAGGCCTGCAGACGCCAATCGGTCATCCACCCGGGCTCTTCGTTCTTGGTAGAGATCAGGCGGACGATATCTTCGGTCAGCCCTTTGGGGGCGTATTCCATCTCGATATCGGTTTCCCAACCGTATTTGTACTTGCCGGCCATCGCGTTGACGGTTTCCACCGTCTCGCGGTCAACGCCTTCGCGGACTTCAGTGACTGGTTCGGACATTCGCGTTTCCTTCCTGCCGGGGGCGTCGCCCCCCGTGTTTCCTATGCTGCGCGCGCCCGGTGTCGCGCCCGGGCCTTCAGCCACGCCTCGGCAAAGCGCAGCACATCGTCTTCTGTTGTCGTGGGGCCCAAAGAAACCCGCACTGCCGACCTTGCCTGATCGGCGTCATATCCCATCGCGCGCAATACACGGCTTTCCTTGACCTTGCCACTGGAACATGCCGAACCCGCCGAAATGGCAAAACCGGCGAGGTCCATCTGCATGACTTGCGTCTCGCCCTTCCAACCGGGCGTGATGAAGCAAGAGGTATTCGGTAGTCGTTGCGCGTCTTTCCCGACAAAAATAGTTTCTTTTGCCTCCGCCGCAAGCAGGTTTTCTAGAATGTTTCTAAGTTTTTCGACTTTGGTCGGTATGCCAGCGTCCAAATCACGCTGTGCCGCCTCGGCCGCTGCCCCAAATCCGGCGATTCCGGTGACATTTTCGGTGCCTGACCGGCGCCCCATCTCCTGACCACCGCCGATGGCGAGCGGTTCAATGTCCAAACCCTGCTTCACAATCAGCGCTCCGATTCCCTTCGGGCCACCCAACTTGTGCGCCGAAACGATGGCCAACTCTGCCCCGCTCCACGAAAAAGCGTAGGGGATTTTTCCAACGGCCTGCACGACATCCAGAAGAAGGCAACTCGCCTTCCGCGCGCCGTAGGGCAGCAGCCCATCCTCGTCGCGTTGCGGCGGTTCGGTAATGACACCGGTTTCCCCGTTCGCAAGACCCATGGCCAGTGTGTGGCCCGGCCCAAAGGGACGCTCATCGACATTGCTCAGATCGAAATGAGACCAAAGGCAGTCATGGGCAGTATCCTGTACCATCACGTCGCAGTTAGCTGGTCGGCTTTCCAAAACCCGCGCCGCCTCGGTCGCGCCGCTGGTGAACACCACCTCTGACACAGAACAGCCAACAGCGGCCGCGACTTGCGCCCTCGCCTTCTCAACCACGGACTTCGCAGCACGTCCTTCGGCATGGACAGAGGAGGGATTGCCCACCAGATCCATGGCCGCAACCATCGCCTCGCGCGCCTCTGACCGCAGCGGGGCCGTGGCGTTCCAGTCGAGATAGGTTCGGTTCATGCCTCGTCTACCACTTCGAAAATGGTCGGCACGGCGGGACACGGGGTGAGGTCGTTCCTGATCACGTCAGAGAGGCGCGTCTGGTGTAGAAAGACATAGACATGCGCACTCAGCCCCTCCCACAATCGGTTGGTCAGGGACTGCGCCTGAGACCCGGACACGCCACCCGAGGCCCCTGCTCCGGTGTGCAACGCGCTGACAGTTTCATCCACGGCGCCAAGAACATCGGCAACGCGGATGTCCGAAGGGGACAGAGCCAGCCGATAGCCGCCACCCGGACCACGAACCGATTCCACCAGGCCGGCGCGGCGCAGTTTGACAAAGAGCTGTTCTAGATACGGCAGCGAAATATCCTGCCGCTTAGAGATTTCGGACAGTGTGGTCAGCCCCTCTGCGGGCTGAAGCGCTAAATCCGCCAGCGCCACCATGGCATATCGGCCTTTCGTGCTGAGTTTCATGCGGCTGCACCCTGCAAACGGTTGACGTAAGGCAGCAGGGTCATTACCTCCCTATCCACCCCTTTTCGGCATCGGCCGAAAGTTAGAATTGTTCTAGAATGCCTGAGCAAACTCGTCAAGTTTAAGCGCAGGCCATTGAAGCGGAAGAGTAACGCATGCCTGAGGTCATTTTTCCTGGCCCCGAAGGCCGGCTTGAAGGCCGGTATCACCCCCAGAAAGAAAAAGACGCACCGATCGCGATCATCCTGCATCCGCACCCGCAGTTTGGCGGAACGATGAACAACAAGGTCGTCTACAACCTGCACTATGCGTTCCATGAAATGGGTTTCACGGTCCTGCGGTTTAACTTCCGTGGTGTGGGCCGAAGCCAAGGCGAATATGATCAGGGTATCGGCGAACTGTCGGATGCGGCCTCGGCGCTGGACTATCTACAATCGATGAACGCCAATGCGAAACATTGCTGGGTCGCTGGCTTCAGCTTTGGTGCTTGGATCGGCATGCAACTTCTGATGAGGCGCCCCGAAATCACCGGATTCGTCAGCGTGTCGCCGCCTGCGAACATGTATGACTTCTCGTTTCTCGCTCCGTGTCCCAGCTCGGGCCTGATCATCAACGGGTCTGCCGACCGTGTCGCACCGCCTGCGGACACGCAAACACTGGTCGACAAGCTGCACGAGCAGAAGGGCATCACGATAACTCATCAAGAGATCGAAGGCGCGGACCACTTCTTCAAAGAGCCGCACATGGACACGATGATCGGCAACGTACAGGAATATGTGTCGCGTCGCCTGACAGAGAACACGCGGTAAGGGTTGGACAATGCGAGGGGCCAGCCCCTCGCACTCCCCGGCATATTTTCAGCCAAATGAAGAAGGATGTGGGTGTCGGAAGACCTGCGTCTTACTTTATTATGGACGGCCGGTTAGCGACGTTAGCAGGAGGCTTCCTCGGCGTCTGAACTCTGAAGATTGAAGAGATCCTGTCGCGACAAGCGATGGATGTTTCTTCGCGCGTTGGAGCGTAGTACGGGCCTGCCATGCCGACCAGACAGCCGGATTTCTGACATTTGCTCGCTGTAGCCGGCGGAGGGCCTTGTTAGCCAAGGCAGCAATACCTTCCGGACGTCCATCGACTAGGGGAATGCGGTTTTGTGCTTCCAGTTCGGGGATGGCACGCAACCAGTTGGCAACACCGCTGGCATAGGCAACATCGCGAACTGCGGCTTCGTCAGTTTCGCCAAGAAGGCGGGCGGCGGTCCACATTAAGTGACCGGAGGTGGCGTCAATGTAACGGTCGAAATGATCGTCATCCTCGAAAGGATCTCGGTAAATGTCCCACTGGCGCGCCGTCACGAATGAATCAAGAAGTCCGGCCCCTTCTCGGTCAAGGACGTCTGCCAAAGGGGTGACAACTTCGTGCCGTCGAACCTGATCACCCTTAGCGATCTCTTCCAACGCATCACGCCACCATTGCAGGCGCATCTCGGCGATCATCGCCTCTTGGGTCACCCAAGGTGCACGGGCGACTTCGAGATTCATCGCATAAAGTGGGAACAGCACAGCCCGTGCCGCCACAGGCGCAGCCATTGTGGCAGCAAACCGGTCGGCGTCTCCGCGTGCAACAAGTTCCGAGCAGGCCTGAATGGTCAAACCGGGGTTACCTCGTCATGGACCAGCTTGTAGATGATCGCGTCCAATAGTGCCTCGAACGATGCGTCGACTATGTTCGGCGACACGCCCACGGTCGACCAACGGTGACCTTCGTGGTCTTCGCTGTCGATGATGACGCGCGTTACCGCCTCGGTACCGCCTTGAGTGATACGGACCTTAAAGTCGACAAGTTTCAGGTCGTCGATGGCGTCCTGATATGGACCAAGGTCCTTTGCCAAGGCGCGCGACAAGGCGTTTACTGGACCGCGGTCGTTGCCAGCATCGTCAAGGCTTTCTGACGCGCTGATTTTCTTTTCTCCACCAAGCTGAACGACAACAACAGCCTCTGATAGAGTCTTCATTTCATTGTGTTTATCACGTCGGCGCTCGACACTGACGCGATAGCGTTGAACTTCGAAAAACTCGGGCAACAGGCCCAGTTCTCGACGGGCCAGAAGCTCAAAACTCGCCTGCGCGGTGTCATAGGCATAGCCCAGACCCTCGCGCCGCTTGATCTCGTCAAGGATGCGCGGCAACCGGCTGCTGTCGGTGACTTCCAGCCCAGCCTCTGCCAGACGTTTGCGCAGGTTGGATTGACCCGCCTGGTTGGACATCGGGATGATGCGCTCGTTGCCGACAATCTCGGGTTCGATATGTTCGTAGGTCGACGGGTCTTTGACGATCGCACTAGCGTGCAGGCCCGCCTTGTGTGCAAAGGCCGAGGCCCCAACGAAAGGCGCGCTTTTGTCCGGCACGCGGTTCAGGATGTCATCCAACTGCCGCGAGGCACGAGTGATGCCTGCAAGCGCCTCTTCGCTCACGCCAACATCATAGGCGCTGCAATACGGCTCTTTCAGCATCAAGGTTGGAACAAGAGTGACCAAGTTCGCATTGCCACAGCGTTCGCCCAAGCCGTTCAGAGTGCCCTGAATCTGGCGCGCACCCGCATCGACTGCTGCTAAAGAAGAGGCCACCGCATTGCCGGTGTCATCATGGGTATGGATGCCGACATTTTCGCCCGGAATGCCACTTGCAATGACCACTTTGGTGATTTCATGCACCTCTGCTGGCAGGGTGCCGCCGTTGGTGTCGCAAAGGACAATCCAGCGGGCCCCGGCCTCGTAGGCAACCTTCAGGCATTGCAGCGCGTAGTCCGGATTCGCCTTGTAGCCGTCGAAGAAGTGCTCGGCGTCAAACAGCGCTTCGCGGCCTTGGGCCACCAGATGCGCGATCGAAGCACCGATGTTCTCAAGGTTCTCTTCCAGCGTGATCCCAAGCGCCTTGGTCACGTGATAGTCGTGGCTTTTGCCGACCAAACAGACCGCAGGCGTGTTCGCGTTCAACACGCCCGCCAGCACATCGTCATTCTCGGCAGAGCGCCCTACCCGCTTGGTCATACCGAATGCAGTAAAGGTCGCGCGGGTTTTCGGAGCTTGCTCAAAGAACTCGCTGTCGGTCGGGTTCGCCCCGGGCCAGCCGCCCTCGATATAGTCGATACCAAGTTGGTCGAGCGTCTCGGCATTCTGGTGCTTTTCGGCGGTCGAGAACTGGACACCCTGCGTTTGCTGGCCATCACGAAGCGTCGTGTCGAAAAGGTACAGGCGTTCTTTGGTCATTTCAGCGCCTCCAGTTTGGCGGGGTCGAAGCCGGCGGCGGGCTGAAGCTCTACCCCGGCTTTGCTCATGCGGACTTCGACACCTGCATCTAGCAGAGCGGTTTTCAGGGCATCAACACCCGAGAAGTCTTTTGTTTCCATAGCCTTGGCGCGGAGGTCGGCGAGTTGAGCAGCATAGGCCGACAGATCGATGTCCGACTGAACCCAGCCCCCCAGATCATCGCCGAGCAACCCTAAAAGCTCCGCAGAGGCTTTTAACTCCGCCGCCTTACCCTCGTTTGCAAGACGATAAAGTTCCGTGATGGCCCCGGCAGTATTCACGTCATCCGCGAGCGCATCGACTACCCCGACATCAACCGTACCCGCTTCGACACCATCAATGAGCGAGCGCCATTTGCGTAGCGTCCGCTCGGCCTCTGCACGTTTCTTTTCGGTCCAATCCATCGGCTTCGAATAATGGGTCGACAGCATCACGAAACGGATCACTTCACCCGGCACCGGCGCCTCGCCGTCGTGTCCAGCCAGCAGGTCGTGAACGGTGAAGAAGTTGCCAAGCGACTTGGACATCTTCTTGCCCTCGACCTGTAGCATCTCGTTGTGCATCCAGACCT
>CAYFXM010000171.1:0-6074 GCA_964346965.1 uncultured Actibacterium sp. | reverse complement strand
AAGAAGAGCAAAAACATCCGCACGATGGTAAGGAGACGAAACTTCATGGCATTCGCAAATCTTTGGCCAGCCTTGGTGCTGGCGCCAGTCTTGATGTTGTTTTTTCCGGTTCCCGGGCAGGCAGCCTACAAGGAGGGATCAGTTGCCAGCGGTGGCAGCATCCAGGGCAAAGTGACATTCAAAGGACCCCTGCCTGAAGACGCGATCGAAAAAATCACCATCACCAAGAACCCCGATGTCTGTGACGATGATAAGACTGGGGCTCGAGAAGTGGTATGGGTGGACGTAAAGGACGGCGCCCTGCGGGGTACCTTTGTCTTTATCGATAAGATCGAAGCAGGCAAGAACTGGCCCGCGCCGCAAGCGGGTAAATACATCGTCGACCAGAAAGGTTGCCGTTTCCGTCCCTGGGCGCAAGTAGTAAAGCCCGGCCAGATCACCATACGGCACAGCGATCCAGCCACGGTGCTACACAACATCAACGCCCGGGAGATGATTGGCGTCGAGAAGGGTCGTATCGTCAAGCGAACGATTTTCAACTTCGGCCAGCCCGATCCCGGCGACATAGTGAAAGAGCTTAAGACACGGCGCTCTCACTTCATCTCCCTCAACTGCGAGGCGCATAACTTCATGTTCGGCTTCATGATGGCGCCCGAGCATCCTTACGCCGTCGTCGTCAATGAGGACGGATCGTATTCCTTCGATGATGTTCCTCCGGGGACCTACACGATCAACGCCTGGCATCCCAGATTTGGCATCAAAGAGACCACCGTGACGGTGCCAGACAAAGGTAAAGCGCAAGCGAGTTTTGAGTTTTCTAAATAAGGTGAGTCACAGGCAGGAGGCAAGATTATGAGAAAGCGGCAGAACAGCATGTCTTTGGTCCGCCTGAGCCTGACAGGCGCAATGACCCTGGTCTTGGTGCTTGCAGCAGGAATTTCCATGGCCGAGAGTGTCCCGGCCATCGGACCGCTGCCAGCTAAGAAGGCGCCCGATCCAGGCAAGGTGGAGATGGGCAAGCGGCTGTTTTTCGACGTGCGCCTCTCGGGCGATGGCGCCATTAGCTGCGCCAATTGCCATGACCCCAAACAGGGCTTCACGACGCAAGTCGACAAGAAAGGCAAGCCACAGGCGTTGTCCGATGCTTACCCGGGCACACGTTATTTTCGCAACGCTCCGACACTGCTCAACACGATCTACAAGGCCGATTTCGCTAATGTCGGTTGGGCCTGGGATGGCCGTATGGGCGCCAATCTAAACGACGTCATTCGTGACCAGATTGTCGAGACGATGGTCTTGAACCTCGACATGCGCCTCATGCACGAGCGTATGAAACAGGATCCCGTGTACGTGAAGATGTGCCAGGACAACTTTAAGGGCGAATGCAGCTCGGGCAAAGGGCGCAATGCGCTCATCGCTTTCTTGAGCACCTTAGTATCGAAGGACGTGCCGTTCGACACCGGCAAGCTCTCGGCCGCGGCAAAGCGGGGGCAGCAACTGTTCGAAGGCAAGGCAGGTTGCATTCAGTGCCACAACGGCCCGTACTTCTCCGACGGCCAACCGCACAACACGGGGGTGCCCGAGAACATGGACGTGTTCAAGGATCCGATGAGGCACATGACCTACCGCGCGGTTATCGCCAACCACGGGGTACCCAAAGCGGACATCTGGCGGCGTGATGTCGGCTACTTTCTCGTGAGCAAGAACTATGCGGACGTCGGCAAGTTCGTTACGCCAACACTGCGCGAGCTAAAGTACACCGCTCCCTACATGCATAACGGCGTGCTTAACACGCTGGATGAGGTCGTGGAGTTCTACAACCAGGGCGGTGGCCGGGACGATCCGCTGGCTAATGAGCTCAAGCCCTTGGGACTTAGCGCTAAAGAGAAAAACGATCTTGTTGCCTTTCTCGAGAGCCTGAGCAGTGCCAAGCCGGTCACGGTCGAGCCGGTCAAGATACCGGAAGAGTACGAGACCATCGGCAACTGGTCGAAAGTGCACAACTAAGCAGACGCGCGGAGATAGTGCGATGACACCGATCAAGCAAATGTCGTATTTACTCATGCTATTGGTATGGGCCCTGGCGACGGCGCCCGCAAACGTACTGGCCAAAGGCGATCCGGATGTGGACCCGCCTTTGGCACCACTGCCGCCCGTGCCAGTGCCCCCGGATAACAAGATCACGAAGGAGAAGGCCGAGCTCGGAAAGCTGCTGTTCTTCGATCCGAAACTCACCGGCGACGCGAGTCTGAGCTGCGGCGACTGTCATGACCCGAAGCAGGGCTGGGCATTCGCCGATCCCATCTCGCGCGGTTATCCCGGCACGGTGCACTGGCGCAACTCCCAGACGGTGGTGAATGTGGCCTACCTAGCAAAGTTGTTCTGGCAAGGCAACTCGAAGAGCCTTGAGCGGCAGGCGAAGACCGCGAATACCGGCGCTGTCGCCGGCAACGGCGAGGCCGATGTGATGGAAGCGCGGTTGCGCCAGACCCCCGAATATATCAAGCGCTTCAAGGCGGTTTACGGGACCGATTTGCCGATCTTGAACGATGCCTGGGGGGCCATAGCCACCTTCGAGCGCGCCATGCTTGTGCAGAAGGGCACGCCGCTGGATCGCTATCTCAAAGGGGACAAGAAGGCCTTGTCCGCCAAGGCAGTCAGAGGCAAGGAGCTCTTTGAAGGCAAGGCCAACTGTATCGAATGTCATAACGGCCCGATGCTCGCGGACGAGAAGTATTACAACCTAGGCGTGCCAGCGCCGGTGGAGTTCACGGAAGTGGGAAACAACCAGATCACCTACCGCTGGGAGAACTATGCCAAGGGCGTCTACGAGCAGAGGTATCGGGAGTGGAAGGACGATGCCGGGCTGTATTACACGAGCAAGCGCATACAGGATGCCGGCAAGATGCGCACCGCGCCCTTGCGCTACATCAAGTACACTGCCCCCTACATGCATGCGGGCCAGTTTTTCACGCTGGAAGAGGTCATCGACTTCTATGACAAGGGCGGCGGTGACAACGAGTTCACCAAACGCTACGGCAACAAGACCAAGATCCTGCAGCCTTTGAACTTGAGCAGTGCCGAGAAGGAAGCGCTGCTGGCGTTCTTGGAGGAGCTCAGCGGGGAGGAAATCATCATGGCCGTTCCCGAGGTGCCAGCCTATGGCGTGATGCCGGACGTGCCGGGCCTAACCCAGGCGCAAGCGAAGCGCATCGGCCTCGAGACCTACCTGTCAACAATGGCCCAGAAATAAAGGAGGTGCCCTATGGTTATGCGTAAAGACGATACCCCCATGCAAGGCGCCTGCATGACCCGCCGGGCTTTTCTGTTTCGCAGCAGCGCAGCGGTCGCCAGCACGGTAGTCCTGCCTCATCTCACGGGCATCGATGGAAAGGCCTTCGCCGCCGAGGTGGCGCGCTATCCAAAAATGCTGGTCGGCAAGCTGAGCGCGCTCAAGAATAACAAGCCGGTCTATTTCAACTACCCGGACAAGAAACAAAACTCTCAGAGCATGCTAGTCAAGCTCGGCACACCGGCCGGCGGCGGCATTGGACCGCAGCAGGACGTGGTCGCCTTCAACACCCTATGCACGCACATGGGTGGCGACATGAGCAGGAGCTATCAGGCTGCCGATCAGGCGCTTGGACCGTGTCCGTTGCATCAGACCACGTTCGACTTGACGCGTCATGGCATGGTCATCGCCGGTCACGCGACCGAGAGCCTGCCGCAGGTGTTGCTCGAACTGGAAAAAGACAACATTTATGCGGTAGGCGTGCTTGGCCTGATCTATGGCCGCTATGACAACCTGAAAGCGTAGGAGGATTACCCATGGCTGCGAAAGACTCGACTCCGTTCTATCAACCGCAGGACCAGGTACCTCTGCCCCCGGCCAATGCCGAGGTGTTCACGACCTGTTGTGACTACTGCGTCATGGCATGCGGTTTCAAGGTGTACCGCTGGCCCGCGGGCGGACCGAATGGCGGGCCCAAGAAAAATCAGAACGCCTTGAAGCGCGACTTTCCTTTGGGTCCCCTGCAGGGCGGTTGGGTAGGTCCAAACCAGTACACCCAGGCATTCCATAAGGGAAAGCTCTACAACATTGCCGTGGTCGGAGACCCTGAAACGCAGGTCGTCAATGTCGGTGGCGGCCACAGCATTCGCGGCGGTTGCATTGCCCAGAAGGTGTACAACCCGCAAAGGCCGACGCAGGACCGGCTGCGGCATCCGCTAGTGCGCATCAACGATATCCTGATGCCGGTAAACTGGGATTTCGCGCTCGATATCATGGCTGAAACCTCCAAGCACGTCATCAGCCGGCATGGCGAAAGTGCGTGGGCATTGAAGTACTACAGCTATCAGTACTTCGAGAACACCTATGCGCTGACCAAGCTCGCGCTTAAGAGCATTGGCACGCCGGCGATTTCCCAGCACGACCATCCCTCGATGGTCAATTCGGTGCCGGGTTGGGTAGACATCGGCTACGACATCTTCAGCGCCTCGCACGAGGATTTCGCGCTCGCCGATTGCGTACTGATCTCGGGGACCGACCCGTTCGAGACCAAGACCGTGCTGTGGAATCACTGGATCCTGCAAGGGATCCACAACAACAAGACCAAGGTCATCATGGTCAATCCGAGGAAAACGACGGGCGCGGCCTATGCCGAAAAGCACGGTGGCTTGCACATCGACCTGAACCCCGGTTCCGACACACCGGTCTACATGGCCATCCAAAGGGTGATCATCGAAAAAGGCTGGGAGGACAAGGAGTTCATCAAAGAGTGGGTGAACAATCAGTGGGAGACTGACTCGGGCTTTGGTCAGGGAACGCGCAATACCCCCTGGCAGTGGCGCACGACCTGGGGCAAGTTCCAGGTCAAGGGCTACGAGGGATCACCCAAGCATTACAAAGAATGGTTGCTCGCACAGGAAGAGTCCAAACCCGACGTGGCCGCCAAGATCGCCGGGATCGACGTCAAGAAGATCTACACGGCCGCAGAGATGATGGCCAAACCCAAGGCCGGCGGCGAGCGCGTCAAAACCAGCATCTGCATCGAGAAGGGTAATTACTGGTCTAACAACTATCTCAACACCGCCTCCATTGGCAACCTCGGGGTGATCCTCGGCTGCGGTGGAAAACCGGGCCGGGTCGTCACCCGCCTCGGCGGTCACCAGCGCGGCGGCGTGAGCGGCGGCCCGTACCCAGGCATCAAGTCGCCGTACAAGGTACCGGGCCGGCGGCGTCACCGCCTGGACCTCGACCGTTGGCTCGATGCTGGCCACGTGCGTCTCGCCTATGTGGTGGGGACGACGTGGGTACAGTCCATGCCCGGCTCCTCAGCCCTGCAGGATGCGTTCAAGCGCTATACCAAGCTCAATCCGCATCAGGTGCGGACCTTCAACAAGCAGGGGATCATCGATACTCTGAAACAGCGCACCGACAGCGGCGGCATGGTGGTGGTCAATCAGGACATTTACCTGAGAAACCCGATCGGCAGTCAATATGCAGATATCGTGTTGCCCGCTGCCACATGGGGCGAAGAGGATTTCGCTCGGGCCAACTCGGAACGGCGAGTGCGCTTCTATGCGAAATTCTACGATCCGCCTGGTAGTGCGTTGCCGGATTGGAAGATCGTGTCCCTGCTCGCTAAGAAGATGGGCTTCGAGGGCTATGACTGGAAGGACGCCAATGATGTCTTCGAGGAGACCTGTCGGTTCAGTCGCGGTTCACGCAAGGACTACAACGCCATCCGGGTCATGGCGCAACGCAAGGGCATGCGTGCACATGATTTCCTCAAGAGCTTCGGTACGACTGGGTTGCAGACACCGCTATTGATCGACGGCGACAAGCTCATCGAAACAAAGCGGCTGCACGATTACAACCGCAAGGACATCCCGGACACCGGACCGGAAGGGACGACAATCCACAATAAGCGTCTACTGGCCTTCAGCACCCAGACCGGCAAGCTGAATCTGGTAAAGACACCGTGGAATCTGTGGTCGGATTTCTATGATTTCATGCAGCCCAAGGGTGACGAGCTCTGGGTCACCAACGGGCGTATCAACGAGATCTGGGA
>CAYFXM010000170.1:0-6095 GCA_964346965.1 uncultured Actibacterium sp. | reverse complement strand
TCGACAGCCTTGTCGCCTTCGGCAAGCGCGGATTGGCCTGTCAGCCGGCGATTATCGGGATTGGGCTGGGCGGCTCTAAAGACACCTGCATGGTGCTGGGAAAGCGGGCCTCGGTGCTGCGCACCGTTGGCAGCCGGAACTCTGATCCCAAGATCGCGGCGCTTGAGGATGAGCTAAAAGAACTTGGCAACTCGATCGGCATGGGCGCGATGGGTTTCGTCGGCAAGAACATGGTGATCGATTGTAACATCGAGGTCGGCTACTGCCACACCGGCGGTATGCAGATGAGCGTACATGCCTTCTGCCTGTCATCGCGTCGTGCTGTCGCGCGCCTCTATCCAGATGGCCGGGTGGAATACCGCACCGACCCGGATTGGTTCACTCCGTACCAGCGCCGCGAAACCGTCGATTGGACCCCAGCTATGGAGGCCGCAGAATGAAACCGCGCGAAATTGTACTAAGCACGACACCGACGCCTGAAGACCTTGCACAGTTGCGGTTGGGCGACATCGTCTATCTTGATGGTCTTATGTATACGGCCCGTGAGGGCGTCTATATGCGCGCGCTGGAGGAAAAGGCCAACATTCCGATGGAATTGCCATCGGAAAGTGCGGCCAACTTTCACTGCTCACCCGCAGCGACCATTCGCGAGGACGGCTCCTTCGATATGGGTGCTGTGACAGCCACGGCGTCATTCCGGTTTGCCAAGTGGCTGCCTGAGTGGATGGCGAAATCCGGTGCAAAGCTAATCATCGGCAAAGGGGGCATGTCGTCGAAAGACTACAAGAGCTATTTTGTTCCCAACGGTGCGATTTACCTGTCGACTGTCGGCTATGGCACCGGCGCTCTTCTCGGGCGCGGCGTGGAAAATGTTGAAGCGGTTCACTGGAACGAAGAGCTTGGATTGGCCCAAGCCATGTGGGTGATCCGGTGCAAGCGGATGGGACCGTTCATCGTGGCCTCGGACCTTGAAGGCAACTGCCTGTTCGAACGCGAGAACGAGCGGATCAGCAAGAACCTTGAACGTATCTACGAGGGCACGAAGCCTGCGGTATTGAAGCGGTTTGGTGAAACCGACGACAGGTCCGACGAACTGATCGGCTGACCTAATCCAAAAAACCGAGAATTCGCCGCCCGGCTATTCGCCGGGGCGACTCCCTTTTGTCCGGAGACACCCATGCTCGCGACTTATCGAAACCTGTTTCCAGGCTTTCTTTCTTCAGTCACCGTTGCCTTAGCTGCGAAATTCATCTCCGAGCATTACAACGCGCCGGTTATGTTAATGGCGCTACTTATCGGCATGGCCTTCGCGTTTCTTGCCGAAGATGGCGCAACCACGGCCGCTGGAATTGAATTCGCCTCGAAGAAACTCCTGCGTTTTGGCGTGGCGCTTCTTGGCCTAGGGATAACTTTTCAGCAAATTTTAGCGCTTGGAGCCGAGGTCTTCGCGATGACAATCATCGCGGTTCTTCTGACCATCGCATTGGGGTTGCTTTTGTCGCGGGTGCTGGGGCGCCGCACACGCTTTGGCCTGCTGATCGGTGGGGCCGTGGCGATCTGCGGGGCTTCGGCTGCACTCGCTATCTCGTCTGTTCTGCCCAAGTCAGAAACGTTAGAGCGCGACACGGTCTTTACCGTCATTGCCGTGACGCTTCTGTCTACAGTGGCGATGATCTTTTATCCGGTGATCGCCGGCTGGATGGAACTGCCGGACATTGCGACCGGCGTATTCTTTGGCGCGACGATCCACGATGTCGCGCAGGTCGTTGGGGCGGGATACACGGTGTCGGATCTGGCAGGAGAAACAGCGACCTTCGTGAAATTGCTTCGCGTTGCCCTGCTGGTTCCGGTGGTGATTATCCTGTCGTTGATCTTTTCCGGTCAGCAAGATGGACCGCGAAACCTTCCCATTCCCTTCTTTGTGATTGGCTTTGCCGTACTTGTCGTGGCGGGGAGCCTGTCACTGGTGCCGGAGGTGATTAAGCAAAGCCTTCTGGACCTGTCCCGCTGGTGCCTGATCACGGCCATCGCCGCGCTTGGCATGAAGACCTCTCTTCAAAAACTGGGCGATGTCGGCGGCAGTGCTATCGCCTTGGTCTGCACATTGACGGTTCTTCTGGCGGGCTTCGTTCTGGCCTGCATCCACTTCCTGATGACCTGACCTAAGGAGTTTCGAAATGTTCGTCGATCAGCGCACCTATACCCTTAAGAATGGTAATGCCGGCAAGTTCCTGAAACTTTATGAACAGGAAGGAATGGCGGTGCAGACCCGCATTCTTGGCAAGATGGTTGGGTATTATTTCACTGACATCGGGCCGCTAAACCAGATTGTGCACATGTGGGGATATGAAAGCATGGATGATCGGTGGGAGCGCCGTAAAGCGCTTCAGGCCAGCGATGAATGGCAGGCTTACGCGGTACAGATGCGACCGTTGGTCGACCACATCGAAAATAAGATTCTTATTCCAGCACCGTTTTTCAAGGTTCCATGAACTATCTGATCACGGCGTCTAATTCAGGTGCCCAATCTCTACGGCCCTTAGCAATACCCTTTCCAATTCATCGATCATACGCCCTCGTATCGTGTCCTTGCGCGAAATCAGCCCCATCGTCCGTGACGGACTGTCAGGTCCCAATGACAGCCGTTTAAGGGGGAAAGTCTGGTGGTTCGTGACGGCCAATCTTGGCATGATGGATATGCCAAGATTGCTGTAGACCAGACTTGTTATAGCTTCGGTCCCCTCCAGTTCCATCGAGTCGTTGACCTTAACTTTTCTTTCGTCCAGCCAGCTTTCGATGATTGCTCCGGTAACGCCATTTCGCGAAACCCGGATAAAAGGCTCTGTTTTCAGAAGTTCGAAGGGATCGTCGCTTTCTAACTGCTCTGAGGCAACGAGATGAAACGGTTCATCGGCGATATGTTCCCAGTCAACGGAATGCGGAAGAAGATTGGGGCGAGCAACGACTGCGGCGTCCAGTTCATTCCTTTCAACCTGTGTAACAAGCTCTGGTGTCAGGGCGGGAAAAACCAGAACATGAAGTTCCGGAAACTCGGCTTTTAGGTTGGAAATCGCCAGAGGAATGAGGCCGGTCATATGTGTCGGCAGGGCACCTATCCGCAACTCTCCCTTTAGCCCATCGTCGCCAAGAACGCTCGGTACGATATCATCGTAGTCCTTTACCACCTTGCGGGCTTTATCCAGCAAGGCGCGGCCGATTGGAGTGAATTCTGGTGTTCGTTTAGAACGATCAAAGATCGCAACACCCCATTCTTCTTCCAAAGCTTTCATCTGTTGGGACACCGCGGCGTGGGTCACGAATACTGCCTCGGCCGCGCGACTGAAGGTGCCGTTGTCTGCCACTGCGATGAGAGTTTTTAAAGTGCGAATGGACACAGTTACTTACCATTTTCCTGTCAGCAATGCTTACGAATTGTGTAAGAAATTCGAATTGGATTAAGGCAAGCTAACTAAATAACCTGACGGCGTCAAACATATGGATGGACGTTTATGGCCTTCGACCTTGCACAGAGCTCCCTCTTTCACCAGCAGGCCTATTTCGCAGGTCAATGGCGGGATGCAGAAGATAATGCCACTTTTGAAGTGAATAATCCCGCGACCGGAGAGACGATTGGCACCTGTCCGTCCCTGACCGAAAATGATGTCGAGCAAGCGATTGAAGCGGCGCAGCAAGCCTTTCGTACTTGGTCGACGCGAACGGCTGTTCACCGTGCCAATGTCTTGAAGAGATGGCATGCCCTGATCCTTGAAAACAAGGAAGAATTGGCCCGTGTGATGACGACCGAACAGGGCAAACCAATTAAGGAATCCCGTGTAGAAATCGACATTTCGGCCGCCTATGTCGAGTGGTTTGCGGAAGAGGCGCGGCGCGTCTATGGCGATGTCATTCCGTCTCCTGTTGGGGGACGTCAGACCCTGGTGACGAAACAGGCCGTTGGGGTCACCGCTGCAATCACGCCCTGGAATTTCCCGGCTTCGATGTTCACCCGCAAGCTTGCGCCGGCTTTGGCCGCCGGATGCGCGATGATCGTCCGGCCCTCTGATCGAACGCCTTTCGTTGCTCTGGCATTTGCCGCTTTGGGCGAAAGAGCCGGGCTACCGCCAGGTTTGTTCAGCGTTCTCACCGGGTCGTCGCGGCGCATCGTCAAGGTTATCACTGACAGCCCTGTTGTTCGGAAGATTTCCTTTACCGGATCCACGGCGGTTGGAAAGATCCTGATCAAGCAAAGCGCCGATACCGTGAAGCGCATGTCGATGGAGCTTGGCGGCAACGCGCCCATTCTAATTTTCGACGATTGCGATATGGATGCCGCTGTCGATGGACTCATGGCGCTTAAGTTCCGTAACGGCGGTCAAACCTGCGTCTGTGCCAACCGCATTTTTGTCCAGAACTCGATCCGCGATGAGGTTGTCCGTCGATTTTCCGAAAGAACCCAAGCCCTGCGAGTCGGGAACGGGCACGAGGAAGAGACGGAAATCGGCCCTCTGATCAATCGGAACGCAGCGTTGGATATGCAGGCGATCGTGGAGCGTGCGGTTGAAGCTGGTGCCAGTGTGGTAACAGGCGGCATTATCGGAGAGGGGGATGACAGCGCCTTCTTCCATCCCACTATTCTGTCAAACGTGACGCCGTCGATGGACGTCGCCCGCGAAGAGATCTTTGGTCCTATCGCGCCGATCCTTGGCTTCGATACCGAAGAGGAAGTCATCTCGCTGGCCAATGACACGGAATATGGGCTCGCGTCTTACATCTATACTCGGGACCTTGGTCGTGCGTGGCGCGTGTCGGATGCGCTGGAATACGGGATGGTTGGCGTGAACGAAGTTGCCATTTCCAACGAAGTCGCACCCTTCGGTGGCATCAAGGAAAGCGGCTTTGGTCGAGAAGGATCAAAGTACGGGATCGATGAGTATTTGGACATTAAATACCGCTGTATGGGCGGCCTCGCGCGCTAGGCCTTCGGGCTTCTTGCACGTCAGTGAGCAAAGGAAAAAGTATGGCGAAAATCGGATTTGTCGGGCTCGGCCAGATGGGGGGCGCATTTAGCCGCAATCTGGTCAAGGCCGGTCACGACCTGACGGTATACGACCGTTCGGAAGAGGCGGTGCAACGGTTGGTGGAGGCGGGCGCAACCGCCGCAGCCAATGGCCGCGAAGCGGCAGACGGGGCAGAGGTGGTGTTCACCATTCTGCCCATCGGTGCCATTGTCGATCAGGCGGTTCATGGGCAAGACGGCATTGCCGAAGGCCTGTCCGGGGATGCGATTGTTGTGGATATGAGCACCATCCTGCCCGATGAAACCCGCTCGATTGGTGCCCGGCTTGCCGAGAAGGGTTTCGCCATGGTCGATGCGCCTGTGGGTCGAACCTCGGCGCATGCCGAAGCCGGCACCTCTACTTTCATGGTGGGTGGAGACGAAGCCGACGTGGCGCGCATTTTGCCTTTCCTCGAGGTCATGGGCGAAGCCATCACCCATTGCGGGCCACTGGGTGCCGGCTCTGTCGTCAAACTCGTCAACAACTACATCTCAGCGGTCTGTAATTTGGTTACGGCCGAGGGCTTGGCCTATGGGTTGGCGGCCGGTGCCAGTCAGGACACGATGGTCGAAGTGATCTCTCAAACGCCGGCGGGCCTTGGCCACATCACCACGGCCTGGCCTGCTAAAGCATTGGTCGACGATCCCTCGCCCGCATTTCAGTTGGATCTTGCACGCAAGGATATTGGCCTCGCTTTGACCGCGGCTGCTGCCGCCAAAGTGCCGATGGCCACGGGCAGCGTCGCACGGGAAATCTACAACGTGGCAAGCGCTGCCGGACATGGCCAGGAAGACTGGACCACGGGCATCTATCGCACCGTGAAAGATTTAGCGAAGCCCGACTAGGGCGTCGCTATTCGTTGTTCAAGAATTACCGCCCCAAAGAAGCAAAGAGGAGGACAGAAAATCATCAGGGACGGCAAGGGCGGAACAGGAGAATAAGTATCGCGGCACAATGTGAAAGTGAAATCGCGAGCTTGCATCAGTGAACACAGAGGAGGCGTTCATGAAAGTATCGGACAAACTCGCCGGCATCTCT
>CAYFXM010000169.1:0-6107 GCA_964346965.1 uncultured Actibacterium sp. | reverse complement strand
GGCGAGTACAGGCGCCAAAATCAGGCCAAGTATTGCGAGTATTCGTTTCATGTCGTCCTCCCTGACGATCAACCCATGGTGGCGAACTGCGGGAACATATCCAGCATCCACTGAGCAATGACATTCATTGAATTCGTGGCGATCAGCAGGCCGAAGACGATCAACATCAGCCCCATGATCTTTTCAATTACGGGCAGGTGGCGTCGGAACCCGGCCATCCACCTCATGAACGGGCCGATAAACGCGGCCGCAATAACAAAGGGCAGGGTCATGCCCGCCCCGTAGGTGAACAGAAGCATGGCTCCCTTGCCCGCAGTCTCGGTCCCAGCGGCGGCAAAGAGGATCGCCGCCAAAACCGGCCCGACACAGGGGGTCCATCCAAAGGCAAAAGCAAGCCCGACGATGTAGGCGCCGGCGAGGCTAAGGTTCGAAACCTCGCCCGCGTCCGCCCGGAATTGGCGATACAGCAGGCCGATACGGATCACGCCCAGAAAGTGCAGCCCCATCACTATGATCAGGCCCGCCGCAATCCAGCGCAGGATGTCAAAATATTCCCGCACCATCTGTCCGAAGACCGACGCAGAGGCGCCAAGCCCCATGAAGACGGTGATAACGCCAAGCGAAAAGAGAACCGCTGCCGCGACCGCCCGGTTACGCACTGCCGGGGTAACGGGCGCATCGGCAGAGATTTGGTTCATACCTGTCCCGGCCAGATAGCTCAGGTAGAAGGGCACGATTGGCAGAATACAGGGGGACAGGAATGACAGCAGCCCGGCAACCGCCGCGCCCCAGAACGTGACCTCAAGCATGATGTCCGCTGACCTCCCACAACATATTCGAAAAACATGATGTGTTTATTTGATCAGCTTGGCAAGCGTCCGTTCCGTCGCAGCCCGACGCAGGCGAATTTACGTCTATTCGGCAGGCTGGTGAAAGCCTTCGATCAACTGGCGCAGCCCAAAGGCCGCCCCCAAAAAGATGGCAATCAGGGTCACCGGTGCGCTGTAGCTGAGAACGGCCATCGCAGTTAGCCCTTGCCCGATGCTACAACCCAGTGCGGTCACAGCACCCACACCCATCATGCCGGCCCCGAAAATCTGGCGCTTCAACTCGCGCGGGTCTTCACAGGCTTCCCACCGGAAATGCCCCTTGATCAGGCTACCCACGAAAGCCCCCACCCAGACACCGGTCACTGATCCAAGCCCGAAGCTGAGCGTTTGGCCAGAGGCCGTCATGGCATAGAGCATCGCCTCTCCCACCGGGGCCGCGAACGTGTGCGATTGCACTGGCACCGCTCCGAAACTGGCATCGGCCAGCCACGCGGTTCCGCCCCAACCGGTCAATACGGCCAGACCGACCACAGCCCCCCAGAAGATCGCCGGCTTGTCTTCGCGCATCCGCGATGGTGCGATAGCAAAGGTTAAAATGATCAGGCCCAACACGATGCCGACCAGCCCGGCAGGCAAGCCCATGGCGCCTTCGGCGGCTGTAGAAATGCTGGGAACGGCCTCTGCTGGCACCTGAGGGAACAGCCAAACCCGAACATAGGCCAGCGGTCCGGACAAGGTCGCATAGGCCGCAAGCCCCATAACCAGAACGATCACAAAACTGCGCAGGTCACCCCCGCCCAAACGCGCGAGCGCGCCATAGCCACAGTTCCCGGCCAAGGCCATACCATATCCAAACAACAGCCCGCCCACGATGCTGCCAAGCACATTCCACCGCTCTGACAAGATGCCGGCCGCGCCAAGGTCCATAACCCCCAAAGCGACTAGGACATGCACACCAATCATCGCGACACCAATCGCGACGGCCCACATCCTCAGGCGAATGTCATTATGTGAATAGATCGCGTCCTCCAGCGCTCCGAGCGTACAAAACCGCCCCAAACGCGCTGCAAGTCCAAGTAAAAGGCCACCGAATCCACCGATCAGTGTGACCAATAACGTGTCGCTCATTGCGTCGAACATCGCCGGTACTCCTCCCTATTCCCGGCTGGTGAGTGGACCAACTCTAGCAGGAGTTATCTGCACAGAATAGTCGGTAAACCACTTCCATCACCTCGCGGGCACGATCATCTGCCAAACGATAGTAGATCGTCTTGCCATCTCGTCGAGGTACAATCAGCCCTTCCAGCCGCAATCGGGCCAGTTGCTGAGATACTGCCGCCTGCCGGGCGGAGAGGAGCGTTTCAAGCTCTCGAACCGATTTTTCACCGCTGGTAAGGTAGCACAGGATCATCATCCGACCCTCGTGGCCGATCGCTTTCAGAAAGCTCGCGGCTGTGGTCGCATTTTCCATCATGTTCTCCAGCGTCTCGTCGCTGGTGTCCTCGGTAAAGACCGGCAGACTCGAACGGGGGTTCTTGTTGTTGGCCGAGGGGTCGGTGTCGGTCATCCGCCGCTCCTTTCAGATGACTCCTGTTCCAGCATCATTCCCAGCAGGCCCCAGAAGAAATCCTCACCCGGATACCCTTCGATCCGGCTCACCTCTTTCCCGTCGCGCACCAGGATAAAGGTAGGTGTATACCGCGGATGATTTCGCAACAAGAGATCGTCAGGCATCCCGCGACGAAGGTCTACCCTGCGCAAAGGAGCTTCCTTGCCTTCTTCCGTCTTCGGATAGATAGGAGCAATCTCGGCATTCCAGCGCTCGCAGAACATGCAGCCCTGCTCCTCGACCATGATCAATTCCGTTCCGGCCTGCGCTGCGAACCCGGTTAAAAACCAGGTCAGAAGGACAAAAATGGACTGGCGGATCATGACAATCTGCTCCTCAATGCCCGGACATATTACAATTTTTATATATGTTCTGGCAAGCTTCGGCGGTTTTGGCATCGCGAAGCGTTGGATAAAGAGCTGCAGAAGCCCCTTGGATTGACACCCCGGACCGCGCCCCTATAGACGATTTCCAAGCCCAACGTCCAGCCGCCGGACGCCAGTTCCTTAAGGAGACCCCGCGCCATGACTTCCGCCTTGGAAACCCTCCGTGAAATGACCGTTGTCGTTGCCGATACCGGCGAGTTCGACGCCGTCCGCGCATTGAAGCCGGTGGATTGCACCACCAACCCCAGCCTTGTGCTGAAAGCCCTGCAAAGCCCTGCCTATGCCGAGATGGTTGATCGGGAGATCGCTGCCGGGAAATCGGAAGCCAAAACCTCGCTGGAAGTCGCTGACGCCCTGACCGTTGGCGTTGGCGCCGAGCTTTGTGCGCTCGTCCCCGGTCGGGTTTCGACCGAGGTTGATGCCTGCTTGTCCTTCGATATCGACGCGTCGGTGGAAAAAGCCCGTGCAATCATTTCCGCCTATGAAGCCAAAGGCATTGGTCGGGATCGCATCCTGATTAAGCTTGCCGCAACATGGGAAGGTATCCGCGCCGCCGAAATCCTTGAAGGTGAAGGTATCCAGTGCAACCTGACCCTGATTTTCTGCCTGGCTCAGGCCATCGCCTGCGCAAATGCCGGCGTGTTCCTGATCTCGCCCTTCGTTGGCCGGATTACCGACTGGTACAAAAAGGCCGACGGCGTCGAAAGCTACGCCCCAGATGAGGACCCGGGTGTGCTCTCGGTCCGGGGCATCTATGACTATTACAAGTCAAACGGCATCGACACCGTCGTGATGGGGGCGTCGTTCCGGAACAGCGACCAGATCAAAGCACTGGCGGGTTGCGACCGCCTGACGATCTCGCCCGCGCTGCTGAACGAGTTGGCCGAAGACCCGACCGAGCTCACCCCGATCCTGTCGCCCGAGAAGGCAACCGGCGTTGCCCCTGTCCCGATGGAAGAAGTTGATTTCCGTTGGGCGCTGAACGCGGACCCGATGGCTACCGAGAAGCTGGCGGAAGGCATCCGCAACTTCGACAAGGATCACAAGAAGTTACTCGACATCATTTCCGAACGCCTTTCGGCGTAATACACCGAAGTGACGAGGGGCATTGCCCCTCGAGCTTCTTGGGGTTCTATGGGCAATCAGCGGGGGTTGCTCGCCCCGAAATCGTCTCTCCAAGGAAATAACAGGCGCGCGTTCAGAGTTCTGAAGGCAACCTTTTGTAACGTCCGTCATTTTCAGAATGATCTGGACTGATGAATTGCTTACGCTGTTAGGTAGCAAAGGCGCAGTGTGTCGCCGGTGACGTAACTCCGAGGAGCGGTTCAATATGGCCAAGGTAGGTTCGGCGTTAAGCAACCTCCCGAGAAATCCCGGGATGGAACTGGACGGCCATATGTTCGAGGGTCACCCCGTAAACCGGTCGGCCGCCAACCGTCGGGCTGCCCAGTTAACAACCCGGCGAACCGTTAAGAAAAACTATCAGGCGGCGTGGATCGTCAATGCCATCCGCTGCATCGATTTGACGACCCTCGCGGGGGACGATACGGCACACCGGGTAAGGCGGCTCTGCGCCAAAGCACGTCAGCCGATCGCTCCATATATCGCCGAGAAGCTTGGGCTGGAGACACTGCATACCGGCGCTGTTTGCGTCTACCCAACCATGGTTCCCCATGCTGTCGCTGCGCTCGAGGGGACGAAAATTCCAGTTGCGTCGGTCGCAACCGGGTTTCCCGCCGGATTGATGCCGCTGTCATTGCGGCTAGAGGAAATCCGGTGGGCCGTCGCACAGGGCGCCGAGGAAATCGACATTGTCATCACACGCGAACATGTGCTGACCGGAAATTGGCAAGCTCTTTACGACGAAGTGTCAGCAATGCGCGATGCCTGTGGCCACGCCCACCTGAAGGCGATCCTTGCCACTGGCGATTTGCAGACCCTGCGCAATGTTTATGCCGCGTCGATGGTGGCCATGCAGGCTGGGGCGGATTTCATCAAGACCTCCACTGGGAAAGAAAGCGTGAACGCGACTCTACCCGTGTCCCTGACCATGGTTCGTGCCTTGCGGGACTATCACGATGCAACCGGCCATCAGGTTGGCTTCAAACCGGCCGGTGGAATGAAAACCGCCAAGGACGCCATCGCGTGGCAAATTCTGATGAAGGAGGAGATGGGTAACCGTTGGCTACAACCCGATCTGTTCCGTCTCGGCGCGTCCTCTATGCTGGGCGATCTGGAGCGGCAACTAGAACATCACGTCACCGGGCGGTACGCGGCCGGCCATCGGCACGCCTTGGCTTAAGGAGCAATCATGCCTTCTGTATCTGAAATTCTGGACAGCATGGATTATGGACCTGCCCCCGAAGATTCGTCGGTTGTCGACCGCTGGCTGACCGAGAACAAAGCCGGGTTTGGTCATTTCATCAATGGGACGTTTACCGCCCCCGGAACATTGTTCGACGTGACCAACCCTGCGACCGGAGAGGTCATTGCGCGGGCAACTCAGGGCGACAGCGCCGATGTCGGAAAGGCCATTGACGCGGCTTGCGCGGCACAGGCCGGGTGGGCCGAGTTGCCCGGGCATGAACGGGCAAAGTACCTTTATGCTTTGGCCCGCCATGTTCAGCAGCACGCGAGATTTCTCGCTGTGTTGGAGACATTGGATAATGGCAAACCCATTCGCGAGACACGGGACATCGACGTCCCTCTGGTGGCGCGGCACTTCTATCATCACGCGGGCTGGGCCGAATTGTTGGAGGACGAGTTCCCCGGGCAGAAACCGCATGGTGTCTGTGCCCAGGTCATCCCCTGGAACTTCCCACTTCTGATGCTTGCGTGGAAGGTGGCGCCCGCGCTGGCAGCTGGCAACACCGTTGTCCTGAAGGCGGCCGAATACACCCCATTGTCGGCTTTGGCCTTTGCCAAGATCGCCGCCGAAATTGGTTTGCCCAAGGGAGTTCTGAACATCCTGACCGGTGATGGGCAAACCGGGGCCGAGCTGGTAGGTCATTCAGGCATCGATAAAGTGGCCTTTACCGGCTCGACCGAAGTGGGCCGCCTGATCAGAAAGCAAACCGCGGGTCGAGGCATTCCGCTAACCCTCGAGCTCGGCGGCAAGTCTCCTTTTGTTGTGTTCGCTGATGCAGATTTGGATGCCGCTGTGGAAGGTGTGGTCGATGCGATCTGGTTCAATCAAGGGCAAGTCTGCTGTGCAGGATCTCGGATTCTGGTGGCAGAGGCAGTCGCCCCGCGATTTACCGAGTTGTTAAAAGCGCGAATGGA
>CAYFXM010000168.1:5805-6142 GCA_964346965.1 uncultured Actibacterium sp. | reverse complement strand
TGCCACCTGCATAGGCGCTTTCGATCACGGCGTCTTTCGACAGGAAGCCAGCGAAACCGAAGTGGGTTAGCGGAATACCGACACCGGTGATGGCCAGCGTACCGATCATCATCGCCCAGAAGGTATATGGGATCTTCTTGCGCAGGTTACCGTAGTTCCGCATGTCCTGCTCGTGATGCATTGCGTGGATGACCGAACCGGCGCCAAGGAAGAGCATCGCTTTGAAGAAGGCGTGCGTGAACAGGTGGAACATCGCGACCGAATAGACGCCAACGCCAGCAGCTACGAACATGTAGCCAAGCTGCGAACAGGTCGAATAGGCGATCACGCGCTTGAT
>CAYFXM010000168.1:0-5715 GCA_964346965.1 uncultured Actibacterium sp. | reverse complement strand
GGCACCGAGGAAGACGATGAAGTCCGTCGCTTGCGGCGCGTATTCATAGATCGGCGACATACGGCAAACCAGGAAGACACCTGCAGTTACCATGGTTGCCGCGTGGATCAGTGCCGACACCGGGGTTGGGCCTTCCATCGCGTCCGGCAGCCATGTGTGCAGGATAAGCTGAGCCGATTTACCCATCGCGCCCACAAACAGCAGGAAGCCAATCAGGTTGGCCGCGTTCCAGTCGCGCCACAGGAAGTGCAATTGCGTCTCCGCCAGAGCCGGACCAGCAGCGAAGACATCGTCAAAGGCGATGCTGTCGGTCAGCAGGAACAGCGCAAAGATACCAAGGGCAAAGCCGAAGTCACCGACTCGGTTGACCACGAAGGCCTTGATCGCGGCAGCGCTTGCCGAAGGCTTCTTCCAGTAGAAACCGATCAGCAGGTACGAGGCCACACCCACTCCTTCCCAGCCAAAGAACATCTGGACAAGGTTGTCAGCAGTGACCAGCGCCAACATGGCGAAGGTAAAGAAGGAAAGATACGCGAAGAAGCGGGGTTTATAGGTCTCGCCCTCTCCCCACTGCGGATCATGGTCCATGTAGCCAAAGCTATAGAGGTGCACCAGCGCCGAGACGGTGGTCACGACGATCAGCATGACAGCGGTCAGGCGATCGAGCCGGATCGACCAGTCGGTCGCCAGAGAACCGGACTTTATGAAGTCCAGAATGTGGATCTGCTGCATATGCCCGTCGAAGCCAAGGAAAACAATCCAGCTAAGTAAACAGGCGAAGAACAGCAGGCCGGTGGCGACCCACAGCGCGGCTTTCTCACCAATGATCCGCCAGCCGAAGCCGCAGATGATCGCGCCCACCAGCGGGGCAAAGAGGATGATGCTTGCCATGGTCTCTTACCCCTTCATCACGTTGACATCTTCGACCGCGATGGTGCCGCGGGTCCGGAAGAAGCAAACCAAAATCGCAAGGCCAATCGCAGCCTCGGCGGCTGCAACGGTCAGGACGAACATCGTGAAGACCTGTCCGACCAGATCGCCCAGGAAGGACGAGAAAGCCACCAGGTTGATGTTCACCGCAAGCAGCATCAGTTCCACCGACATCAGGATGATGATGACGTTCTTGCGGTTCAGGAAGATGCCGAAGATGCCTATGACGAATAGCGCGGCGGCTACTGTCAGGTAATGTTCCAATCCAACCATGTCGTCCCTCCGAGCCTTTGGCCCGATTTCGTCTTTACTGTCGCGGTCCCGGTTCGTCCGGGGCCGTATTCATTCTTGGGCGAGGCTTAAAGCCCCTGCCCCGGTTTCACGTCTTTCAGTTCCATAGCCGTTGCCGGATCACGGTAGATCTGCGCCAAGATGTCCTGACGTTTGATGTCAGTACGGTGGCGCAGGGTCAGCACAATTGCGCCAATCATCGCGACCAGCAGGATCAGGCCCGCGGCTTGGAACAGATAGATGTAATCGTCATAGATCAGCTCACCCAGAGCGGCGGTGTTGTGCACCTCGTCCACGGGCGGGGTCACAGCGGCGCGCGCGGCCTCGGCGGTTTCAGCCGCGTGCCAGTTCCCGAAGACCATGCCCAGTTGCATCAGGATGACCACACCGATCAGCGCTGCGATGGGTATATACTTGGCCATCTGTGCGCGAAGCTCGGCAAAGTCGATGTCCAGCATCATCACGACAAACAGGAACAGCACGGCGACCGCGCCCACGTAGACGATGACCAACAGCATCGCCACGAATTCCGCCCCAAGCAGAACAAACAGGCCCGCCGAAGACAGGAAGGCCAGGATCAGCCACAGCACCGAATGCACCGGGTTGCGAGAGATCACGGTCATGAAACCCGCGCTCACCACTACGACGGCGAAAACGTAAAAGATGATATCGGCGACGCTCATTCCTCGTCTCCTTCAAGCTCGTTAAAGACCTGTTGCGCAAGATGCAGCGCCTTGGTCATGGCCGGGACACCGCCCAGCATCGACATCTGATAGATCACTTCCGCGATCTCTTTCGGGGTTGCGCCAGCCTCGATGGCGTGGCGGACAGTCAATTTGAACTGCGGTTCGGCCTGTGCGCCCAGAACGGTCAGCCCGGCAAGCACCACCAGAAGGCGGGTTTTGGCATCCAGACCTTCCTTGTTAAAGGAGTTGCCCCAGATCATCTCCATGAAGTCCTTGGGCATGGTCGGGATCAGCTTGTCAAAACCTGTGACTTGGAAACTTTCCAAAGCAGGATTGAAAGCCTTCGCCATAGCGTGACTTTGTTCCATCATCTGCTCGAAGAGTTTGCTCAGGTCGGTCATCGGTACGGCGCATCCAGTTCAAGGTTACGGGCAATTTCCGCTTCCCAACGCTCGCCGTTCTCAAGGAGTTTCTCCTTGTCGTAGAACAGCTCTTCGCGGGTCTCGGTTGCGAATTCGAAGTTCGGGCCTTCGACAATGGCGTCCACGGGACAGGCTTCTTGGCAGAAGCCGCAGTAGATGCACTTGGTCATGTCGATGTCATAGCGCGTGGTGCGGCGCGAGCCGTCTTCGCGGGGTTCCGCGTCAATGGTAATCGCCTGCGCCGGGCAGATCGCCTCGCACAGTTTACAGGCGATGCAGCGCTCTTCCCCGTTGGGATAGCGGCGCAGCGCGTGTTCGCCACGGAAGCGCGGAGACAGCGGGCCCTTTTCATGCGGGTAGTTCAGCGTGGCTTTGGGGGCGAAGAAATACCGCAGCCCCAGCTTCATGCCGACGAAGAAATCGTGCAGCAGGAAGTATTTGCCCGCGCGGTTCCAGTCGATTGCAGCCATATCAGCCTCCGATTGCCCAACGGGCATACGCACCGCCGAAGAGTTCAAATTTCGCGAAGAACGCCACCAGCACGACCCAGATCAGAGACATCGGCAGGAAGACTTTCCAACCCAGACGCATCAGCTGGTCATAGCGGTAGCGCGGCGTGATCGCCTTTACCATCGCGATGAGGAAGAAGAAGAAGGCCATCTTGCCGACCATCCACAGGGCGCCGTCAGGCAGACCCGGGATCGGCGACAGCCAACCGCCGAAGAACAGCAGCGAGGTCAGCGCGCACATCAGGAAGATCGCGATATATTCACCGGCCATGAACAGCAGGAACGGGGTCGAGCTGTACTCTACCTGATAACCGGCAACCAGTTCCGATTCTGCTTCCGGCAGGTCGAACGGCGGGCGGTTGGTTTCGGCCAGCGCCGAGATGAAGAACAGGAAGACCATCGGCAAGTGCGGCAGCCAGTACCAGCTGAACAGGCCGAAGCGACCGTCTTGTGCCTCGACAATAGCCGAGAAGTTCAGCGAGCCGGTCGACAGAACAACACCGATGATGATCAGGCCAATGGAAACCTCGTAAGAAATCATCTGCGCTGCCGAGCGCAGAGAGCCAAGGAACGGGTATTTCGAGTTCGAGGCCCAGCCACCCATGATCACGCCATACACCTCTAGTGAGGAAACCGCGAAGACATAGAGGATCGCGACGTTAAGATCCGCCAGAACCCAACCGGGCGCAAACGGGATCACCGCCCAGGCGAGGATCGCGAGAACGAAAGAGATCATCGGCGCCAGCAGGAACACCGACTTGTCGGCGCCAGCGGGGATAACCACTTCTTTCACAACGTATTTCAGAGCGTCAGCCACCGATTGCAGAAGGCCAAAGGCGCCAACCACGTTCGGGCCTTTGCGCATTTGGACCGCGGCCCAGATTTTTCGGTCGCCGTACACAAGGAACAGGAGTGAAATCATCACGAAACCGATGATCAGCAGCCCTTGCGCCGCGATCAGCAAGAAGGTTCCGAAGCCAGTGTTCAAGAAATCAGCCATCGTTCCTCATTCCCTCAGTCCGTCGGTGTGTCCGAAACGGTACGTTTTGCGTCGTGACAGGCGCGTTGAAAACACACTTGCCGCGCGGCAGCATTGGCGAGTAGCTGTAAACAGCATCTGACTGCCAATTGCCAGTATCTTCGTTGAAATTCGTACGCGCGTGACGCGCAAATTCTTGGCCAACCGACGGGGTGTGCCCGGCGATAGCGCAATCAGCGTCATACGCCGTTGTTCGCAGCGCACCCGCCACAACACTGACCAATTCGGTTCCGAGGCGCTGCCTGGTTACGCCAAGGTATTCGCTCTCCAACGGCTCTGCTTCCGGTCCACAACAGACCGGCGCACAGCCCCCCACCCCGGCGTTCAGCCCCAGGGCGGTAATTGTAGAGATTGCGAAACCGTTCACGTGCTTACTCCGCGGCGATCGGTGCTTCAGCGCGCGCTTTGGCACCCGCTGACAGTTCTGCCATCAGGGCCGACGCGCGAGCGATCGGGTTGGTCAGGTAGAAATCGGCAACCGCGTTGCGGAAGTCGGCTTTGCCCGGCTTCTTCGCGGCGATCGGGGTCCACTCGTTTTCCGCAACCACGTCGATCTTACCCAGATGCGGAACCTCCGCGATCAAGGCCTGACGCAGCGCGGCAAGGCTGTCGTAACCCAGCACTTCACCGGTTTGTGCGGACAAGGCACGCAGGATCGCCCAGTTCTCTTTCGCGTCACCCGGAGGGAAGGCAGCGCGCATGGCCAGCTGCGGACGACCCTCGGTGTTCACGAACAGGCCGTTTTCCTCGGTGTAGGCAGCACCTGGCAGGATGATGTCAGCGCGGTGCGCCCCACGATCACCATGGCTGCCCTGATAGATCACGCAGGCGCCATCGTCGATTTCGACCTCGTCAGCACCGAGGTTGTAGATCACTTCTGCCCCATCGATGGCCTTCTCCAGACCGCCTTCAGTCACACAGGCCACGTCCATCGCACCCACGCGGGAAGCGGCGGTGTGCAGTACCATCAGCTTGCTGTTCGAGGCCTCAGCGATTGCCATCGCCTGGCTCAGTACAGCTTCACCATCGGCTTCGCGCAGGGCGCCTTGGCCAACGATGACAACGGTGTTCTTCGCCTTGGTTTCCTCGGTCACGCCTTTGGTGGCAACCTCCACCATCGTGTCCCGATCGGTGCCCATATGGGCGTAAGCGTAGGTCAGATCGACCGCCTCGCCGATCAGGCCAACGTCTGCGCCAGCGGCCCATGCCTTGCGGATACGCGCGTTCAGAACCGGCGCCTCAACACGCGGGTTGGTCCCGATCAGCAGGATCATCTCGGCGCTGTCGATATCTTCAATAGTCGCGGTGCCGACATAGCCAGAGCGGTTGCCCGCAGGCAGTTTCGCGTTATCGGTTCGGCACTCAACCGAACCGCCCAGACCTTCAACCAGCTGTTTCAGCGCGAATGCCGCCTCAACCGGGGCCAGATCACCGATCAGACCAGCAACTTTCTTGCCCTTCATCGCAGTTGCAGCAGCTTCGAGCGCCTCGCCCCAGCTTGCCTTCCGCAGCTTGCCATTCTCACGGATGTACGGGGTATCCAGACGCTGGCGGCGAAGACCGTCCCAGACAAACCGGGTTTTGTCCGAAATCCACTCTTCGTTCACACCGTCGTGGTTGCGCGGAAGGATACGTTTTACTTCGCGACCCTTGGTGTCAACACGGATGTTCGAGCCAAGCGCGTCCATCACGTCGATGGTCTCTGTCTTGGTCAATTCCCATGGACGGGCGGTAAAGGCGTAAGGCTTCGAGGTCAGCGCCCCAACCGGGCACAGGTCGATGATGTTGCCCTGCATGTTGCTGTCCAGCGTCTGGTTCAGATAGCTGGTGATCTCTGC
>CAYFXM010000167.1:0-6157 GCA_964346965.1 uncultured Actibacterium sp. | reverse complement strand
GATGCAGAGGCGACCGGTGAAGCAGCGAACTTCAAACCGATTGACTATCCGAAGCCTGACGGAATCCTGTCCTTCGATCGCCTGACCAATGTCTCTTTCGCGGCGACCAACCACGAAGAGCAACAGCCCTGCCACCTGCAACTGGCCGACCCAGATGTGCCGATCAAGGTTAACCTGCCGAAATACGCAGAGCCTGCGCAGCGCTATTGTCCCGCCGGTGTTTACGAGGTTCTGGAAGGTGACGATGGCCCAACGTTCCGGGTCAACTTCCAGAACTGCGTCCACTGCAAAACCTGCGACATCAAGGACCCCAGCCAGAACATCAACTGGGTCACGCCTCAGGGTGGCGACGGGCCGAACTACCCGAATATGTAACAGTTTCGGCAAGAGGCCTCGCAAAACTGCGAGGCCTCATTGCTATTGGGGGACGGGAAGACTACCTTTCTGGGGTTAACATTCGGAGAGCCGTTTTGCCCTTCCCATCCATCCGGTCCCTCGCTTTTGCAGTCGCGGCTGCCGTCAGTGTCGCAACTCCTGTCGTCGCTCAGAACAGCCTGTCGGGTTCGTACCTTGCCGGACGCCACGCCAGCGTTTTCGGTGATTTCGAAGCCGCGGCGCAGTATTACACCCGCGCCTTGGCTTTGGATCCATCGAATACCGCGTTGATGGAAAACGCGATGATGTCCTATATCGGGCTGGGTAAATTGAACCAAGCGGTGCCGCTGGCCCGTCGGATCATTGATCTGAACGTGCAGAATCAGACGGCCCAGATGGTCCTGATCGCGGATCAGTTGAAGCGCGGCGCTTTCGACAGCGTTGTCGCGGATATCGAGGCCGGTGCCTCGGTCAGCCCGTTGGTCAATGGCATGATCGGAGCTTGGGCAAAGTTTGGTCAGGGTCAGGTGACAGAAGCGTTGGAGGGTTTCGACGACACCGGGATCGAGACCGGCCTGACGACCTTTACCAACTATCACAAGGCCTTGGCCTTGGCCTCGGTCGGCGATTTCGAGGGGGCGGACGCACTTTTCTCAAACGAGGAAGAGCCACTCTACAGCGCTCATCGCGTCGTCCTGGCACATGTCCAGATCCTCAGTCAGCTCGAGCGTAACGCGGATGCTATCGCCATTATCCACGATATATTCGGCAGTGTGCTCGATCCTGCGCTTCTCGATTTGTTGGCGCGACTGGAGGCCGGTGAAACCCTGCCTTTCGATACGATCAGGGACGCGCGAGACGGCGCGGCAGAGGTGTTTTTCACTGTCGCTGGAGCACTGAATGGCGAAGCGGCGACGGGCTACACCTTAGTCTATTCGCGCCTGACAGAGTATCTGCGTCCTGAGCATGTGGATGCGATCCTGATGTCGGCTTCTTTGATGGAATCTCAGGAACAATACGAACTCGCTACGAAAATCTACGCACAGGTACCGGCCGACAGCCCCGCGTTCTATGAGGCTGAGCTTGGCCGGGCCAGCGCGTTGGAACGGCAAGACAAGATCGACACGGCGATTGAGGTACTCAGGCAACTTTCTAAAACCCACGGCACGATTCCTATCGTGCATGTGAACCTTGGCGACATGTATCGCCGGAACGAGGCATATGACGACGCCTCCAAAGCCTATGACAGGGCGCTGGAGCTGTTTGAAACGGTCGAACCACAGCAATGGTTCATCTTTTATTCGCGAGCAATCACGCATGAACGCGAAGACCGTTGGGAATTGGCCGAGGCTGATTTCCGTAAGGCGCTGGAGCTGCGCCCCGACCAGCCGCAGGTTCTGAATTACCTTGGGTATTCCTTCGTCGAGATGGGCATCAACTATGACGAAGCACTGGACATGATCGAGCGCGCGGTCGCGGCGCGCCCGGACGACGGGTACATTACCGATAGTCTTGGTTGGGTGATGTACCGTCTTGGCCGTTACGAAGAGGCGGTGACTCATATGGAACGCGCGGCCGAGTTGGAGCCGATTGACCCCATCGTCAATGACCATCTGGGCGATGTGCTCTGGGCCGTTGGCCGCAAAGTGGAAGCCGCGTTCCAATGGCGCCGGGCGCTATCGTTCATCGACCCGGATGACGTCCCGAAAGAACTCAGCCCAGACCGTATCCGACGCAAGCTGGAGGTTGGGCTGGACGAGGTTCTGGCAGAGGAAGGCAAGCCGCCTTTGACCATTGCCAATGGCGACTAGGGTCTACGCTCCGGCCAAGATCAATCTTACCCTTCACGTGACCGGCCAACGGCCGGACGGGTATCACCTCTTGGACAGTCTCGTCGCCTTCGCGCCGGTGCATGATCGTCTGGACATCATCGACGGCAACACGTTGTCCCTAACGGTGGAGGGGCCAGAGGCTCAGGGCGTGCCTGCGGACATGAACAATCTGGTTCTAAAGGCAGCGAAGCTGTTTGCCGAGGGGCGCGGCGCGGCGATCACTCTGACGAAAAACCTGCCCCCAGCTTCAGGAATCGGAGGGGGTTCTGCGGACGCGGCGGCCGCTGTGCGTGGTCTGATGATGCATTGGGGGCTGATTCAGGACTTGTCCGATCCCAAGGAAGCGGACCGGGTTGGGCAAAAACTCTCACGCCTTGGCGCGGATATTCCGATGTGCCTCCTCAACCGCCCTGCACGGGTGACCGGGATTGGGAATGAGATGGAGTTCGTCTCGCCGCTTGGCCCAATTCCGGCAGTTTTGGTTAACCCACGAGTTGAGGTTAGCACGCCCGCGGTTTTCCGCACGCTTGGCACTAAAAACAATCCACCGATGCCTGCGGAAATGCCCAAGTTTACCGGGGTTCAGGACTTCGTCCCATGGTTGGCCGATCAGCGAAACGATCTGCAACCCTCTGCCTTACAGCTTGCTCCGGAAATCGGAACGGTTCTGGATGTTCTCGAAGCCGAACCCGACTGCATGCTCGCGCGTATGTCCGGGTCTGGGGCGACTTGTTTTGCGATTTTTCCAGACAAAGAGAGCTGTTACGCAACAACAGAGCGCCTGTATCGCGACCACCCCAATTGGTGGGTGGCCGGAGGATATCTCGGGGATCAGTTTGAGCTGTCGCTGCCGAAGGTCAGCTGATCCGCGCGACTACATAGTCGGCCAGATCGCTGAGCATCTCGCGCAATTCATGTTCGGGCAGGGTTTCAAGTGCTGCCTTTGCCTTGGCCGCCCAGCCCAAGGCATCCGCACGGGCGTCTTCCATCGCATTGTGCTTGGCCAGCAACGCCAGCGCCTGCTCCAGATCACCCTCGCGCTGATCACCCTTTTCAATGGTGCGTTTCCAGAACGCGCGTTCCTCTTCATCGGCGCGGGCTACGGCCTTGATGACCGGTAGGGTTAGTTTGCGCTCGCGGAAATCGTCTCCGACATTCTTGCCGGTCGCCGAGGTGTCCCCGCCATAGTCTAGAAGGTCGTCCACGATCTGAAAGCAGATACCAAGCGCATCGCCGTAGTCATACAGAGCCTGCTCGACTGCAGGCTCAACACCCGCGATGACACCGCCCACTTGAGTGGCCGCCGAGAACAGTGCCGCCGTTTTGCCACGCACAACCTGCAGATAGATATCTTCCGTTGTCGCCAAATCCTGGGCGGCGGTCAGTTGTAGTACCTCGCCCTCAGCAATCGTCGCCGAGGCATTGGCCAGGATATCCAGCACGCGGATTGAGTCTGTCTCTACCATCAACTGGAACGACCGCGAGAACAGGTAGTCGCCGACAAGCACAGAGCTTTTATTGTCCCACAGAAGGTTCGCAGTTGGGCGCCCGCGCCGCTGGGCACTTTCATCGACCACATCATCATGCAGCAGCGTCGCGGTATGAATGAATTCAACCGTCGCGGCCAGATGCACGTGGAACGGGCCGTTGTAACCACAGAGCCGCGCGGCGGCCAGCGTCAGCATCGGGCGCAGGCGTTTGCCACCCGCTTCGACCAGATGCGCCGTGACCTCGGGGATGCGGGGCGCGTGTTTCGACGCCATCCGTGTTCGGATCAGCTCGTTTACCGCTGCCATATCCTCGGCCAGATACTGGCCAAGCCGCTCATGTGGTTTGCTAACTGCGTTGTCCAAGCCCATCACGCTCTCGTCACCATGCTCGACAAATCGGGGGGGATGCCCTTATGTCCGTGAGTATGAAAGAGCTTTTGCGCACCAATGACCCCACCATCGTGGCCTTCGTAACCGCACTCCTTCGCGGCGAAGAAATAGACTGCTTCCCTATGGATGTCCACATGAGTGTTCTCGAGGGAAGCATCGGCGTTTTGCCGCGCCGGATCATGGTGCGGGATCAGGATCATTTCCGCGCCAAGGCGATCTTACGCGACAACGACGTGCCGCTGGACAATGGTTGAGGCTGAGCTAACACGGGACAAGTTTCTGGGTGGCAGAATCCATGCCTGGCAGCCCCGGGCTGGATACCGCGCTGGGGTCGATGCAGTGTTTCTTGCGGCGGCCGTACCCGCGCAATCGGGCGACCAAGTGTTGGAGCTGGGATGCGGCGCTGGCGTGGCAAGCCTATGTCTCGCATCTCGGGTTGAAGGCATAAGGGTCACCGGCGTCGAGGTGCAGGCGTTTTATGCCGATCTCGCGCGCCGAAACGCGGAGGAAAATGCGCTGCCGCTAGAGATAGTCGAGGCTGACCTATCGGTCCTGCCCGCTGATTTGCGGCAACGGAGCTTTGATCACGTCATTGCGAATCCCCCTTATTTCGACCGCAACAAAAGCCAATCGGCACGAGATCTGGGGCGCGAGATTGCCTTTGGCGAAGCAACGCCGTTGGCTCAATGGATTGAGGTCGCGGCGCGCCGGTTGAAGCACCGAGGCGTCTTGACCATGATCCAGCGCACTGATCGTCTTTCTGACATCCTCAATTCCATGGATCACCGCCTTGGAAGTTTCGAGATTCTGCCTCTGGCACCGCGAGAGGACCGCCGCTCCAAATTGGTTCTCTTGCGCGCGATCAAAGGTGGGCGGGCGCCGCTTGCTCTATTACCCGCTGTACGGCTGCACGAGGGTACACGGCACCTTTCGGACGATGATGACTACTGCTCTGTAATCGAACAAGTCCTACGCGAAGGCGCGAAATTTCCTTGGCCAGACGGTTAGATCGAGTTTTAAGCACATTTCCCATGCAGGATTATGCAACAGCAGCGTGACACGACTCGAATTCTGTGATCGACTTGCTGGGCTTAACTGAAAATGAGAGGAGTCGGTTCATGAGCATGAGTTCACATTTGCAGGAACTCCGTAAGAAACACCAATCTCTCTCGGAGCGCGTTGAACAGGTTCAGCGTAGCCCCGGATCCGACGATTTAACGATCGCCGAGTTAAAGAAGAAAAAGCTCCGACTTAAGGACGAGATCGAGCGCCTCGAAAACGCTTGATCTCTGGCCTAGGGGTTACCGCCCCTTGGTCCTCTTTAAAATTCCAGGTTTTCGAAAGGCTCTTTGCCTGCGAATGGCAAAGGGCACTTTCGTGCGAGAATTTCTACCCGGCGGTTTTCTGGTGCCTCCGGTGCGAATCCAGAAAGTGGATTGCTTTCCCCATTTCCGACCACCAGTTCGATGCGACCGGGGTCGCCAAGTATGTTCCCAAGATAGTGGGACACGACCTCGGCGCGTTTTCGAGACAAAGACAGGTTGGCTTGAACAGAGCCGATCGAATCGGAATGCCCAACCAATTTCAGGCAAGACCCTGATAAGGGCTTAGTTTCCAAAACACGCGCAATCTTTTTCAGCTGGGCTATCGCGTTCCTATCCAATCGAGTGCCACCACGTTTGAAGAAGATATGACTCTCAACCATGCGCTGCGTCAGGATCGATGGCGCTACAGGTTGAGCGGCGTCCGGCCCGATTGTGCTGCATTCCTGCGGTTCGATTCCATATCGTAAAACGATGTCTTCGCAGTCCTGGACTGACAGCGTCTGTGCCAGCGCGAGTTGTGGCGCGCCCATCAACACCAGAAGCAACGAAAAGAGCAGCCGTATTTCATACATCGGGATTCTCCAGTCTTCATCCGGACTAGACTGAAGAGCCTAAGAAAACATGAACTACAGCGGAACAGTTTTTGACAGATGTTTACGCTTTGTTCGGAATCCGTTCGCATGGTCTGAACAGGAATTGTTGGGGACTTGTCATGGAGCAAACACAGCGCTTGGTTTGGTTGGAT
>CAYFXM010000166.1:0-6185 GCA_964346965.1 uncultured Actibacterium sp. | reverse complement strand
CGCGCAAGTACGCGGTGGTTGGCATCCTGTCTGTGGCGGCCCTCGTGACGCCCCCGGATGTGACCACTCAGGTCCTGCTGTTCACGGTAGTCTACGGCCTGTACGAAGTGTCCATTTTCCTCGTCGCCCGCGTCGAAACGAAACGTGAGGCGGACCTGAGAGAGCAGGGTCTTTGGTTCGACGAGGACGAGTTCGAGGACGAAGAAGAGGCTGCCGACGAAATGGTCGACGACTCGGATGCGGCGAGGGAATGAGCGAGAGCGACCACCTTCGCCGGATCGCTGATGCATTGGAGAGGCGTTATCCAGCGCCGTTGGAAACGCCTGATTTCGACAGCGCGGATGCTTTTGTCTGGCATGTCTCTCCCGATTGCCTCGACCCCGTGCCAGTCGTGAGTCGTGTGGAGCTTTCGCTTCTTATTGGTATTGATCGGTCTCGCGACACACTGCTGAACAATACGATGCAATTTGCCCGTGGCCTGCCTGCGAACAATGCGCTTCTGTGGGGCGCCCGCGGGATGGGAAAATCCAGCCTTGTCAAAGCAATCCACGCCGAAGTTAATGAACGCGGACTGCCGTTGAAAATAGTGGAACTGCAACGCGAGGATTTACCGTCTGTTTCGCGATTGCTGAATCACCTGCGTGAAGCGTCGGCACACCGTTTCCTGCTGTTCTGCGATGATCTCTCCTTCAGCCATGACGACCAGCACTATAAATCATTGAAGGCGGTTCTTGATGGTGGGATCGAGGGGCGGCCCGACAACGTGTTGTTCTACGCGACCTCGAACCGCCGACATCTGATGCCGCGCGATATGATCGAGAACGAGAGATCAAGCGCCATCAATCCCTCGGAAGCGGTCGAGGAGAAGGTGTCGTTGTCGGACCGGTTCGGATTGTGGCTGGGTTTCCATCCATGCAGCCAAGACGAATACCTCGAGATGATCCGTGGCTATTGCCGAGCACATGGGATTGAGATCGACGAGGAAACTCTTTGGGCCGAGGCTATCGAGTGGCAGGCCACTCGCGGCGCGCGGTCGGGTCGTGTGGCGTGGCAATATTTCTGTGATCTGGCGGGACGTCGCGGCGTTCGAGTGTGAAAAAGAGGGGTCAGCTCCTCGCGCTCGCCGGGATATAATAAGCCAAACGAAGATGCAGGCCGCCTATCTGATCGAAACGCGGCCTTTGGTTGCATCAGTTGATGAACGGTGTTGGGTCGACGCTTTCAAAGCCCTCACGCACCTCGAAATGCAGGAAGCTGGGATTGCCGCCGCGGACAGAGGCCAGAGTTTGCCCACGCTTGACGCTATCCCCTTTGGCGACCTTGAGATCCTTGATATTGGCATAGACCGTCAGAAGGTTGTCCTGATGGCGCAGAACGAGGATCGGGACACCCTCGGTATCGCGGGTAATGGCGGCGACGGTTCCGTCTTCTGCTGCCTTCACGGCGGTGCCGGAACTGGCCGCGATATCGATGCCGTCGTTCACGCGTTTCTGATATCCGCGGATGATCTTGCCGCTCACGGGCATCTCCAAGCGACTGCTAGAGGTGCGCTCCGAAGAGAGGTCGTTTTGCGGCAATGTGGTCGCCGAGACGGTGTCCTGCGGAAGCGGGGTAGAGGCGCTTGGTGGAGCTGGGGCCGCACTTCCCTGACCCGGGCGACTGGTTGTCGTGACCTCTTGGGTTTCGGTTGCGACCGGAATCAAGAGATATTGCCCTTCGCGGACCTGCAGATCGGGGCCAAGCCCGTTCCAGTCGGCCAGTGCGCGGACTGAAACGCCGTAGAGGCGCGCGATTGAGAAGGCGGTCTCGCCACGTTCGACGCGGTGTCGGACCGGTGTATCGCCGGTGGTCGAGCTTGCCGCCGTGGGGCTGCCACTGTCAGCCCGGTTGATCGCGTCACCGGCAAGCGTAGTGATCGAGATATTGCCGTCACCGACTGTTGTGCTCGAGGACATATCGATGCGTCTGGGCAGTGCAATGATCTCGTTCGGACGCAGGGGAGTGTTCGGGTGAATGCCGTTGAAGGCGGCCAACTCGTTTGAGTTCATGCCAATTCTTGCAGCAACTGTCGCGACCGTGTCGCCGGGTTGTGCAACGGCGACTTGATAGGTCGGATAGGAAATCACACCCCGGCTATCGGGTTCCGGTCGTGGCAGGGTGGATGAGCGGACGGCGTTGGTTGTATCGGCACCGCCGTTACGAAGGTCAAAATCAGGCACCTGACAGGCGCCGAGTGCTACCAGCAGAAAGCCGGACACCGCGAGGCGATGGACGTTGTGGGTTGGCATAGCGCGTAATCCTCAATTTGGCCCCCGTGTTTTCCGGGGTTTAGACTGCTTGATTCGCGACCGAGCCCTTCCAGAAGCGGCACGAAACGCACCGCGAGCAACTCGTCATACTCGAACCCATCCTCCGTCCGGGTGACCTTTATCAGGCTCTGAACTGCATCGGACTGTCCGACAGGCACCACCATAATACCGCCGACACGCAGTTGCGCCAAGAGAGGACCGGGGGGGTCTTCTGCGGCAGCTGTCACAATGATGCGATCAAACGGGGCTTGTTCGGGGAGCCCGCGCGATCCATCTCCGTGCAACGTCGTGATATTGTGCAGGTCAAGACGCTCGAATAACGCCTTGGCATCCTTGACCAATTTCTTGTGACGCTCGACCGTATAGACTCGGCGGCACAGCTGGCTGAGCACGGCCGCCTGATAGCCCGAACCGGTGCCGATTTCGAGCACTTTGTCGCGCGGTCCGACGTCCAAAGCCTGTGTCATGATACCGACGACAGAGGGTTGGCTGATGGTTTGGCCGCAGGCAATCGGCAAGGGCATGTCATCATAGCTGCGGTCCGAGAACAGGCCTTCTTGCACGAAGGCAGCGCGGTCGATCTTTTCCATCGCTGTCAGGACACGGTCATCGGTGACACCGTGAGAGCGGAGCGCGAACATGAAGCGCATCTTGTCTTCGGGGGCGCTCATTCCAACCGTTCCTTCAATGGCGCGAGGTGGTCATGCGCCGTGAGGTCAGCCCGCATTGGGGTGACGCTGATATATCCGTTTAGGTTCTCGGCCACATCGCTGCCGGGCAATGTCGGGTTCTGCTGACCGCCGCCGGTAACCCACAAGAATTTGCGGCCCGTGGGGCTGTTTTGGGGGGCGACGCGGAAGTAGGTGTCGCGGCGGAACCCTTTGGGGGTTACGCGCAGGCCGGCGACGTCCTTTCCACGAACCGGAGGAAAGTTGACGTTATAGAAGAGACGATAGTCGCCCTCATCCCAAACACCGTAATCCAGAAGCTTTCGCACGGTGGCGACGCCGTGGTCCGCGGCAGCTTCGAATTGGAAGGGTTTGTCATAGATTTCAGGGCTCAGGTATTGCGAGAGTGCAATCGCTGGAAGACCTTGCAAAGCGGCCTCCATTGCGGCGCCGAGCGTACCGGAATACATCGCGTTCTCGCCCGCGTTGTTGCCCCTGTTTACGCCGGACAATACGAGATCGGGGCGGTCGTCAGACATGACATCGTACAGGGCCGCAAGAACGCAGTCGGCGGGCGTTCCCTCGGCGGCGAAGCGGCGCTCTTCCAACTCGGCGATCATGAACGGGCGGGTGTAGGAAATGCAGTGCGCTACCCCTGACTGTTCAAAGGCTGGGGCGACGGTCCAGACCTCTCCCTCTGGTCCGGCGATCTCGCTGGCAATCGCGTGCAGGACGTCCAGCCCCGGCGCATTGATGCCGTCGTCATTGGTGATGAGTATCCGCATGTACCGCTCGTCCCGTTGGTCTTGGTTCTGCATAGAACAGCGCCTGCCTTCCGGCAAGCGGGCAGGGCGGTTAGCGGCGGGAAACCTTTAGGAAATGGAGGTGATCAGCCGCGCGGCTTCGGCATGCGTGTCTGCAAGCGGTTCACGGTCCTCACCCGGATAGAAACGGGCGCGGGTTGCGGTCGCCATGGGTTCCGGCTCAAAGCTGACAACGCTCAGATTGTCGCTGGTGGCGGTTTCGGCTTCCCACGCGGTGAACAAGGCGCGTTGCGCGGCTTTGGCAGCGGCATAGGCGCCGTGGAACTTGCCCGCGTTGCTGTCATCGACAAACACGGCCCGCCCGGCGCCAGAAGCGCGCAGCAGAGGTGCGAGGAAGGGGATCAGTAGGCCAACGGTTTTGATGTCGATGGCAACGGTCTTGTCCCAATCCTTTTCGGCAATGTGGTCGGCAGGCGCCAGTGGTGGCACGTGGATCGCGGTGTGCACCCATATGTCCAGCTTGCCCCAACGGTCGTGAATCGAGCGGCATAGGTGGCGCATGGCATCGGCGTTTGAAACATCCATCGGCGCAAGCGTCGACTGTCCGCCCTTGGCCTGGATGCGATCATCCAGTTCTTCCAACGCGCCTGTGGTGCGAGCCACGGCGATCACGTGATAATCTGGGGCGAGGGCCTCGGCCACCGCCGCGCCAAAGCCGCGCGAGGCACCGGTAATGAGGGCAAGTTTGGTCATGGGCGGGGTGTGGAGCAACTAAAGGCAGAGGTCAAGAGAGACCGCCTAGTCTGCCAGCAAATGTGGCCGAATGTCGTGGCCTGCTGCGGCGTAGAGGTCAAGAAGCTGGTCGAAGTTGATCCCATTGCGTTGAGCCATGCTGACCGGATGATGGTGCGGGTACACGTCGATCGTAGGTCGGGTTGCTTGGGTGTTGAAATTCAGCGTTGAGGACAGCCAGCTGTTCATGTCCCAACCGGGTAGGAAATTCATCAGCCAGCCGTTGCTGCTTGGATGATCCGAGAAATCGCCGGTTTTCTGGCCTTCTAGGTACAAGCGGAAGTTATCGACCGAGACGCTCACCCACGGCGTGTAGGTCAGTTTCTCCTGCGTGCCAAGAAGCGGAATTTCAAGATGACCCCGGATGAAATAAGCCTCGCCGACCTGACAAAGATCGGGGGTAAGCCGGTCGTCGCCAAATTCCAGAACCTCTTCTCCCGAAACTTGCAGGCTAACGTGGCGCCACGGGTGAGGGTGGTCGAAGTCGATATCAAACAAACCCGCGAATTGGCGCCCGCAGCAGGGGCAGGCACGTTCCGGGTTGTTGAGCCGTTTCCAGCGAAGGTCGTTCTGTGTGTCGATCATAACAAGGGCGGTAGTCAGGCCGTCAGTCTGCGGTCAGGTGCGCGCGAATATCGTTGCCGGTCGCGGCATAGATGTCCAGCAAGTCATCAAAGCTGATCCCGTTTTCCTGTGCCTCTTTCAGCGGTCCATCTTGGGCTTGTAAGGATGGGCGGTGACTGCCGTCACCGACGGACAGGTTGCAGGCGATGGGCTCTTCACTTTCGAATCCGGGCAGGTCATTTGCCAGCCACGCAAAACAACCTTCGAAGTCGCTCCAATTGTCCGCGTTCCATGCCTCGACATATCGAGCGAAACTGTCGGGATGTACGCTGCCCCACGCGCCGAAAGCGAAGCTCTCGTCGCTGCCCCGGATTGGCAGGAGAACAACGCAACGGATGAAGCGATCTTCGCCTACGCGGCAGAGATCGGCGCTGAGTTTGTCGTCTCCGACTTCGATCACGTCCAGCCCGCTGTCAGCGCGGTTCTCATGGGGCCATGTCAGCGGATGGTCAAAGCCGATGTCAAACACGCCCCCGAATGTCTTCCCGCAACATGGGCATACACGGTCCGCATCGTTGAACCGTTGCCAGCGCTTGTCGAGGTCGAGAAGGTTCATTCCGCCGCTTTAAGCTGGAAACCTTTTTCAATCATATCGCTCGGCGCCACCGGGTATTCGCCCGAGAAGCAGGCGTCGCAATAGCTGGGCGCTTTGGGATCGCGACCGTTTTTGTCGCCCACCGCGCGGTAAAGCCCGTCTAGAGAGATGAACTTCAAGCTGTCGACGCCCAGATATCCGGCCATCTCATCGGCTGACATCCGGCTGGCCAGCAGCTTTTCGCGGTCTGGCGTGTCGACGCCATAGAAACACGGCCATGCCGTGGGGGGAGAGGCGATGCGGAAATGCACCTCCTGCGCACCGGCATCAAGGATCATGTCCTTAATCTTGCGGCTCGTGGTGCCACGTACAACCGAGTCATCCACGAGGATCACACGTTTGCCCTCGATCAGGGCGCGGTTGACGTTCAGCTTCAGGCGGACACCCATATTGCGAATCTGCTCGGTCGGTTCGATGAAGGTCCGTCCCATGT
>CAYFXM010000165.1:0-6201 GCA_964346965.1 uncultured Actibacterium sp. | reverse complement strand
CCTCCCGGGGGGGAGGGTCGGGCGCGGCCCGGGGCTGGCCGCCCCGCGCCAAGAGGAAGTGTAGGATGGGTGATTTCACCCATCAGTTGGCGGATTGATGGGTGTGAACACCCATCCTACGGGTGGGTCGTGGTTTGGGTGCAAACGAAAACACCCCCGCCGGGGCGGGGGTGTGTCTCTCCTCCCAGAGATTGGTCGATTAGCCGACGAAGGCTTTCTCGACCACGTATTGAGCGGGTTCAGAGTTGGCACCCTCTTTCAGGCCGAAACCGTCGAGGATTGCCATGATATCCTTGTTGAACGCCAGCGAGCCGCAGACCATGGCGCGGTCGTGCTCTGGGTCCATCGGCGGCAGGCCGAGGTCTTCGAAGACTTTGCCCGAGGACAGGTTGTCGGTGATGCGGCCCATCTGCGCGGTCTCTTCGCGCGTGGTGGTGGGGTAGTAGCGCAGCTTGTCCAGCGCGCCCTCGCCCAGAAGTTCGGCCATCAGCTCGTCTTCGCGCAGGCCGTCGATCAGTTCGCGGCCATAGTCCAGTTCTGCCGCGTCACGGCAGGTGTGCATCATGATGATCTCATCATAGCTTTCATAGGTCTCGGGGTCGCGCATCAGCGAGGCGAAGGGCGCGATGCCGGTGCCGGTGGCCAGCATCCACAGGCGTTTGCCGGGCAGCAGGGCGTCAAGGACCAGCGTGCCGACGGGCTTGGGACGCAGGATGATCTGATCGCCCGGTTCGATGTGCTGCAGTTTAGAGGTCAGAGGACCGTCCTGCACCTTGATCGAGTAGAACTCCAACTCGTCATCCCACGACGGGGACGCGATGGAATAGGCGCGCAGAAGCGGTTTCTGGCGACCGGTTTCAGGGTGCGGGTCGCCCATCAGGCCGATCATCACGAACTCGCCCGAGCGGAAACGCAGGGTTTGCGGGCGCGAGACGCGGAACGAGAACAGGCTGTCGGTCCAGTGCTTTACGCTGGTGACAGTCTGGGCGTCGGGCAAAACCGGTTTGGCGCCGGTCGATGCGGCTGTAGCGGTGTCTTTCATCGTCATGAACCCTATTTACTCAGGCGTTTCCGCGAACGCGAGCCTGATAATCATTGTCCTGCCAGTTTGCGCGGGTTTGCCACAGCTCCCACGGTTGGCGTTCGGCCAGCTCGTCCGAGATTTCGACCTCGTCGAAACCTGAGCGGCGGGCCATGGTGTATTGCTCCGAGATCACGTGACCCTTGGCGCGCAGGCGGCCTTCGAAGCCCAGAAGACGGAGGCGGCGGGCCAGCGTGAAGCCACGGCCGTCAGCGAAGCTGGGGAAGTCGATGCGGACCATGTCCACGCCGTCGATCAGCAGGGCCAGTTCTTCGGGATCGGTGTCGGAGGCCAGATCGACGGACACAACCGCAGAGTCGCGGTTGGCCGCCAGTTGGTCCAGCGCCACAAAGTCATGGGTCCAGTCGTCGGCGCCAAAGCCGGTGTCGGTTACGATCACGCTCATGCCGCGTCTCCTTTCGGCAGGGGTCCGCGGACCATCTTGCCGTTGATGAAGTGAATTCCGCATTCCTCTTTTTCCTCGTTGCGCCAACGGCCTGCCCGGGGATCTTCACCCGGTTTGACCTTGCTGGTGCATGGCGCGCAGCCAATCGAGGGATAGCCCTGGGCGATCAGCGGGTGGCGCGGAAGGCGGTTGTTGATGATGTAGTCCTGAACGTTTTCCGGCGCCCAGTGAGCCAGCGGGTTCACCTTGATGCGGAAGTCACCTTCGTTCTCGAAGAAATCCAGTGCCGCGCGGCTGCCCGACTGGAAGCGTTTGCGACCAGTGATCCAGGCGTCATAGCCCTTCAGCGCGTTCTCCATCGGCTGGACCTTGCGCAGGTCGCAGCAGGCATCGGTCGAAACCTTGTGCAGCGTGCCGTCAGGGTCACCCTGCGCGACCTCTTGTTCCGACGCACGGATGACCTGCACGTTGGTCAGGCCCAGCTTTTCCGACAGGTCGACCTGATAGTCGAGCGTTTCCTGAAACAGCATCTGGGTGTCGATGAACAGAACCGGTGCGGTCTTGTCGAAAAGCGACAACAGGTGCAGCAGCACAACCGATTCCGCGCCAAAAGAGGACACAAGCGCGATCCGCCCGACCTGCGGGTCGGTCAGCGCGCGGCCCAAGACGTCCTTGGCAGCGTGGTGGCGGTAGCGGTCGTTCAGATGTTCGACACGCTCTGCCACGGGGGCAAGGGGGGCCTCAAGCGGCATGTTTCTCTTTAGCCTCCGGATACAGGGCCGATTTGAACGGCGCGAGGCCAAGACGGCGGTAGGTCTGCAGGAAGGTCTCTTCCTCGTCCTGTCGCAGGTCCAGATAGGCGTAGATCAGGCGCTCGATCGCGGGGACGATCTCGTCATACGAGAAGCCCGGCCCTGCGCGCTCGCCGATAGTGGTGGTTTCCGACCCGTCACCGCCAAGGGTGATCTGGTAGTTCTCCACCCCTGCCCGGTCGAGGCCAAGGATACCGATGTGACCCACGTGGTGGTGGCCACAGGCGTTGATGCAACCCGAGATCTTGATCTTCAGCTGACCGATTTCATGCTCCAGTTTCAGCTCGTCGAAACGGGTCGCGATCTGCTGAGCAACCGGGATCGAACGGGCCGTGGCCAATGCGCAATAGTCCATGCCCGGGCATGCAATGATGTCCGAGATCAGGCCGATATTGGCGGTGGCGAGGCCGGCTTCTTTCAGGCGGGCGAATACGACCGGCAGATGCGACTTGTGCACGTGTGGGAGGATCACGTTCTGCTCGTGGCTAATGCGCAGCTCGTCATGGGCATAGACCTTGGCGATATCTGCCATCACACGCATCTGCTCGCTGGTCGCATCGCCCGGTGTCTGGCCATGCGCTTTGATCGAGATCGTGGCGATGGCGTAGTCAGGGTTCTTGTGATCGGCGAGGTTGGTATCAGCCCAGGAACGGAACACCGGATCGGTCTTGTAAGCGCGGTCGTAGGCGTCGGTCGGGGCGTCGATATAGGTGGGTTGTTGGAAGAACGAACGAATATCTTCCAGCAGCTCCAAGTCCGCACCATTGAAGGTCGGGCGGATGCGGACAAACTCTTTGTCGGCAAGCTCGCGGAATTCGTCGATGCCGTTTTCCAGAACGGTGATCTTGATGCGGGCCTTATACTTGTTGTCGCGGCGACCCAGCAGGTTATAGACGCTAAGGATCGACTCCATCCGTGCCAGCAGGTCTTCGCGCGGAACAAAATCATAGAGGACCTGCCCGACGATCGGGGTCCGGCCAAGGCCGCCACCGACGAAGACTTTGTAACCGATCTCGCCCGCGTCGTTCTTGACGATCTGAACGGCGACGTCATGCGATTTCAGAACCGCGCGGTCATGTTCCGACGCACCAACGGCGATCTTGAACTTGCGGCCAAGGAACTGGAATTCGGGGTGGTCGGTGGACCACTGGCGCAGAAGTTCAGCAACCGGGCGCGGATCTTCGATCTCGTCCGGGGTGGCGCCGGCGAAATGGTCCGAGGTCACGTTGCGGATGGTGTTGCCCGAGGTCTGGTTGGCGTGCATTTCGACGTCAGCCAGCGCGTCCAGCATATCCGGCACATCGGTCAGCTTCGGCCAGTTGTACTGGATGTTCTGACGGGTGGTGAAATGGCCATAGCCCTTGTCGAACTTATCGGCGATCAGTGCCAGCTGCTGCATCTTGGTGCTGTCGAGCGTGCCATAGGGAATGGCGACGCGCAGCATGTAGGCGTGCAGCTGCAGGTACAGACCGTTCATCAGGCGCAGGGGGCGGAATTCATCCTCGGTCAGGGCTCCGCTGATGCGGCGCTCTACTTGGGCGCGGAACTGGCGGGTGCGTTCGCGGATGAAGGCTTCGTCGAAGTCGTTATACTTATACATCAGTTGGCCTCCGCCTGCTTACCGTGGAAATAGTTGGACGGGCCGCGGGTGCGGAACGTTTCACGAAAATGGGTTGGCTCGGGGCCTTTGGCACCACCAGCCGCATCGGCCAGATAGGGGCCTACAATCTTGTCAGCCTGCGCCTCGGCGAAGAGCAGGCGCAGCTGGCCGTGCGCCTCGTCTACGATCAGTTCGGCATCATCCATACACCGGGTCCACTGGTCATCGGCGGTCAGCCAAATGACGTCTCCTTCGATCAGGGCATTGGCGGTCACGACCTTGGGTGTGAATTTGCGGGCCATTGGTCCTACTCCTAGAGGGGTTCCGGTTGCATGGTTAAATAGGACATTTTCCCTGTTTTGAGGACTAGGGGGACGCAGATAAGAACGATCCGCCCTCAAACCGGGAACGAGGAGAAATTTTCCCCAATCGGGGCAGAAAGAGGAAAACACTCTCCTAAACTGCCCCCTATATCCGAAACGGCGAAAATTCGTTCGGATTCCGCATTTGCAGCATTTTGCCGGATCGGGGCCGCGAATCCCCCCGACAAACCGCTTGCTTTGAACGCTTTTCCCAGCTCTGGAAACGGCCTAAGAAGAGGGATGAAGTTCGCCCTGCCCCCGCTTTCCGACCTGCCAAACCTGCCGTTTGACGAGATCATCGACGTGCGTTCCCCGGCGGAGTTTGCCGAGGATCACATCCCCGGCGCAGTGTCGCTGCCGGTGATGAGCAACGAAGAGCGTGCACGGATCGGGACGCTCTATGTGCAGGACAGCCCCTTCGTGGCGCGCAAGCAGGGGGCGGCGGTGGTTGCGCGCAATGCGGCGCGACACCTGGAGACACATCTGGCCGACAAACCCAAGGGATACCGCCCGCTGGTCTATTGCTGGCGCGGCGGGCAGCGGTCGGGATCATTCGCGACGATCCTACGGCAGATCGGCTGGCAGGCAGAAACAGTTGAAGGGGGTTATCGCGCCTATCGCCGGATGGTGCAGAAGGCGCTGTACGAGGCCCCCTTCCCTGCGCCGGTCGTGGTTCTGGCCGGGCACACGGGAACGGCGAAGACCGATATTCTGGCCGAACTTACGAAACTTGGCGTGCAGATGATCGACCTCGAGGCACTGGCCAACCATCGCGGTTCGATTTTTGGCGGCATGCCTGAGGGTCAACCCGCGCAGAAAGGGTTCGAAAGTGCTCTGGCGGCAGAAATTGCGCAGCTTGACCCGACCCGACCCGTGGTGGTCGAAGCGGAATCCAACAAGGTTGGCGACATTCGCCTTCCCCCGTCGCTCTGGCACGCGATGTTGCGCGCACCCCGGATCGAGGTCGCGGCCCCGTTGCAAGCGCGGGCCGCCTATCTGACGCGGACCTATGCAGACACATTGCCCGACACGGTGGGCATCGTCGGCCTGATCCGCTGCCTCGCCCCCTTGCACTCGAAAGAGTTGATCGAAGATTTGGTCGCGCTGGCCGAGGGACGCGACTGGACCGCGTTGGCAGCCGGGCTGATGAAACACCACTACGACCCCCGTTATTCGCGCACGAACCGGCGGTCGGAGCCTCCGCGTGTAAGCCTTACCTTGACCGACCTTACTCCAGAAGACTTGAGCCGCGTCGCGAGCGAGATCGCGGAGCTGATCGAGAACCTGCCAACCGCGCCGGAGCCAATGGCTTGACGCAGCCACAGATCACCCCGGCCAGTTGGCTGATGGTGGCGACCCTTGGGATCACTTGGGGCGCGACCTTCATGGTGATCGAGATCGCGTTGGAGGGCATGACGCCGTTCTGGCTTGCTGCGGGACGGATCACCTTTGCCTCGCTATTGATGCTGGTGGTCTGGGGGGCGCGCGGCTTCCGCCTGTTCTATGGGCCGTCCGGGCATTGGGGTGCAATCACGGTGATTGCGGCCTTTAGCTCGGCGGTCCCGTTCATGCTGTTGAGCTGGGGCCAGTAATATGTGACCTCGGGCTTTGCGGGCGTATCAATGGCGGCGGTAGCGCTGATCGTTCTACCGCTGTCGCATTTCATGATCCCCGGAGAGCGCATGCATTTGCGTCGGATCATCGGGTTCCTGACCGGGTTCGCGGGGGTGGTTGTGCTGATCGGCGCACAGGCGTTTGAAAGCACAGGGGCCGATCTTGAAACCCTTGGGCGGTTGGCGTGCCTCTGCGCGGCGGGGTGCTATGCGATCAGCTCTGTGATGCTTCGGAAGCTACCGCCGGTGGACCCGATTGGACTGGCAACGATCTTGCTGCTGATCGGCATGGTGATCGTTCTTCCAGCGGCGGTTCTGGTCGAAGGA
>CAYFXM010000164.1:0-6213 GCA_964346965.1 uncultured Actibacterium sp. | reverse complement strand
AAATGGCTCAATTCCATACCCTTGGGCAATGCACGCGACAACACATTGCGCGCCAGCTGATCGGCCATGAACAGCTCGCCAAATAGCGTAACCGCTAGATTTTCCTTCGGATCACTCAAATCTCGACCTTGAATTCTCTGCCATGTGTCAGGGACGGTACCCGGCCCCGGGCTTTTTCCACTTCTGCAAGGTCCAAATCAAGGAAAACCGTGTCCGGGCAGTCAGTTGCTTCGGCGATCACCTCTCCCCAAGGGGAGATCGCGATGCTGTGGCCATAAGTGGACCGGGTTTTGCCCCGGCTAATTTTATGCACGCCGCATTGCGCGGGCGCCAATACGTAACAGCCGGTTTCGATTGCGCGAGCGCGTAAAAGCGGCTCCCAATGGGCGGCGCCCGTGACCGGGGAAAAGGCGGCCGGAACCGTTAGGACCTGTGCCCCCGCTTGGGCAAGCGCGCGGTAGAGATAGGGGAAACGAAGGTCGTAGCAGACGCTGAGCCCGATATTGGCGAATGGGGTGGTGGCGACGACGCCCCGATCTCCGGGCCGGTAGGCGGCAGATTCGCGGAAGGTCTCGGTCTCTGTGACCTGTACGTCGAACATGTGAATCTTGTCGTACCACGCCTCGATCGCACCATCCGGTCCGATCAGGAACGACCGGTTGGCAAGGCGACCGTCGCGATCGTTGGTTTTCAGCCCAAGAGATCCGATCAGCAACCAGACTCCGGATTTCGCGGCCTCGTCGCGAAGCGCCGCCAAAGTGGGGTCGTCGTCCTGAAGGCAAAGAACGTCCTGCTGGCGGGTACGACTTGCCGACACACAGTTGGTGACTTCAGGCGTCAGAACGAATTTGGCGCCGTCAGCCACGGCAGCCCGCAGTCGCGCACGTGTCCAGAAAAGATTCTCGACGGGATCATCACTTGAATTTAACTGCAGCAGGGCGGTGCGCATGGATCAGGCCGCCAGAAGCGGATCCAGTTTGCCGGCCCGTTCCAAAGCGCTGAGATCGTCGAAGCCGCCGACATGGGTTTCGCCAATAAATATCTGCGGAACGGTAGTCCGACCGCGGGCGCGTTGGATCATGGTCGGGCGTTCATTCGGGTTCACCAGAATATCGGTTTCCGCAAAGCTGACACCTTTGGCCGCAAGCAGACGCTTGGCCATGTGGCAGAAGCCGCAGGTGGGCTTGGTGTAAATTTCGACCGTCTTCATGTTCGGCCCCTGTTCGTGAGTTTCCCCACGTATTTAAGGATCCTTTGCCACACGTGCCAGTGTCAGAACGCAAATCTCTTTTGCACCTGCGGCAAGGCAGGCCTCTGTCGCGGCGGCGAGGGTTGCGCCCGATGTCATAACATCATCCACCAATAGAACTGGTCGGTCTTTTAGTCGCATCCCCTGGCGGGCATGAGGGAGGATCCTACCCGCGAGATTGGCAAAGCGGTCGTCGACGCTCATACCATCCTGCGGTTTTGTGCGTTTGGGGCGCATCAGCGCGTCAGGCACGAATTCGAGAGCGCAGAGTCGACTTACCCCCTGTGCCAACAGCGCCGCCTGATTGTAGCGACGTTTGAAGAACCGCCATCGGTTCAAGGGAACGGGAACAACCACCATGTCAGGACGGATCAGTGGTTCGGCAGCTTGCGCCATCCATCGGCTCATCGGCCGCACCAAGTCAGTCCGGTCCCCATGTTTCAAGGCAAGAACCAGCTTTCGGCCGGTTTCGCGATACATATAGACCGCGCGCCCCTTGCCCCATGGACGCGCGATTGTCAGGCAATCGTCGCATACCACCCCGTCCGGATTTGCTTCCTCGCCGGGCAGCGGCGCGCCACAGGCATCGCAGACCAGCCCGGAAATGAACCAACAGTCGCGCCGGCAGGGGCCGCAGAAAGCGAAATCTTCCTCTACCAAATCACCACAGGAAATGCATTGTGGGGGATAGACCAGTCTCCAAAGCCTTTGCATTCGCGCCCGAACCCTCTACATCGCGCTGCATGACCCAAAGCCCGCCGCAACTAACTGACCGTGATGCCTTGGCCCGGAACCGACGCCGTGCCACACCTGAAGGGCGATTCCTGATCGAGGCAACCGCGTTCGAGATTCAGGAAAGGCTGGAACTGGTTAACAGAAGCTTTACCGCGCCCGCCGTCGTGTCTGGTCAGCCGGAGGTCTGGGCTGAAGTTCTGCCCGGAATGACCCACGTTGCGGATGATGAGGTTCTGAAGCTGGAACCGGGTGCGCATGATCTGGTGATCCATGCCTTGTCGCTGCATTGGGCTAACGATCCGGTGGGTCAGATGGTGCAGTGCCGCCACGCGCTAAAGCCCGACGGGTTCTTCCTTGCCGCGCTGTTCGGTGGGCATACCCTTCAGGAACTGCGCGCGGCTTTGGCCGAGGCAGAGAGTGCGATCACCGGCGGACTGTCTCCGCGCGTCGTCCCGATGGCCGAAATTCGGGATCTGGGCGGTTTGCTGCAACGAGCTGGCTTTGCCCTACCGGTGGCCGACAGCACGCCGCGCATCGTCAGTTATCGCGATGCGCTGCACTTGATGCACGACCTGAGGGCGATGGGAGAGACCAACGCGCTGGCGGCCCGCCGAAAAACCTTCCCGCCGAAGGCGCTATTTGCGCAGACCGCTGCGATTTACGACGCGAGCTTTGGCGCCGATGGCCGCATCCCTGCGACATTCGAGACGATTTTCCTGACCGGCTGGTCCCCCGATGCCAGCCAGCCGCAACCATTGCGCCCGGGCTCGGCCGAATCCCGGCTGGCTGAAGCGCTTGGAACACGTGAAACCAAGCTGTGACGATCCGAACATTTGACCTCGGTCGAAATGCCGTTATCTCCTGTGGGCGATAACGCCGCCAACAGGACCCAACCTATGACCGCCACCCGGCCCGAGCACGCCCCTGCCGATCACCCCACGCTTCTCGCGTCCAAGATCGGCGTTCTAATTGCCAATCTCGGCACGCCGGACGGTACTGACTATTGGTCGATGCGACGGTATCTGAACGAGTTTCTCTCGGACAAGCGGGTAATCGATTACCCGTCGTGGAAGTGGCAACCGCTGTTGCAACTGATCATCCTGTCGAAACGACCGTTTTCGTCGGGAGAGGCCTATGAGTCGATCTGGGACCGCGAGCGTAACGAAAGCCCGCTTCTGACCATCACCCGCAACCAGACCGAAGCGATCGCCGGCCAGCTGTCAAAGACGTTCGGCGATCAGGTTATGGTCGATTTCTGTATGCGCTACGGGAACCCCTCCACCACCTCGAAAGTGGAAGAGATGGTCAAAGCCGGATGCGACAAGATCCTGTTCTTCCCGCTGTACCCGCAATATGCAGGCGCCACATCCGCCACGGCCAATGACCAGTTCTTCCGCGCGCTGATGAAGGAAACCTGGCAGCCTGCCGCGCGAACCGTGGCCCCCTATTTCGAACACCCCGATTATATCGATGCGTTGGCGCAATCAGTGGAACGGGCCTATGCCGTTGCCGACGACCAGCCGGACATCCTTGTGGTCTCGTATCACGGCATGCCGAAACGCTATTTGCAGCAGGGCGACCCGTATCACTGCCAATGCCAGAAAACGACGCGCCTGCTCAGAGAGCGTCTGGGCTGGGACGAGAGCCAGATCACCTCGACCTTCCAATCGGTATTCGGGCCAGAGGAATGGCTGAAGCCCTATACCGTGGATCACGTGGCCGAACTGGCCCGTCAGGGGAAAAAGAAGATTGCTGTGATTGCGCCGGCCTTCTCTGCCGATTGCATCGAGACGCTGGAAGAGATCAACGAGGAGATCAAGGAGAGCTTCGAGGAAGCGGGCGGCGAGAGCTTCACCTATATCCCCTGCCTGAACGACGAGCCCGCCCATATCGATGTTCTGTGCAAAGTTATCGCCGACAACCTACAGGGCTGGACCGCCTAAGGCGATAAAATAAAAGGCGGTGCAACAGCACCGCCTTTCCTAATTTCCTGCGATCAATCCTGTCAGATCAACAGCACCTGCGTGCCAACCCTCGCAAGGCTGAACAGCTCTGCGATATGCTCGTTGTACAGACCGATGCAGCCGTTCGACGACCTGCGTCCGATCTTGCGCGTGTCGTGGGTGCCGTGAATCCGGTAATAGGTCCAAGACAGGTGCATTGCATGCGTGCCAAGCGGGTTGTCCGGGCCGGGACCGACATAGTCGGGCCATTCGGGGTTGCGTTTTTTCATCGACGGGGTCGGGCGCCATTCAGGGCCTACGACCTTACGCACGATCTTGGTCCGACCGCGGCGGGTCAGGTCTTCCGTCTGAGGAACGGAGGTCGGATACAGCCGGTAGTCTGATCCGTCCGCCGACCAGTAATGCAATGCCCGCGAATTAACATCGACGAGAATCGCGCCCCTGTTCAAATTGGAAAAGTAAGGACGCCAGTCGAGGGCCCGGAAGCTGGCGACGTTGCGACGCACGGTCGGGGTGATATCCGGTTCGATCTCGGCGCCGAATACCTCTTCAGCGTTACTTTGCGCCAATGCGGGCGCGGCGAGGGTTGCCGCAGTGCTCGTCAGAAACATCCGGCGGCTGAGCGTGGATTTGGGCGGGTGGGACATGAACCACATTCCTTCAAAATCGAATTTGGCCAAATCATATGGTCGGAAAGCCGCAGTCGCAAATCAAACGCGCGTCATTTAGCCGATTCCCGCCGGAACCGTTTGAAAGAAACAACAATCCCAAGTAGACCTTTGCGAAATTATGATTTCAGGGTGGCTTTGATGCGCTTGTTTCCGATTTTCCTGATGGCTTCGATGGCTCTGTCTGCCTGTGCCGGTGGCGGTATTCCGGTCCAAGTTGGCGCAGATGGAAAAGCTGTGACCAGGGTCTACCGTATCGCCAAACGCGACGAGGCCAAGATCCAGTTCCGCGTGCTGGATGCCGTTAACACGCTCCGGCAAGCACGCGGTGTCGCACCGCTCGCGCTGAATGCCGAACTGAATGCCGCGGCAGCGACCCACGCCCGTGACATGTCTGTGCAAAACCGTCCATGGCTCTTTGGTTCAGACGGGTCTTCGCCCATCGATCGGGTCGCCCGCTCCGGCTATGCAGGGTTCTTCGTTGGCCAAAACATTTCCGAGACCTACGAAACCGAGATGCAGACTCTGGCGGCATGGATGGAAGATGATGGCGCACGTATCGTCATTCTGGACCCGCGGGCACAGGAAATGGGGATCGCCTATTTCCAAGAGCCGAGCGGTAAAATCTGGTGGAGCCTCGTGACTGGCGGTCACCGGGCGGTGACCGTCCCGACATCCTGACTTATGCGTAGATGTCGATGACCGTGCCGGTCTGAACCATGCGATAAATTTCGCGCATTTCATGATTCTTCACCGAGATACAGCCTGCCGTCCAATCGGGTTGGGTTGGCACGCCGTATTTACGGGGGGCCTGGCCGTGAATGAAGATGTCACCGCCGGCACTTTTCCCGAGCATCGCCGCCTCGGCCCGGTCCCGCGCGTTGGGATAGGATATCCCCAGTGACAGGTAAAAGTCGCTTTGTGGATTACGGCGGTTGATGGTGTAGCGCCCCTCGGGTGTCTTGCCGTCACCAACGACCTTCTTGTCTCCTTTCGGAGAGAAACCAAGCCCGACCCGGTATTTGCGAAGGATCTCGTCACCGCTCATCAGGTACATCCGGCGCTTCGACTTCATCACGATGACGCGGGTGACGCGCGGTCCGGAATAGTCCCGTGTGCTCACGCGCGCAGTCGTAGTCTGGCATCCCGCCAGAACCAGTGCACTGCCACCCAAAAGTAGGGAACGCCTGTCCATTGTCATTACTGCCCGTGTTACCTGTTACGGTTTATTATTTAGCCATTATAGCAGAGAATGCGGCACAAGGCAGGCCTCAACCGATCAATCTCTGGGCGCGAAATAGCTTAAAAGCCTTAAATTTTCCAGCCGCAGCGCCGAACGGCGGCAAGAATTTGCTGTTCGGCATCCTTCTTTCCGGCGTTGATCGACATCTTCTGAAGGTACCAAAACAGATAAGCCTCGAAGGGTGGGGCCATCTGTCTGGCTTTAGCAAAGGCGCCTTCGACGCCAAGCTTTGGCACGTTTGCGGCGATGTGATGAAAATCGATTTGAGAGAACAGGACAGCCGGTTTGCGCAGGAAATATCCCTTGAACGCGACCGACGAATTCTCGGTCACGATCAGGTCGCAGGTCGGCAGG
>CAYFXM010000163.1:0-6221 GCA_964346965.1 uncultured Actibacterium sp. | reverse complement strand
ATTGCGTCAGCCAATGGGGCCATGATTTCCGGCCCGACTATCTACGGATTGGAGCTTTGCGTCAGGCATTGGATGTTCCGTTGGCGGCTTTTACCGCAACCGCCGACGCGGAAACACGGGCCGAGATCATCAACCGCCTGTTCGACGGGCAGCAACCGCAGACATATTTGCACGGCTTCGACCGCCCCAATATCCATCTGGCCTTCTCCGCCAAGGATACTCCGCGCCGCCAGATCCTGAATTTCGCGGCCGCCCGCAAAGGGCAGTCCGGCATCGTTTATTGCGGTTCGCGTAAGAAAACTGAGTCGCTGGCTGCCGCTTTGAACGAGGTTGGTCACAGTGCCTGCTTCTATCACGGCGGGATGGAGGCCCCGGATCGCCGAGCCGTTGAAACCCGGTTTCAGGCCGAGGACGGGCTGATCGTCGTCGCGACCGTCGCCTTCGGTATGGGGGTCGACAAGCCAGATATCCGGTGGGTAGCTCATGCCGATCTGCCCAAGTCCATCGAGGCCTACTATCAGGAAATCGGTCGCGCAGGCCGGGACGGCGCGCCTGCCGAAACACTGACGCTTTATGGTCCCGACGATATCCGTCAGAAACGCGCCCAGATTGATGAAAGCCCCGCGCCCCCCGAACGCCGCTTGGCCGACCACGGGCGGCTGAATGCACTGCTTGGCCTCGCCGAGTCGCTTGGCTGCCGCCGACAGGCGCTTCTCGCCTATTTCGGGGAAGACTCCGAGCCCTGCGGCAACTGCGACCTCTGCGACACGCCGCCCGAGTTGTTCGATGGAACAGAGGCTGTGCGCAAGGCGCTGTCCGCAATCCTGCGCACAGGTGAATTTTTCGGAACTGGCCACCTGATCGACATCCTGCTGGGCAATGAGACCGACAAGGTGCGAGATCGCGGCCATGACGCTTTGCCTACCTTCGGCGTCGGCAAGGAGTTTGACCGCCGCCAGTGGCAGGCGATTTTCCGTCAGATGATGGGGCGCGACCTGATCCGCCCTGATCCGGACCGCCACGGTGCCTTGCGTATGACAGAAGAGGCGCGCCCCTTACTGCGCGGGGAAGCAACGATTGAACTTCGCAAGGACAGCGTGGCCAAAGCCGCGTCGCGACCGGTGGTCAAAACTCTTGTCTCTGACGAAGATGCACCTCTGCTGTCTGCGCTAAAGGCGAAGCGCAAGGGTTTCGCGGAAGCAGCCAAGTTACCAGCCTATATGATCTTCAATGACCGGACTCTGATCGAAATGGCGGAGGCGCGCCCTCAAACTCTGGACGAAATGGCTCGGATCAGCGGTGTTGGCGCGAAAAAGTTGGAACGATACGGGGCCGAGTTCTTAGAAGTCATTCGTGGCGCGCCAGCACCCGAGACACATCCTGCCCGTCGGAAGCTGGCCGGGACGCAGGCTGGGCCGGTTTTCGACCAACTACAGGCCGCGCAGCTAGAGCTGGCCCGCGGCATCTGCGGGACGCTCAAATACCTCAGCTGTAAACCTGCCACCTTGCGCCAAATCGCCGAGCGACGCCCGACAAACATGACAGACTTGGAACGTCTACCAGGTGTCGGCGCCCAAAAGGCGGAAAGGTTTGGCTCTGCTTTTCTAAAGGTCCTAGAAGACGCTTGAACCTTTGTGTTCAGATGTATTTTCTGCCGCGAGGAAATGAAGAAGGATCGCCATGCTCGTTGTTGTCTCACCTGCTAAACGTCTGGATGAAACGGTTGCTACCCGCGAAGACGCGACTTTTCCCATGTTCCAGCCGGACGCCACATATTTGGCGGAGGAAGCGGGTAATCTTGATGTCGAAGCTCTGCGCAAACTGATGGGGATCAGTGAGAATCTCGCCAAGCTGAACGCATCACGTTTTGCGGGTTTCGAAACAATGTCAACGCCGGATAATGCCTATCCCGCCGCCCTGATGTTTGCCGGCGATACCTACGCAGGTCTCGAGGCCCAGACTTTGGACGAGGATGCATTGCGTTGGTCGCAGGATCACCTGCGAATCCTGTCCGGGCTGTACGGACTGCTGCGCCCATTGGACCTGATCCAACCCTATCGGCTGGAGATGGGCAGCCGGTTGGCCAACAAGCGCGGAAAATCCCTTTATGATTATTGGGGCGAACAGTTGGCCGAGGCGTTGAATGTACTGGCTGCCGAGGCTGGAACAGAGCTTTTGGTCAACTGTGCTTCAACGGAGTATTTTAAAGCGGCTGATCGACCGTCGCTGTCGCTTCGGGTTATCTCGCCCGTGTTTCTGGAGCAGCGGGGCAACGACGCGAAGATCGTTAGTTTCTTTGCGAAGAAAGCGCGCGGTGCAATGGCGCGTTTCGTGATGGAGCATCGCCTTACCGATGCCGATGATCTGACCGAGTTTACCGTTGGGGGTTACCGCTTTGATGCTGGCAGGTCGACGCCCGACAAGCCCGTCTTTCTGCGCGCTGCCGCCGAGGCCGCCTAGGACGTCGCGACTTTATCAACCGGTGCATGGTCGTCGCGCGAATGGTCGTGGATCGCCTTGATGATTTCCGCTTTGCGCAGGGGTTTGGTCAAATAGGCATTCATTCCGGCCGCCAGCATGGCAACGTCGTCACCCGGCAAAGCGTGGGCGGTCAATGCGATCACTGGAACAGGTTGGCTATTGGCGGTTTGCTCCATCTCCCGGATGATGCGGGTTGCGGTCTTTCCGTCCATCTCAGGCATCGAGACATCCATAAAGATTAGATCAGGCCGATCCTTCTGAAAGGATTCGACCGCCTCTTGCCCGTTCTCGGCGAAGTGCAGATCGACGTTCAGCCCCTTTAGCAGCTTACCAAATACCAGCCGGTTGGTTCGGTTGTCTTCCGCAGCGAGGATGCGCATGCGGCGTTCGGATGTGAAATAGGGGTCGGAATTTGGTTTCTTGGCCACTCGCTCGTTGGTCGACAGCAGCGAGGAGATCGTGTCGAGAAGATTCGCGCGCAACGTTGGTTTCTGCAGCACCTTGTCGATATCCAACTTTGCCCGTGGATCGCCCATAACCGCAGGATCCGAGGTCAGCATCAATATAGGCAATTCAGGAAAGTCGGACCGCAGCCGGTTGGCCAGTTCAAGGCCACCCATCTCTGGCATGAGGTTATCGGTGATAACGAGGTCTACCGACGCGCCATTCCCTAGGAGTTCAAGTGCTTGAGCGCCACTTTCGCAGCAGGTGACAGTCGCCCCAGCAGGAGTTAGCTGACGCTCCAGTATCGTTCGGTTCACCTTTTGGTCGTCGATCACAAAAAGTTTTGCCCCCGTCAGGTTCGCGAAAACGGGCTTGGGCTGATGAGGTTTCGATATTGGAAGGACCAGCCGGATACCGAAACAGGCGCCCTTGTCCTTGACTGAATCCAACCACAGCTCGCCACCCATCATCTCAACCAACCGTTTGCTGATAGCGAGGCCCAGACCTGTGCCGTGATATTGGCGGGTCTCATGGTCTTCGACCTGATTGAACTCGCCGAAAATGTGCTCCTGCATTTCCGGCGCGATGCCGATACCCGTATCCTCGACAGTGATATGAATCTGTTGGTGGCCAGACGTGTCGGCCTCAAACCCAACAACCCGGACCAAGACGTGACCGGATTCGGTAAATTTGACAGCATTACCCACGAGGTTGGTCAGGATCTGCCGAATTCGGCCTTTGTCGCCTTCGAAGACGGTGGGGTGGAACAGGTCATAGTCGATATAGAGCTCAAGCCCTTTGCGGATGGCGCTGCCTCGCAACAGCATCACCACCTCGTGTATTGTATGTTCAAGATCGAAGGGCTCAGGCCGCAGCGACAGCTTGTCGGCCTCGATCTTCGAGAAATCGAGCACGTCATTCAAAAGCGCCAGAAGTGACTCCCCCGAGTTGCGGATGGTTTCCGCATAGAGGCGCTGTTCGTCCGTCAGCTCGGTTTCGCACAATATATCTGCCATGCCGACGACACCGTTCATGGGCGTGCGCAACTCGTGGCTCATGTTGGCGAGGAAGGATGATTTGGCTCGACTGGCCGACTCTGCCTGCTGTCGCGCGTCTTCCAGCGCTCTTTGCTGAGCTTTCTGATCCGAGATATCGACCCGCAACCCAACCCGTCCGCCATCAGGCGTGGCCTTTTCAAGAATTCGCAGCCAGCGGCCATCGGATAGCGGCTGTTCAACTATAGAATTGGCTCCCCGATGTTCCGAAAGGCGCTCTTCCAACCATTCATCTTCGCGACCAACCGCATCTGCGTACTGGCCTTGATCCAAGCCATACCGCAGGATTTCGCGAAAACTGCGGCCCGGTTCCATGATCGAGGCGCTGGCACGGTAAATATCCCTATAGCGCTGGTTGCACAGAACAAACCGATCGTCGCGGTCGTATATGACGAAACCATCCGGGATCGCTTCGACGCCGGCCCACATCTGCATGAGGTTTGTGACGTTTACCGTCAGGCTGACGATATCCCCGTGCTCCGTGCGGCGGTCCATGACCTTGATGTAATTTCCCGTTTGCATGCGAATTGTCACATCCGGAAACCGGTCCTGCTGCCATCGGGCAAGGTTGCGGTCCAGCCATCGGTCAGGGTCTTCACCCTCTGTATCTAGCACCTGATCGCGAACGAGTGCCTCGACAATCTCGGCATAACTTGAACCCAAGCCAACCGAATTTGCCAAATCAAGAACCCGGAGATAGGCGGTGTTTGCCGCGACCAACCTATGGGAACTGTCAAACACCGCGAATCCGTCGCTAAGCGTATCAAGCCAACTCCAAAGCCTATTGTCTAATTCGAGGTCGCCGGGTGGTCGGGGCCTTTCCTCGATGATCTTCAGCCGCCGACGGAGCTGTGTAAGCTCCATCTGGGCGGTTGCAAGCTCGTCTTCGACAACGATGCGGGCCTGTCGTTCGGCGGCAAGGTCGAGATGGTCTGACATAAAAATTCCTGCGCCTCGTGGAGAGGCGCAGGATTCAATGGAAGTGTAAACAGGCGGTTAATGCCTAAGAAGTTACATGGCCTCGATGGCAACGGCGATGCCCTGACCGCCGCCAATGCACATGGTGGCGAGAGCGCGTTTCCCGCCGATCCGCTCCATCTCGTACAAAGCCTTGATGAAGATGATCGCACCCGAGGCGCCGATCGGGTGGCCAAGCGCGATCGCACCGCCGTTGGGGTTTACCTTCGCCGGGTCGAGGCCCAGTTGAGACGTGACCGCAAGCGCCTGCGCCGCGAAGGCCTCGTTGGATTCGATGACGTCGAAATCGCTGATCGACAGGCCGGTCTTGTCCAGCAGGGTTTGGACAGCGGGGACCGGTCCGATACCCATAACCTCGGGGCGGACACCTGCGATGCCGTATCCGGTGATGCGTGCACGGGGCTTGAGCCCTGCCTTGTCAGCTGCATCTGCCGTTGCCAGCACGACAGCTCCTGCGCCGTCGTTCAGGCCAGAAGCGTTGCCCGCAGTTACCGAGCCATCTTTCTTGAACGCCGCGCGCAGCTTGCCGAGGCCTTCCAGTGTGGTTGCCTTGGGGTGCTCGTCGGTATCGAAGGCCACCATCTCGCGTCTACGTTTCACCTCGACCGGGACGATCTGATCCTTGAAATACCCTGCCTCGATAGCCCGGGCCGCGCGGTTCTGGCTTTCCAGTGCAAAGGTGTCCTGATCTTCCCGCGAAATGCCGTTCTCAGCGGCGACGTTCTCTGCAGTAACCCCCATGTGTCCGGTGCCAAATGGGCAGGTCAGGGCGCCGACCATCATGTCGGTTGCGCCGATGTCACCCATCTTCTGCCCCCAACGCGCCGAGGGCACGATGTAGGGCGCGCGGCTCATGTTCTCGGTGCCGCCCGCAAGGCCAAACTTTGCGTCGCCAAGCATCAGAGATTGGGTTACCGACACGATTGCTTGCAGGCCCGACCCACACAACCGGTTCAAAGTCAGGGCGGTTGCCGTGTTCGGCACACCTGCCGCGACCGATGCGGCCCGGCTGACATACATATCGCGCGGCTCGGTATTGATCACATGGCCATAGGCCACGTTGCCGATTTGCTCTCCTTCAACCCCGGCCCGCGCCAAGGCTTCCTTGGCGACGATAGTTCCCATGTCGATCGGCGAAGTTCCGGCAAGCGAGCCTCCGAAGGTTCCGATTGCGGTGCGGGCGCCCCCTAGTACGACGATGTCAGTCAAATTCTCTCTCCCTGATCTGGCGGGTATTAGCCATCTGCGAGCCTAAAACGGGGG
>CAYFXM010000162.1:0-6228 GCA_964346965.1 uncultured Actibacterium sp. | reverse complement strand
GGAAAATATTTTAGTCAAACTGTAATCGCTGGACCGATGTCAGCCTAATGCGATTAATCTTGGTACAGGCCGAAGCGCGAAGAATGATCGCGCTTCGGCTGTAAACTGAGGGTAGATCAGATGGTTGAGACCGCTGGTCCCGAAAGTCGGGGCGCGCCTGTCTATTCTTGCTCGGCTAGGAATCGCTCGGCGTCCAGCGCCGCCATGCAGCCCATGCCAGCCGAGGTCACCGCTTGGCGATATTTGTGGTCGGTCAGGTCGCCCGCAGCGAACACACCGGGGACCGATGTTTCTGTGCTGCCCGGTTTGACCAGAACGTAGCCGCCATTGTGGAGTTCCAGCGAGTCTTTCACCAATTCGTTGGCTGGCGCATGGCCGATGGCAACGAATACACCCTTGCAAGGGATTTCCTTGATCTCACCGGTTTGCACGTTTCTGACTTTTACACCTTCGACGCCAAGCGGCTCGTCGGTTCCCATGACCTCTTCCAGCACATGGAACCAAAGCGGCTCGATCTTTTCGTTCTTAAGAAGGCGGTCTTCGAGAATCTTCTCGGCGCGCAACTCGTCGCGGCGGTGGATCAGTGTGACCTTCGAAGCGAAGTTGGTGAGGAACAACGCTTCTTCCACGGCGGTATTGCCGCCGCCAATCACGACGATTTCCTGACCGCGATAGAAGAAACCGTCACAGGTCGCGCAAGCTGAAACACCGAACCCTTTGAATTTTTCTTCTGAAGGCAGGCCCAGCCATTTCGCGCGGGCGCCGGTTGCAAGGATCACGGCGTCAGCTGTGTAAACGGTGCCGCTGTCGCCCTTGGCGGTGTAGGGGCGGCTCGACAGGTCCAGATCGACAATGATGTCACCGATGATCTTGCAACCCATCGCTTTCGCGTGCTCTTCCATCTTGACCATCAAGTCAGGGCCTTGAACCTCGGTGAAGCCGGGGTAGTTCTCAACCTCGGTAGTCGTGGTCAGCTGGCCGCCGGGTTCGATCCCCTGCACGAGGATAGGCTCCAGCATGGCGCGGCTGGCATACACGCCGGCGGTATAGCCGGCTGGGCCGGAGCCGATAATCAGAACTTTGGTGTGGCGCGAGTCGGTCATATGGCGGATTCCTTAAAAAAGCGCTTTTTACTTAGGATGCGCCCGAAGGCGGTGCAACCACCGAAAACATGCGAGCGAGAGATCGCCGTAGAAACAGCTTTCTGCGAGGAAATGTGACGTGAATGCAAGCTGTGCGAACTTTGGTGACAAATATTTGCGCTTGTATTGAAATAATATTGCGCGTAGAGCGCGCAAATCATAAGTTGCCGCCAAATTCATACAGGAAAGATAGTAATGGCCGGAACCAAGCTTGACCCGATAGATCGCATGATACTTGCGGAGCTTCAGGCAGACGGGCGTATGACGAATGTCGAGCTGGCCAAGCGTGTGGGGATCTCTGCGCCGCCTTGCTTGCGCAGGGTTCGTACGTTGGAAGAGCAAGGCTATATCCGGGGCTATCATGCTGACGTGGATAGTCGGGCGCTTGGGTTCGAGGTGCAGGTTTTCGCCATGGTTGGGCTGGTTAGCCAGGCCGAGGTCGACCTATCGGCGTTCGAAGAACGTTGTCGCGATTGGCCCCTCGTGCGCGAGTGCCACATGCTGAACGGCGAGGTCGATTTCGTTCTGAAATGCGCGGCGCCGGACCTGTCGACCTTCCAAAGCTTCCTGACTGAAGAACTGACCGCGGCCGAGAACGTGGCCAGCGTTAAAACCTCGCTGGTGATCCGCTGCGCCAAAGATCTGCCAGGCGTTCCCTTCGAAGTTCTGGAAGAGCGTTTGGAGCGCGACGCTTAGGTCTAGCCCAAGCGCAGGTTGTCCACTTCAAACCGAGTCATCCGGGGTTGCGGCATCGGCCCGAAATCGGACAGCGTTTCGATATGCGGGAACAGGCTTAGGAAACGTGCTCGCGTGGCGGCGTCCATCATCATGTCAGCCTGCATGCCGGGATGATAGCTTTCTACCGGCAACCCGTTTGCACGCAGGGTCTGCTGGCCATGGAAGCCCAGATGGAACAGGCGCACCGAGGACACAGGGCGGACGGTCATCATCGCGTCACCGTCGATAAATGACCGGGCGGGCGCAAATCCCGTCTCACTGCCCAGCAAATCCATGCAGCCTGCGTGGCGATATAGGATACGCGCTCCACTCCCGAGCATAAGGTCCTGACTGGGCATGTCATAACCCCAACTGCCGGACGTAATTCGCATCAGTTGGCAGGGATCCTGTGGACCGGTTTCCGTATACGGCATTACCGTCATCGAGCCGACCCAAAGAACGGTCTGATATCCGGTCTCGGTTTCCACGTCGGTCCCGGGATAGATGTCCTCGACCGACAGCAAGCCGCGGTTGGTCTGAAACAGGGTTCCGTGGGCAAAGGCGCTGAAGGCTTCTTCGAACTGCGGCGTGGCCGGAGCGACACGCGAGGCGTCCAGGACATGACCATCGTCCGAAAGATAGGCGACCTCGTAGCGGCGAGATATGGCTCGGTTGGCGGAAGCGGGGGGAAAAGGTGCGACCTGACCGCCGGTGCCAGAAACCCTGCCGTTGTGGCCTGAGGTGAATGCTGTCGCGCGTTGCTGATTCATGCAACCGTCCTTCCATACCGTGCCCGCAAGGAACGAGGAGATATGACCACCTCGCGCCTCAATATTCTTTTTGCGCTGCTGGTCAGCAGCGTTGGAGCTAGACAGTCCTGCTCTGCGCGGCGTCATCCCCAACGCCGCGCGGCTGGTTGCACCACGCTTAGCCCTTGGTGCGCTCGACCTTCGTCCAAGGCATCGTGGGGGCGTCCTTGCGACTTTCTTCAAGGATGGTCTGCAGCCAGCGTCTTTGTTTCATGCGTCCAATACTCCTGCCTCAACGGCATCTCGGCTCTAAATTGATTTTCGAAGCCGTTAATCCGACGATGACAAAGCAATGCGGCCCGTTCATGGCCGAGTTAGAACAAATTTGGGCAATGCTGTGGCGAGTGGCTTAAAGTCCGATCACAGAAATCAAACGACCGTAGTCCGCTTCGCCCTTATGGACACTGCGGCGGTAGGAATAAAAGCGATCAGGTTCGAAATAAGTGCAATGGCGAATCCATTCGGCCTCGGCGATTCCCGCCTCTCGAAGGCGATGTAGCCCGAATGAGGGCAGGTCGAACTGTACCCGGTCGCCCTCTCCGCCAGCGAAGAAGCGGGAGTATTCGGCGTCCTCCTCAAGGAAGCGATCCAGAAATTCCGGCCCAACTTCATAGGCGCGTTGGCTGATCGTGGGACCGATCACAGCGCGAATATTGCCTCGGTCGGCGCCAAGACCGACCATCGCATCGATAGTTGCTTCCAACACCCCGCCCAAAGCGCCCCGCCAACCAGCGTGAGCTGCACCGACAACGCCGGCACCCGGATCGGAAAAAAGGACCGGTTGGCAGTCGGCAGTCAGAACCGCCAGCGTCACACCAGGGGTGGCGGTGACCAACCCGTCAGCTTTGGCGGTAGCCAGATCGGTATCTGAATCGACGCGAACCACATCCGCCGAATGCACCTGATGCACCAGCGTCAATCCGCGCTCACCAGCGTTCATGGCCTTGGCAACCCGAGCACGGTTAATGCTGACGATGTCGCTTTGATCCGACGATCCGCCGCCGCAGTTCAGCCCTTCAAATATCCCTGAAGACGCGCCGCCCTTGCGGGTAAAGAACCCGTGTCGAAAGGGCGAGAGTGACTCGGATGTTAGTAGTTCCAGCGTCATGGCGCGAATCCCGGTGGGGGTGTGCAGTCATTCGGGTAGAGGGCGATAGCCTTAAACAGGTTTCCCATTTCCTGCGGGTGGGTCAAGCGCCGATGTGCGGCAATATGGCTTTCCAACGCGTCGCCGCTTAGCTTTGAGGCCAGCGTTTGCGCCCGCGCGGTGATCCCGAGGCGCTCCAACAGGACGCCCTGCGGCGTCATAGGGGTGACCTGCAGGCCCGTCGCGGCCTTGGCCAATGCTTCGAAGTCCACATGAGCAGTCAAGTCGGCCTCGCCCGGATGCGCCAGCGGGTCGTCGGGCTCGTGGGCGCGTAGGGCTTGCAGCGTGTCGCCTAGGGAATGCCAATCGCCGTAGTCGATGAAGAGCGCGACGCCTCCGTTCGAGGCGATACGCTCTGATACTGCTGCCACGACAGGCTCTGCGCCAGGGCAGTGTTCGACCAAATCACCGGGTTTGGTATCTGCCAATCGGTCGTCCAGAAGCGCAATGGGGGCCGGGGTCGAAAGGCCCATGGTCAACTTATCCCCTGTCAGTCCGACCATTCGCTCGCGCCAGCCGTTAGAATCGCGCTGAAACTGCCGGATAGGTAAGGCGTCGAAAAACTCGTTTGCGACAAGGAGCAGGGGCTGGAATTGCGGGAGGTCGTCTGCGGTGTCGCACCACGTCACCTCTCGCGAGCCAAGCGTTTTTCTTTGAACCTCGTGCAGGGTGGGGGACGCTTCGACCAAATGGACCTGTGCGGCCTCTGCAAATCCGGGGACGACGTTGGCGACGCGCAAAATGTCCGCCATCAATGTGCCGCGGCCGGGGCCGATCTCGGCCAAAGTGAAGGGCCCGGGTCGCTCCTGATCCATCCAGACCTGCGCAAGCAATAGTCCGATCATTTCGCCGAACATCTGGCTGATTTCAGGGGACGTGGTGAAATCGCCCTGTTCTCCGAACGGATCACGGGTAGCGTAATACCCGTGGTCGGGATGCAGAAGACATTCGGCCATGTAATCGGCCACGGTAATCGGGCCTGTTTGGGCAATACGCCGGGCTATGATTTCCGCCAAAGGGGTCATTCGGAACGAGTCCGCCGTTTGGCGATGGCGATAAGCGACAAGCCAAGTGCGACCATAGGTAAAGACAATAGCTGTCCCATGGTGACGCCGAATCCACCCAACTGGATGGCGAAACCAAGTGGGTTCTCCGGCGAGATAAACTGGAAATCCGCTTGTCGGAAATACTCAACGAAGAACCGTGCCGCGCCATACCCTGTGAAGAATACGCCAGCCATGAGGCCCGGTGTCTTCAACCAGCCACGTCGGTAGGCAAGAAACAGCAGGACAAGCCCAAGAACGAGGCCCTCAAGCCCCGCCTCATAGAGCTGTGATGGATGGCGGGCGCAGGGCACCTGATCCCAGTTGGGGCAGTATTGCGCCAACTCACCGGGAAAAACCATGGCCCACGGCACGTCGCTTGGACGGCCCCAAAGTTCGGCGTTCACGAAATTTGCGATCCGGCCAAAAAACAGGCCCGGCGGGGTAGCCATAGCCAAAGCGTCCCCGACCGATAACAGGGCGATCTGATGTTTGCGGCAGAAGAAAAAGACTGCCAGCATCACCCCTATCAAGCCTCCGTGGAAAGCCATGCCGCCTTCCCAGACCTTCGGGATGTCCAGCGGATTGGCGATGTAGTGACCCGGCTTGTAAAAGATCACAAAGCCGAGCCGCCCTCCCAAAATGACGCCCAGAATGACCCAGGTCAGAAGCTCTTCAACTTGCTCTGCGGTCATCGGCGGCTTGCGGCCCGGCCACAGTCGCTCTGTCCGCACCAGTCGCACGACCAGTCGCCAGCCCAGCAACAGACCGGCGATATAGGCCAGTGCATACCAACGTAGGGCGAACTCCATTCCGAATACGGAGATCGAGAACACTTCGGAGCTAAGATTGGGAAACTGTAATACCGCCTGCATGCCTGCCTCTTGCCGTTTGTCATGCGACGAAGTCAACCTTGAGCTTCGACGCTTCAAGGCCCATATAGGGGCCGAATGTAACGGCGGAGGGGCAAATGCAGACCCGCAACAAGTTTTTTGAAGATATGTCGCAGCTGATGACCAACGCCATGGGCGTGGCCCAGGGAGCGAAGGACGAAGCCGAGAACGCTTTTAGCTCGATGTTGGATCGCTGGCTGGCCGATCGCGATTTCGTCACGCGCGAGGAATTCGACGCGACACGCGCAATGGCCCAGAAGGCACGCGAGGAAAACGAGGCGTTGAAAGCCCGGATCGAAGCACTCGAAGCGAAGCTGGATCAAGACTGACCAAGCTGACGCACATCGGAATAGTATTCGAAACCCGCAGTCCATTATCAAAGACCGCGGGTTTTTCATTGCCTGCGAAATTTAGTAGCTAAATCCGGCTTACCCACAACTTCCTGCGTGTTGCCGCAAAATAATGCTTTACAGGTCC
>CAYFXM010000161.1:2158-6336 GCA_964346965.1 uncultured Actibacterium sp. | reverse complement strand
GCCGGCGACTATGACGTCACCGTCTTCCAGGACTCCGTGGGTCAGGGTACCGGCTCGATTGACACCGCGCTCAAGCTGATCGCTGGCGAGAAAGTAGACAGCAAAGTCTACATTCCGTTCGTGCTGGTTACGCCCGAGAACATGGGCGACTTCCTGGACAAGAACTAAGTCTTTGACCTGACACCTTTGGGTGGCACTGACGTGGTGCCACCCATTCCTATTTGACCCGAATTGGGGGACGCGCACATGGCAGATACGAGCCACGGCATCGGCGGACTTACTTTTGACAAGAGTAAAAAAGCTTGGCCCAACGAATTGAACATTTTTATGGCGCTGATCATTATCATCGTCATCTTTGAAGTCCTGGGGCAAGTGCTGCCTTACATGAGGGGGCAGAGCTTCCTCTTCGACACCAAAGACCGGTTTGACGGTGTATTTGGCATGTTCAACGTCGCCCGGCTTCAGATTATCATCCTGCAGGTGGCCATCATCGGCATCATCGCCCTTGGTGTGACGCAGGTGATTATCACCGCTGGTATTGATCTAAGCTCGGGTCCATTGGTTGCCGCGACGGCAATGATCGCGATGAGCTTCGCGCAAACCGAACTGGTGAATGGCAACCCCAACCCAAAGGCGCTCTTCGGACCCTGGGCCATGGATCTACCGGTCATCGTGCCGGTCGTCATAGGCATCGCATTCGGCGCGCTGATCGGGGCCATCAACGGCACCTTCATCGCTTATCTGCGCATCCCGCCCTTCATCGCGACACTGGGTATGTTCCTGATCTGCCGCGGCATCGCGCTGTGGTGGTCGAGCGGTAACCCGATATCCTTCCCGACCGACTCTTATGCCTTTATCGGATCGGGAATGATGCCGGTTGTTTGGTTTGTGATCCTCGCGATTGTATTCCACATAATCATGACACGAACCCTTTACGGCAAGCACACCTACGCCATCGGCTCGAACGAAGACGCTGCGCGTATGTCGGGTATCAATGTCCGACGCCACAAGATCATGGTTTATATGATCGCCTCGATGCTGGCCGCCTTCGCAGGGATCGTGCTGAGCTCCAAGGCCGTGACCGCACAAGCCGGTATGGGAGAGTTCTATGAACTCTTCGCGATTGCCATGGCGGTGATCGGCGGCATCAGCCTGACCGGCGGTCGCGGCTCGATCATCGGCACCGTGCTTGGCGCCATGGTTCTGGGCGTCATCCGTTCGGGCTTTACCTTCGTCAAACTGGACGGCTCGTACCAGCTGATGGCGATGGGTGGCATCATCATCGCGGCGGTGGTCCTTGACCAGTACCGACAAAAGAACCGCGCTTGATCAGGAGTATTGGAAAATGAGCGACATCATTCTCGAAACCAAAGGCCTGACCAAGCACTATGGCGGTGTTCATGCCTTGAACGATGCGAACGTAGTTCTTCGCAAAGGTGAGCACATCGCGGTGATGGGCGACAACGGCGCGGGCAAATCCACCTTTGTCCGCCAGATCACCGGTGTTGAGCAACGTACGAGCGGACAGATTCTGTTTAACGGAAAGGAAGTGCATTTCTCTGGCCCGCTCGATGCCCGCGAAGCCGGGATCGAAACGGTGTTCCAGACGCTGGCCCTGGCCGACGAACTGAACGTTCCCGACAACCTGTTCCTGGGCCGCGAGTTGACCAAGTTCGACTGGTTGGGACCGTTTCGTTTCCTTGACTACAAGGCCATGCGCGACGCAACTATGGCTGGTCTTGAAAAGACGGCGGTAAAAATCCCGAACATCCGGAATTCGATCCGCAATATGTCAGGCGGCCAGCGTCAATGTGTGGCGATTGCTCGCACGGCGACGTTCCATTCCAAGCTGACCATCATGGACGAACCCACGGCGGCGCTTGGGGTTCAGGAAACCGCGCAGGTGGAAAACATCATCCGCCAGCTCAAAGAGCAGGGTGAACCGCTGATCCTTGTTAGCCACAATATGCGTCAGGTCTTCGACCTTGTGGATCGCATTTATGTCTTCCGGCGCGGTCGCATCGTGGCCAACCTCGACATCAAGAATGGCGACTACACCGGCGAAGACGTCGTGTCCTATATCACGGGTGCCAAAACTGGCGAGGAATATATGGAACACGCGCTCTGACGAAATCAGGTGCGCGGCCGATGCGACGCGGCGCTTGGATTCGTGGGAAAAATAGCCAAACATCGAGTTGCGCTCGAAGGCCTTCTTTGAGCGCAACAAAATGTTGGGTAGGCAATGCGGTTCTAGGCGGCTGTGTTTTCTTTCACGGCATTTGAGAAGAGCCAGTTCTCAATGACAAATGCGTTTGGCGGCAGTTCGACGGCAAGATAATCACAAAACGTGTGGAAAGCTTCGAGGTTGAGGGCGTTCAGCCCGACCAAAACAGGGATTTCCAAAGCCAGAGCTTCCGCGATAACCGATCGGAAACCGCGGCCCTCGGCTTCATGCTTACCGAACTTGTTTATAATTAGGCAATCGGCTCCTTCCGAAAGCTCTGAAGTTACAAGGGATACCGCTGTTTCCAACGCTTCTGGATTCAGCCTGCAACCTCGGGATTCCCTTCCAAGGTTTTGTGAAATTCGAATGGTCGGCCCCGAGGGTAAGACTTTGACATCCATATCGCAGGGGCCGTCGTATTCGCGCTCGGTGTTGATCTGAACAGTTCCAACAGGGTTTCGCCCTTGTTTGAGAAGAGACTGTGCGACCTTGAAAAGCAGCAGGTCAGTGTCACCGCGACCGGATGCCATTGTATAGGCGATTTTCATGGGCTCGACTCCTCAAGTTAGGTGGAAGGGCTGAAATTCGAGAAGGGCGCCTTCGGGCAGGCGATCAATGTCAGACGGCAGATAGATCAGGCCATCGGCACTTGGCATTTGGCTGGCGCGGTCCGAATGGGAGGCATCTTCAAAGGTCACAACATCGCGGCCCAATGAATCGGTCCCAACAATAGACGCCAGTCGCATTTCGCAACGCCCCGGTTTGTGACGAATGGCTTTCCCTGCCACGACGTGACGCCGGGCCGGTGCACATTGGATCGCTCCGCTCATCGTACTCAAAAGCGCATCGCCGAAGAGATGCCATGCGACGAAGGCCGAAAGAGGGTTTCCCGGCAATCCCAGCCAAAGGGCCGACCCGACCTGACCAAAGGAAACAGGTTTGCCCGGCTTCAAAGCGACCCCGCTGAAATGAATCTTGCCCTCAAATGCCTCTATTGCGGGCTTCACATGGTCTTCTTCCCCGACTGAAATTCCACCCGTTGTTATGATGAGGTCCACGGATCTGGCCATTTCGGCCAATTGCTTCTGCAGTCCCTCTCGACTGTCCAATCCATGCTCTGTTGCGATCAGAGTGACAGAAGGTCGGTCCAGAGTTGCCTTCATCATCGGTGTATTCACATCAGAAATTTGTGCCCGCGCCCGGTCCGCGCCCGCCTGAGTGACCTCGTCTCCCGTCACCAAAAGCGCGATACGGACAGGGCGTCGGACCGTCACCAAGTTTACGTCAACCGCCGCACTGGCGGCGATCTCGGGTGCGCGCAGGCATCGCCCGGCTGCAAGCACGGTCTCTCCGGCTTGCCGTTCGCTCCCGGCCTTACGGATATTAAGACCGGGGGCAGGGCGCCGACAAATGCGGATAACCGAGCCGACCCGCTTGACCTCTTCCTGCATAATCACAGCGTCAGCGCCTTCGGGCACCGGTGCGCCGGTAAAGATGCGTGCGGCTTCACTGCCCGTAAGGATCTGGTCTGGAGATTGGCCCGCAACGACGCGGTCGGCGACCGTCAGAGTCCACGGTCCAGTGCCCGTCAAGGCTTGGGTGTTTACCGCATAACCATCCATGGCGGAATTATCAAAAACGGGCCGCTTGATGGAAGACAGGATCGGTTCGGCGAGGATCCGACCGTGCGCGTCGCCGAGCGATAGCGTTTCCGTTTCTGCGACCACCGACGTATGGGCGGCAATCCGGTCCAGCGCTTCGTCGATGCTGATCTGGGCTTTGGAAAGTCCCTGCGCATCACACCCGCAACTTTGTTGTTCGATCCTCTGAATGAACGTCATCGTGTTGGTTCCCTGCAGGTGTTGAAGCGATGGCTTGTCAGATGGCCCGGAGTTCAGCGCCCGAAACCTCTGCCTGTTCGATCAGTTGATCGACAAACTCGTGGGCGGCGCCG
>CAYFXM010000161.1:0-2148 GCA_964346965.1 uncultured Actibacterium sp. | reverse complement strand
TAACTCCCCGATTATTTTGCCGGCTGGTCGACCCCAGAGACTTTGGCCCGGCTGATCAGGTGATTGACAAAATCATGGGCTGCACGTGTCCACGCGGCTTTTTCCATGGCATCGGATATCTTTTGCTGCACCACGTCGAAGGGCAGGACGGCTCCTTGGGTGGCAGCGTCCATACGGATGATGTGCCAGCCGTGACGGGTTAGGACGGGTTCTGCGGTGATGTCGCCTTCGCTCATTTCTCGCAAGGCGGCCTCGAATTCTGGGACAGTATCGCCGGGTCCGAGCTGACCAAGTGCACCGCCAGAGGCTTTCGAACCGCAGTCGCTGTGCGCCGAGGCGAGCTTTGCAAAGCCTCTGGGGTTGCCTAGCGCCTGTCCGGTCAGGTCCACGGCTCGGGCCAAGGCATCCGACCGGGCGGCCTCGTCACGAGGATCACAAGCGACAAGAATATGGGACACCTCCCAAAGTGGTGGCGACCGGAACCGCGTCGGGTCGCGTTCCCATTCAGCTCGAATAGCGTCGTCTGCTGGGGCGGCAACATCGACGACTTGGTCGAGAAGGCCCCGGATCAGGGCCTCCTCTTCTGTTTCAAAGCGGCCCGGTCCCACTTCCTCTGGTGTCGCCGTCAGGCCCCGGTTGCGGGCTTCCTGCAACAGCAGGGTCCGCACCGCGACCGCGTTGGCGGCCTTGCGCCAGGCGATTCCCGGCTTGCCCTTTGGGGCGTCGTGGTTCTGCGCTTCGGCAGCGACCACGGCGTGGGGGATGGTCTCGCCGTTGACAATGAGGTCGGGGAACAGGGCAGCGTGCATCGGGTCTTTCCTTATCGCTTGGGCAGAGGTTTCGAACGGCGCGAGCGGACGATCTGATATCCGGACCGGGTGAAGAAGAACCGGAACGGCGCTGCAAAGCCCGACACGATGTGCACAAGGCGGGTGAAGGGGAAGACCATGATGATCAGTAGACCCAGAAGCAGGTGCAATTTGAACACCGGCGATACGTCAGCGATATAGCTGGCTGCGGCACTATCGAAGATGAAGATGCCTTGCGCCCAGGACATGAATTTCACCATTTCGTGGCCGTCCAGATGCCCAAGCGAAACAAAGATCGTGGCGAGCCCAAGCACCAGCTGTGCCAGCAGCATCAGCAGAATGGCCATATCCCAGAAGCTAGAGGTCTGACGGATACGCGGATCAGTCCAGCGGCGATGCGCCAGCATCCCGCCACCAACCAGAGCCATCACACCAGCGATGCCCCCGGCAACAACAGCCAAGGTTTGTTTGGCACCGTGGCTGATGCCGATTGCGTCAAACACCCAGATCGGGGTCAGCAGGCCGACGAAATGCCCAAGGAAGATCACCAGAACGCCGACGTGAAACAGGCTGGACCCAAGGATCAACTGTTTGCGTCGCAGCAACTGTGACGAGGACGTTTTCCAAGTGAACGGATCTCGTTCGTATCGGGCGATTGTGCCCATGATCCCCACGCCAAGGGCGATGTAGGGGAAGATGCCAAAGAAGAAGTTGTGCATTGTAGCCTCCCTTATTCCACTGCCACGGCGGGCGCGGGGTTGATGGGTGTATCCATGCGGGCAAGCATGTCGCGAACCTGTGGGCAGCCTGCGTTGGGGTCAGGGCCGAAGAGTACTTCGCTTTCTTCCCAGACCTCATCCAGTGCTTCCAGATCGTTGGGATCGTCGTCGGGCTGATCCAACAACTCGGCGACAGCTTCTTTATCCGCCTTCACGCCTGATAGCTGAAGAAGTGCGGCGAACACGGCGGCATATGGGCTTTCGCGGCGGACTAGACGCGCATTTAAAGCCTCAAATATATGCGCCGCGTCCGCCAAGGTTTCCTGGGCCTCGGGAAGGGGACGCGTGGCCAGGAATTCAAGCAGAACCGGCAGGTGATCCGGCAGTTCCGAGGTCGCGGGTTCGAACCCATGCTCTCGGTAGGTTTCGATCAGGCTGACCATCGCGCCACCCCGGTCCCGGCTTTCACCGTGGACATGTTCAAAGAGGTTCAACGAAAGGGTCCGCGACCGATCGAAGAGCAAAACATATTGCTCTTCGATGTCGTAGATGTCGCGCCCGCTTAGCTCCTCCACTAGCGGGCGCAGGGCCCGGCGCGCTGCTGCTGTCAATCGCGTGTC
>CAYFXM010000160.1:0-6368 GCA_964346965.1 uncultured Actibacterium sp. | reverse complement strand
GACCGCCCAAGGTGGCGCTGAGGCGCAGGTCACTGGTCTGTCGGTCGACAGCCGCTTGGTGAAGCCAGGCCATCTTTTCGCGGCCCTTCCCGGCACAAAGGTGCATGGCGGGGAATTCATCCAATACGCCTTGCGAATGGACGCCGGAGCAATCCTGACTGATGCAGAGGGGGCAAAGATCGCCGCTGACGTGCTGGCCGCATCGGAAGCCGCGCTTGTTATTGCGGAAGACCCCCGTCAAACACTCGCCTATGCCGCAGCGCTATGGTTTGGTGCACAGCCGGAGGTGATGGTCGCTGTCACCGGCACCAACGGAAAGACCTCGGTCGCCACGTTCACTCGCCAGATTTGGGAATTACTTGGTCGTCATGCCTGTAATTTTGGCACCACAGGTGTTGAGGGTGCGATGACGGCGCCACTGTCGCATACCACGCCCGAGCCGATTACCCTGCACCGTCTGTTGGCCCAGATGGCCAAGGAAGGTGTCACCCATGCAGCAATGGAGGCGTCCTCTCATGGGTTGGCCCAAAGCCGCTTGGATGGCGTCCAACTTGCGGCGGCCGGATTTACAAATTTCACGCAGGATCATCTGGATTATCACCAGACCTTCGACGAATACTTCGACGCCAAAGCCGGGCTCTTTGACCGCGTTTTGCCGGACGACGGTACGGCGGTTGTCAATCTTGATGATCCGCGCGGGGCCGATATGATCGGAATTGCCGAGGAGCGGGGGCAGGACCTTTTAACCATTGGCGAGGCTGACGGCGCAAATCTGCGCATCCTGAACCAACGCTACGACGCCACCGGACAAGAATTACGGTTTGAATGGGCTGGCAAGGTCCACCAGACGCGGCTGAATCTGATCGGGGGTTTTCAGGCTCAAAACGTATTGATGGCCGCCGGATTGGCGATTGCTAGCGGCGAGGTGCCTTCGCAGGTTTTCGACACCTTGGCCGATCTTTCGACGGTCCGCGGCCGGATGCAACTGGCCGCGACACGCGACAATGGCGCCGCAGTCTTTGTGGACTATGCCCACACACCAGATGCGCTCGAAACCGCGCTCAAGGCGCTCAGGCCGCATGTCATGGGGCGTCTGGTGGTTGTTTTCGGCGCAGGCGGAGATCGTGACAAAGGTAAGCGCTCGATGATGGGAGCCGCTGCCTCCGCTTACGCTGACGTTGCCTTCGTGACGGATGACAATCCAAGGAGCGAAGAACCATCTGACATTCGGGCGGCGATCCTATCGGCTTGCCCCGAGGCGACTGAGGTTGGCGACCGGGCGGAAGCCATTCTTCGCGGTGTGGATGCTTTGGGACCCGGAGATGCACTGCTGATTGCTGGCAAGGGGCATGAAACCGGGCAAATTGTGGGCGATGACGTTTATCCGTTCGATGATGTCGAGCAGGCCAGTGTTGCCGTTGCCGCGCTGGACGGGAGGGTTTCGTGACACTCTGGACCGCGCAGGAAGCTGCGGCCGCAACAGGTGGCCGGGCGACAACCGACTGGCAGGCGACCGGGGTGTCAATCGACACACGAACCCTACAGGCGGGGGATCTGTTCGTGGCGCTCAAGGCTGCGCGGGATGGGCATGACTTCGTAGCTCAGGCCTTGGAGAAGGGGGCCGCTGCCGCGTTGGTCTCTCGCATACCAGACGGGGTTGGACCAGATGCACCGCTTCTGATCGTTGATGACGTCTTGTCAGCGCTGGAGGATCTTGGCCGCGCAGCCCGCGACCGCACCACCGCAAAGGTTGTTGGCGTGACCGGTTCGGTCGGAAAGACGTCAACCAAGGAAATGCTGCGGGCGGTATTGGCGGGACAGGGCAAGGTCCATGCTGCTGAAGCCAGCTATAACAACCATTGGGGTGTGCCGCTGACGCTCGCGCGCATGCCCGCAGACACTGAGTTTGCGGTGATCGAGATCGGCATGAACCATCCCGGTGAGATTGCCCCACTGGCAAAGATGGCTCGTCCCCATGTCGCCTTGATTACCACCGTAGCCGCCGCACATCTGGAGGCTTTCAAGAGCATTGAGGGTATTGCGGCAGAGAAGGCCTCGATCTTTGAAGGCTTGGAGCCGGATGGGATCGCTGTGTTCCTGAATGATCTGGGGGTTTCGGGGATTCTTGGCGAGAAAGCAGTCGCTTGCGGGGCGACTTTGGTCCGTTTCGGGGCGAAGGCGGATACCGATTTTCGCATGAGTGACGTCCAGATGGTGGGCGAAACCACAATTGCCAAGGCGCTCACTCCCGAAGGTGATCTGTTGTACAAGGTTCAATCCGCCGGGCGGCATTTTGCTTTGAATGGGCTTGGTGCGCTGGCAGTGGCGCGATCCTTGGGGTTGGACATGGCTCTGGCTGTGACTGATCTGGGTCAGTGGCGTCCGCCCGCGGGGCGAGGGCAGCGAGAAGTCATCCATTTGGATTCGGCAGATCCCCGCCTGCGTTTCGAACTGATTGACGACGCGTTTAATGCGAACCCGACGTCCCTGGCGGCGTCATTGGAAGTTTTGGCGGCAGCAAAGCCGGACCATGACATTGGCCGCATCGCCAAAGGGCGCCGTATCGCGGTTCTGGGAGACATGTTGGAACTTGGCCCGGAAGAGATCGAGATGCATCGCGCCGTAGCCGAAGACCCGTCGATCGCCACGCTTGATCTGGTGCATTGTGTTGGTCCGCGAATGCAGGTGCTTTACGATGCCTTGCCCCGGAAACAACGAGGTGAATGGTGCGAAGATGCGGACGAGTTGGCCGGTCGGCCACACACGCTTGTCGATGCGGGCGATGTGGTTTTGGTGAAGGGGTCGAAGGGCAGCCGGGTGTCCCGCGTTGTTGACGCGCTGCGCAATTTGGGACACTCCGTCCCCGACGAAGACTAGAGGCGGACAGGAAACATGCTCTTTTGGCTGACGGAACTCTCGGATGGCGGCGACTTTTTTAACCTGTTCCGCTACATCACCTTCCGGTCTGGCGGTGCGTTTTTTACCGCACTTATCTTCGGATTCATCTTTGGAAAACCACTGATTAACCTATTGCGCCGTAAGCAAAAAAGGGGGCAGCCTATTCGTGATGATGGCCCGGAGGGGCATTTCGTCAAAGCGGGGACGCCCACAATGGGCGGGCTGCTGATCCTGTCGGCGCTGATCTTTTCCACGGTGCTGTGGGCGAAGACGACGAATCCCTATGTGTGGATCGTTCTTCTGGTCACGGTGGCCTTTGGGTTGATCGGATTTGCTGATGACTATGCAAAGGTGTCGAAGAATAATACCAAGGGCGTTTCGGGGAAGGTTCGCATGGCTCTGGGCCTTGTGATTGCCGCTGTGGCAGGTGTTGCAGCCGCTTATTTCCACCCCGATCCCCTGTCGAACCAACTGGCCTTGCCGGTGTTCAAGGACACGCTGATCAACCTTGGTTTTATCTTCGTCCCGTTTGCGATGATCGTGATCGTGGGCTCGGCCAATGCAGTGAACCTGACCGACGGGCTCGACGGGCTGGCGATCATGCCGGTGATGATCGCGGCGGGTACTTTGGGCGTGATCGCCTATGCCGTAGGCCGGGTCGACTTTACCCAGTATCTGGACGTGCATTACGTACCGGGCACTGGTGAAATTCTTATTTTCTGCTCGGCACTTATCGGCGGAGGCTTAGGCTTCCTGTGGTACAACGCCCCGCCCGCCGCAGTGTTCATGGGAGACACCGGATCGCTGGCCTTGGGGGGCGCTTTGGGGGCGATTGCGGTCTGCACCAAGCACGAAATCGTTCTGGCGATCGTCGGCGGGTTGTTCGTGCTTGAAGCGCTGAGTGTGATCATCCAGGTCTTCTATTTCAAGCGCACCGGCAAACGGGTGTTCCTGATGGCGCCGATCCATCACCACTTTGAGAAACGTGGCTGGGCAGAGCCGCAGATCGTGATCCGTTTCTGGATCATCTCGCTGATCCTCGCGCTGATCGGGTTGGCGACGCTGAAGGTGCGTTAAGACCGGTTTCGGGCGTATGACCTGCATATGATCTACGTATGACTTGCATATGAGTTTTGTACTCATCTGAAAATCCTACCCGATCTGCGAAATGTCCCGCCTGGCAGTTCCGCCCCCGGGCGCGTGTTCGCACCTTGCCTTCTCTGGTTCCGCCGGTGCATCTTCGCTGCCAACAGGAGACGACTGAATGATACCCGTTCGTGGATATGATGGCGCGCGTGTCGCCGTATTGGGGCTGGGCCGGTCTGGCCTGACTGCCGCTAAGGCCTTGCAGGCGGGTGGGGCCGAGGCGCTGTGTTGGGATGATAACGCAGATGCGCGGGATCGGGCCAAGGCCGATGGTCTGGCGATCCACGATTTGGGTAAGGCCGGGGCTTTTGACGGGGTGGCAGCGCTGATTACCTCTCCAGGCATACCCCACCTCTACCCCGAGCCGAACAAGTACATCGCGCGGGCCTGGGATGCGGGCGTCCCGGTCGACAACGATATCAGCTTGTTCTTCCGCTCCGTCGCCACGGGCGAGTGGGACGAATTCGACGTGGCTCCCAAGATCATCGCGGTGACTGGCTCGAATGGGAAATCGACAACCTCGGCCCTGATCCATCATGTGCTGACTGAAGTGGGCCGTGACAGCCAGTTGGCGGGGAACATTGGGCGTGGGGTTCTGGACATCGACCCACCGGGCGACGGCGGCGTGGTGGTGCTGGAACTGTCGAGCTATCAGACAGAGCTTGCCCGGTCGCTCACACCGGATGTGGCGGTCTTTACCAATCTCAGCCCAGACCATCTGGATCGTCATGGCGGCATGGGCGGTTATTTTGCGGCCAAGCGTCGCTTGTTTGCCGAGGGCGGACCCGACCGCGCGGTGATCGGCGTCGACGAGGCCGAGGGGCGGTATCTCGCCAACCAGATGTCCGAAGGTAACGGGGACGACCGGTTGATCCGCGTGTCCTCGGGGCACAAGCTGGCGGGGCCGGGCTGGTCGGTCTTTGCCCGCAAGGGGTTCTTGAGCGAATATCGCAAGGGGCGGCAGGTGGGCTCGATTGACCTGCGCGCTGTTCCGGGGCTGCCGGGGGCACACAACCACCAGAACGCCTGTGCAGCCTATGCGGCGGTGCGGACGCTGGGTATTGCGCCGCGCGTTATCGAGAAGGCGTTTCACAGCTTTGGCGGATTGCCCCATCGCAGCCAACTGGTCGCAGAGCGGGATGGCGTGCGCTTCATCAACGACAGCAAGGCGACCAATGCCGATGCGGCGGCCAAGGCGTTGGCGGCGTTCAAGAACATCCGTTGGATCTGCGGTGGGCTGGAGAAAGAAGGCGGCATTGACGCAGTGACCCCGCATCTAGGCAATGTCACCAAGGCCTATGTCATCGGGCGCGAAGCTGCGCAGTTTGCCCTACAACTTGGGAATGCGCCGCTGGAGGTCTGCACGACCATGGCCGAGGCAGTCGCGCGTGCAGCTGCAGAGGCCCAAAAGGGCGATACGGTTCTTTTGGCGCCGGCGGCGGCAAGTTTCGACCAGTATGACAGCTTTGAGAAGCGGGGCGATGATTTCATGGCTTGCGTCGCGGCGCTGGACTGACACAGCCCTAATCCGGCTTCCGCATTTTGAGAAACGATGGTTTCGTGTATCCTCCCCACATTTCGGGAGGACATTTAATGACGCTAAAGATTATCGGGTCTGGCTTCGGTCGGACCGGCACCAAGTCGTTGAAAGAAGCGATAGAGGTCTTAGGATTTGGCCCCTGCCATCACATGCATGAACTGCTCGAGAACCCAGACGATGTGCCGATTTGGCAGTCAGCTGCTTTGGGCGAGCTCACAAATTGGGATGCAGCGTTGGGTCGGTACAAATCTCAGGTGGACTGGCCTGGATCGCACTATTGGCGTGAACTGGCAGAGGCTTTTCCGGAGGCAATAGTTCTGCACTCGGTCCGACCGGAAGAAAGCTGGGTAAAAAGCTTTCAAAAGACGATTGGCAAGCTTTTGGGGGTCTATGACCAGCTCGATCTACCACCGCATATCCGCGATATCCTCGATATGAACAAAGAAATTATCGGCAACGCGACCTTCGACGGCAAATTTGGCGATGCGGACGCCCTGTTGGCGGCCTATCGCAAACGGACTGATGATGTGGTTCAGGCTATCGATCCTGATCGCCTTCTGGTTTTTGACGTTGCCCAAGGGTGGGAGCCTTTGTGCGCCTTTCTAGAAGTCTCGGTCCCTGAACAGCCCTTCCCGCACCACAACCTTCGCGCCGATTTCTGGGAGGTTCTGGGCGGTGAGCCTGACTAGTTTGACCAGTGCGTAAAATTTTTCTTGCATCGACTCAGATGACCTCCTAAATCGCGCCGTCAAGACGCCAACGCACGCGCCTCTGGCCGGTGGGG
>CAYFXM010000159.1:0-6406 GCA_964346965.1 uncultured Actibacterium sp. | reverse complement strand
AGAAGGCCATGAAGGTCCGTAACTCGCTCCGCTCGCTGAAGCAGCGTCACCGCGACTGCCGCGTTGTGCGCCGTAAAGGCCGTGTCTACGTTATCAACAAGACACAGCGTCGCTTCAAAGCCCGCCAGGGCTAAGAGCTTAAGCTCAAGAATATTAAAACCGCCCGGTCCGCAAGGCCCGGGCGGTTTTGTTTTCGAGGCGCATAACCCCATCGCCTACCCATCTGGCGAAGCATTAGATTCACCAAATTTCCTATTTTCCGGCCATTACGATATACTCGGCATAGAACCCCTCTTTCACTTGAGATTGCAGTAGGTCGACGCAGCCCGCTGCAAAACCACTTGGCGCATGCGCCGCGACAGGCACGTGACGTCGCCACGAGACTGGGGGACCTATGCAATGTTTCAGAAACTCCTGATTACCGTCACCACTCTTTTCATGCTTGGGGCATGTACAATTGAGGTGGTCGAGAAAATGGATGCTGCAGAAATCCGTGTGATTGATGTCGCTGTCGGTTATTCGGATACTGACTATATCCAACGAAGGCTCGACAGCCTTGAACTGGACGTCACGCCTTCGCAGCTGGCCTCGGATCTGACGGTAGCATTGCGGCGCGAGTTGGTGGGACGATCAAGGCCGGGAAACCGCCCTGTAAACGTTACTGTCGATGTCACGGACATCTCGCTCTGGAGCACGGTTCCCGGCCTCTTACAACCCGGTTTCGCACCCGCATTCAGCCAGATCACCGCAGTGGTACGTTCTAAAGATGCGAGAACCGGTGAGCTTCTACTACAACGCGGATTTCTCGGGGACGACGATGAGGGGGAGGCGACGTTTGGCGATGTCTTCAAGTCCGGCTTTAGCGGAGGCAAACCGAAACAGCAGGCCTACAGGGACGTGGTCGAGGGGTTCGCGGCCGATTTGCGTCGGGTGCTGTTCACACCGCAATCAGACGACACTGCGTCCTGAAACCGTCCGGTCGAATTTCCCTTTTATTTGTCCCGAGTTGCCATAGTCTTGAGCCATGACTTGGTCTTTCTCCATCGGACGTCTCTTCGGATCAGAGCTTCGGGTTCACGCGACTTTCTTCTTGTTGCTTGCCTGGATCGGCATATCGGCTTGGATGTCACACGGCCCCTACGCAGCAATCGTCAACGTCGCCTTCATCGTTGCGCTCTTTGGATGTGTCGTCGCACATGAGTTCGGGCACGCGCTCACCGCGCGACGGTATGGCATTCGCACACCCGACATCACCTTGCTGCCGATCGGCGGAATGGCTCGGCTCGAAAGGATGCCTGAGAAACCCGCACAGGAAATCATCGTGGCGCTGGCCGGACCGGCGGTGAACGTCGCGATCTGGATAATTCTCACCATCCTTCTGGGCGCCGAAACACAGATGCAAGCCTTCGAGTCCATTGACGACCCAGCACAGGGGTTTCTGGGCAGGCTGGCGGTCGTGAACCTGTTTCTCGCGCTGTTCAACCTGCTCCCCGCCTTCCCGATGGATGGCGGGCGGGTGTTGCGGGCGGCGTTGAATATCCCCTTGGGCCGCGTCCGCGCGACCCGTATCGCCGCCGGGGCCGGACAGGCTCTTGCCTTTCTATTTGGGTTTCTCGGGCTACTCTCTGGCAACCCGCTTCTCCTTCTGATCGGGGTTTTCGTCTTTATGGCTGCCGCAGCAGAGTATTCGGACGTCGCACTCCACGAACGTGCCCGTGGCGCTAAGGCCCGGGACGCCATGATCACCGCTTTTGAGGCCCTGTCGGTCGATGACCGGGGGGAGGAAGCGGCCAATGTTCTCTTGCGCACCGCACAATCCGAATTCCCGGTTCTAGACGGCACGGGCAACATGGTCGGTGTTCTCACGCGCGAAGCCATCATGACCGGTACACAACAATACGGACACGACTGGTCTGTTATCAGGGCGATGGTCGGACACCTGCCCGAAGTGCAACAAACCCACTCACTGGAAGCGGCATTGGATTCGCTCAGTCGATCCGACATACCTGCGGTCATCGTCCGGAACAAAGCCGGGCGGTTCCTGGGATATATTACCCGCGATAATGTCGGAGAGTGGCTGATCGTTGGCGACCAGCCCGAGTCCAATCCGACGTGAGACAGAGCTCATCAGCGCTTGGGACGGTCGGCGCTACCCTACCTAAACAGTGAATCTGCCATGAGTCGAACCACGGTGTTCTGATTCAGATAACCTGTGACAGACAACCCCCGGGCATCCTGATAGCGCCGAATAGCGCGGCGGGTGTCATCGTCGAATTCGCCGTCAATCCTGCCGGGCTTCAGGCCCAGCTTGGCCAACCTGTCTTCAACCACGCGGCGGGTGCTGCGGTTCAGACCAAGGTTGTCCTCGATGCGTTTCGCGCGTTCCTCGGCCTCGATCTCCTCCTGACTGCGCGTCATCACATCGATCCGAGCCCTAGCCTCCTCAGCCAGCGCGCCGTTTGGGAAATCCCGGATAAAGGCTTCATACCCTTCGACCGTATCCAGATCAGAGGCCTGCTCCCAGGCAATCCGTTCTCGCTCTGCCGCCTCGGCCTGCGCGGCTTCCTCCAATACCCGCAGGCGTTCCTGTGCCAGCTCGGCAAAGACACCGTCCGGATAGCGTTTCAAATAGGCCCGCAGCCCCGGCGCATCGCCAAGAGCGCCGGTCTGCCGCCAATAGGCGCGGTCCTCGCGTTCCTGTTGTTCCTGCCTTAACCGCGCTTCCTCCTCCAGCTCGGCAGCCCGGCGGTCGGCCTGCGATTCCAGAAGGGCGATCTGGTTGCCTGTCAGGAAACTCGTCGCCGGGAAGTTGTTCTGGCGCTGCCAGGCGGCAATGGCGCTACGCGATCCCCGGCCAAAGATTCCGTCGATACCCCGAGGATCGAACTCCAACAGCGTCAGGTTTCGCTGGATTGCCCGTCTGGCGTCACGGCTAAGACCCAAAGCCTCTTCTGCCAATCGTTCAGCACGAAACGGTTCGGTCTCGATCTCGTTAATCATCGCGCGGGCCGTCTGCGCATTTGGACCATCTGGAAAGGCGTCGAGATAGGCCTGGTAGGCTGCGGTCGTATCGGCCTGACGCGCGGTCGACCACAGGTCGGCCTCGCTAATCGCCGGCACCGGCTCTGGCGCAACAATCACTGCAGGCGGGCGAATGGCATCCAACTCGGAGAAATGCGTTTTTCCGGCGGGCAGGTAACCGGTCGCAATCAATCCATAGTCGCGTTCGGCGCTCTCTACAGTCGGGGTACTGCGGTTAGCCAGAGCCTCGGACACGAAGTCACCGACATCGGAGGCGTCGCCCCGAAGGACGGTCACTCCCTGCGGTACGACTGGCAATGTCACTCCATAGGTCAGGAACGCTCCAAGCTCGCCACTGTCGCGCTCTTCACCCAATACCAACAGGGCATCGCCCGGCGCTTCGGCCAGAAGGGCCATCACGGACGACAGCGCCAGACCACTGTCGCGAACCGAGTTGACATCGAGGTCCTCCCCGGCATCGACAGGAAGGAAATAGGTGTCAGAAGCGGTCTCGGCAAATTGCCCGGAAAGGATCACTGCAAGACGATTGGAGGCGTCCTTTGCGGCTTCGGCCACCAGACGTCCAAACAGGTCGTCAAGTTCCTCTGCGCCCGCGTTTCGCTCCGAGATCACGAGAACCCCGGCCCGTTCCAGCGCTTGGCTCGCGTCCAGGACTTCGTCACCGGCAGGGTTGCGTGGCAACCGTTCATAGCCGTCGTTACCGACGATCAGGGCCAGGTCAGCGGCCGAGGCCGGACTAGACAAGATTAGGGTGAGGGCGGTACTTGCTAAAATCCCACGCATAGGAACTCCTCCGGAGCGAATGGGAGCTCATGTGGTACCGCAGTCTCCCAACCTCAATCGTAGGTGCGCTGATCCTCGATCACCAATCCGTCGCGGGGCAGCCCACCCGGCGGCACCAGTTCAATCTTACCCCGCAATTTCAATACCTCAACGACCGAGGCTTCAAATTGTGTTGAATCGGCTGAGGCGGTCTCGATCCGTACGGTCATGGTGTCTTGCTCACCGGCGCGGCTTGCAACGACTCGCGCCCGGTCAATCGCGTCGTGTTTGGAAACCAGTGCGGCGACCTGTTCCGGGCGTACGAACATGCCCTTGATCTTGGTGGTTTGGTCCGCGCGACCCATCCAGCCCTTGATCCGGGTGTTGGTGCGGCCACACGGGCTCTGGCCGGACAGAACCGCCGACATATCGCCTGTGGCAAAGCGGATTAGCGGGTAATCAGGATTCAGGGTTGTGACAACGACCTCGCCCACTTCACCCTCGGCAACCGGATCGCCGGTACCTGGAGTGACGATCTCGACGATCACGCCCTCGTCCACGATCATCCCCTCCATCGCCGGGGACTCATAAGCGATATTCCCCAGATCGGCGGTGGCATAGCATTGCAGGCAAGAGATTCCGCGCTCGGCATATTCCTGACGCAGGCTGGGGAACAGCGCCCCCCCGCTTACAACAGCCTTCGAGATACGCGACAGGTCCAGTCCCATCTCGTCGCCCTTGTCGAGGATCACCTTCAGGTAGTCCGGCGTTCCGGCATAGGCGGTCACGCCGATATCGGCCGCGGCCCGGGCCTGAAGCTCTGTCTGCCCGGTACCAGCAGGCACGGTGCGCGCGCCCACGGCCTGCGCTCCGTTTTCAAAGATCATGCCCGCAGGGGTCAGGTGATAGCCAAAACAATTCTGCACCGTATCGTCAGCGCCAATCCCCACCGCATGCAGGAAACGCCCAAGACGCCACCAATCGTGGCTGGTCCCGCCCGGCTCGTAAATCGGTCCCGGCGACTGGAACACATGAGCAATATTTCCAACCGGAATTTCACCGAACGGCGGGTTAGCCTGCTGCCGGGCGACAAGGTCGGCTTTGCGCAAAACCGGTAAGCTGGTCAGAGCAGAGATATCCTCAAGCGGCTCCTGACCGTATTTCGCGAGTTGCCCGTTTATGCCTTCCAATTGGGCGGCTGCACGTGCGTCAGAGGACCGGGTTTCCAGGCTGTCGAAATGGGCGCTCATGCGAATGTCCTTTTTCTGAAGACGGCAAGCGGCTCAGGCCGCGTAAGGGTTTTGCGAAACCGCGAAAAATGTGCGAGCCTCACCTCAGAACGCGCGTCAATAAACGCAAATCGGCAGGGAGGCAGAGGATGACCGAGGCGGACGTTACTGAAGAAGAGAAGGCACTTCTTGAGCAGATCGACAAACGCATCACCTTTCATAACGATCTCCACGCGATGGAGGCGGATTTTTCCAACTTCCAATTCAACGACACCTTGTCGGTCAACCTCTTCTACGACCAGATCGAGCGGCGGATCCGCGCGACCGGAGAGGAGAAGTGGTTCTTTCTTGTTAACTTGAACGGCACGCTGATCGAACCGGCGGCCTGGTTCGTCTATTCCCGCCGTGGTCGCGCCCTGAACCTTGCCCACTCGGCGGGTTCCGTGCGCTTTGACGCATCCGACGCGACCCGAAAGCAGATTAAGCGCGCGGCCCAGACCGATGCTTTTGACCCAAACCTTTTCGCCACCCGCGAAGAGGCGATCGACCGCATCCGCAAATTGCCGGCACCAAAGCGCAAACCCAAGGCCGAAGCCGCCACGATCACGCGCGAAGAGGTAGCCCGCCGCATCACGTTCGACGACAGCGCGACGATCATGGAGGCGGATCTTTCTGACCTCACGTTGGAGAATTCCGCCGACGCCGATACGGTCTTCGATTACCTCGAAGAGAAGATCATAGCCTCTGACCGGCGCTGGTTTTTTCTTGTGAATCTGAACCATTGCAAAATCATGCCCGGGGCCTGGGTGCGTTACGCCCACCGGGGCAAGCACCTGAACAAGGCCGGATCTCTTGGAAGCGCCCGTTTCGCGGCTGGCTCGGAAACCGAAGAGGAAATCCGCATGCGGGCCGAAAGCCAGCATTTCCGCCCCAACATCAGGAACACGCGCGAAGAGGCACTCGACCTGATCGAGGAGATGCGAGAAGAACTGACGCATGGGTAACTCTTAGCTCAGCCAACGCTTGCGGCGGCGGTAAGAGCGGACATCGCGGAAGGACTTTCGTCCTTCTTCGGCCATGCCCAGATAGAACTCTTTCACATCCGGGTTCTCGCGCAGCTCGGCTGCGGGGCCGTCCATCACGACGCGGCCCGATTCCAGAATATATCCGTAATGGGCAAAGCGCAGCGCGACGTTGGTGTTCTGTTCAGCCAGAAGGAAGCTCACACCTTCCTTCTCGTTCAGGCTTTTGACGATGCTGAAGATCTCTTCCACCAGTTGCGGTGCAAGGCCCATCGAGGGCTCGTCCAGCAGGATCGTCTCGGGGCGCGACATCAGCGCGCGACCAATGGCCACCATCTGCTGCTCGCCGCC
>CAYFXM010000158.1:0-6433 GCA_964346965.1 uncultured Actibacterium sp. | reverse complement strand
GTCTGTCCTCTTTTATTTGGTCGATCCTGTGTTAGTGGACGGGCACCTTATCTTTTTGATCCCGGGCTGTGACAACAGTCCTCGAAGGCAATCATTATTCGTCTCAAGCAGAGATTAAATAATTCTGTTCCGGTTTTCCCGGTTTTGCCATTATTCCTTAATCACTAACCAGTTTTTGCGGTATATGTTGTAGAGCACAAATATCACGATCAGAAATACCGATACGAATCCTGTTTTCACTAGCAGCGAAGAGCTTTGGTTGATATCAAACAATAAAGCAAAAGTGACGAACAAGAATAAAACTCCGATGCCGCCAATGACGCTGTGTTTAATTGATTTTGCAGAATCAACGCAAATTCGGGCGTTGCAGCTCTCACAAACGGAAGGCGTTGTGCTGGAAGGCATTTTCAAATCGGCTCCGCATTTTGGACAGAACAAATTCACTGGCTTGGCTCCGTATTTTTCTATACCGCCTGCACCAGGCACCGACCAAAGGCGCGGCCTTTTGGAGGTTTGATCTCACCCTGAAAAAATTGATACTCAGGCACTTGTGTACAGGAATCATAACCCACCTGTTCGGGGCTGTACCAGCCGTTCAGCGCGGCCTGCAGCGCGATCACTTCGCCGGGTACCTCCAGTATTCGCCAGGTTGCCGGAGTAGTTGGATTCACTCTTTATATACGTCTCATGGCCTGAGCTTCAGCCTGCTGGCAGCCATGGCTATATGGTTTTGCTGCATGTTCGCAACAGCCAGCATGCTACCCTGTTCCATCCAGAAGGCCGTTTCCTCGATTTCTCTGACGAGATAGGCAAATTCCTGTTCGGGATTGTTCAGAAAAAGCTGAAACCAGAAAGGCGCAACCTTGAAATAGTAGAGATGGTGGAGCGTCTGCAATTCCCGGTTTTCGATGATCGCCGTGACAGCCCGGTGCAGCTTCTTAAGAGCAACTCGTTATACTGTGTGAGTACAAGCAAGGAGACTAGAAATGCCCAGGATGGCGCGAGTCGTGATACCCAATTATCCCCATCATGTAACACAGCGTGGTAATCGTCGACAGAAGACCTTTTTCCACGACGAAGATTATCGCTATTACATCGAACTCATGTCTGAGTTTTCCCAAAAGTCAGGAACTGAAATTTGGGCCTATTGCCTGATGCCTAACCATGTTCATTTGGTAATGATGCCAGTTGAAGAAGATGGTTTACGTGCGACACTCGGAGAAGCACATCGACGTTATACTCGCTATGTCAATTTTAGAGAGGGGTGGCGCGGTCATTTGTGGCAAGAACGTTTTCACTCTTTTACGATGGATGAAGACTATTTATTATCCACGGTCCGCTACGTGGAAAGGAACCCGGTTGTCGCCGGGCTTTGCAATTATCCAGAAGAATGGGAATGGTCAAGCGCTCGGGCTCATATCAAGGGCGAAGACGATGGCCTGGTGCGTGTGAAGCCAATGCTGGATCGCATAGATGATTGGGGGAATTATCTTTCAGTCACTGACAGCCGTTCTCATATCGATCAGATAAAGCAACACACGCGAACCGGTAGGCCTTTGGGTACTCCGGAATTTATCGGCAAACTGGAAGCGATAGCAGGTATCGATTTATCACTTAATCGGCCAGGTCGGAAACCAACAGTGAAGTAATAGGTATACTGTCCCTCGATTCCCCAAATTACCCCCCATATCTGTATGGATGAGGGACAAGTGTGCGGGTGGTGGCAGATTAAGCTCTGTCGGTCTCAGGGATGGTGTGCTTACCTGTGTGTCGGAAGGTGTGCAACGTGCGAATAAGGCACCCCCCTGTGCCAGTATCTCGCGGCTAGTCAGTGGTACCGTCCGGAACCCTTTGGGTTCAGCATCTTCTTTGCGCAGCAGCAAACAAGGGCGGGGTTGTCTAACCAGTTGTGCTAGGACCCGGTGGCGTACTGCTCCAACGCAGCGCGGTTTAGTTCAACCCCCAGTCCAGGTTTGTCAACCGGATGAACGACGCCATGTACAATCTGCCATTCACTGTTGTTCAACAGATCGTCCGCTACCCAGTCGATCAAGGTCTGGGACGGCCGCTGCATGGTGGGAACCGCAAGGGCGAGCTGGCACATGGCCGCCCACGAAATACCAAGCTCCCAGGTCGAGCGCAACCAAAAAGCCTTGCCGATACCGTTTACCATATCGATGAACTGTAGCGTCGAGGATATCCCCCCATGGAGATGGAGGTCGCTGACCACCCCATCGATGCGCGGGTAATGCCGCAAGGCGTCCAGGTTGATGCAATGGCTTGAAACCGGCACTTCGAACTGCGCGCGCAAAGCTTCCATATCCACCAGTTCCCGAACTGGCTCCTCGAAGTTCGAGATCCGGCAGTCGCCAATACCGGTCAACAGAGAACCGGCCTGTTGCAGCGAGTAGCCTTTGTTCGCATCGATCGCCAAATCTATGTCAGCGCCCAAGGCTTGTCGGACCCTATGAATTGTGGCTATCTCGCAATCAATTGAATAGCGGCCTACCTTGAATTCAAATAACCTGGCGCCTGATCTGGCCACGGCGTCGGTTGCTACTTTGGCCATAACATCGGGTATTTCAGCTTCGCTATGGCCATCGTCAGGATCGACCGTATAGGCATAAGCGACAAAGGCTGCCTCTTCTCGTGCAAGGCCGCCCAGCAGTTCGAAGACAGGTTTGCCGGCCTCCTTTCCGGCGATATCCCAGAGCGCAAGATCAATGGCCGCGAACGCGTTTGTTTCGAGCAACTGCTCGGGAAAGCCATCGTCAGAATTAAAATCCAGACAGCGGTCTCTTGCAGCCACCATGTCCGACGGATCCAGGCCTATCAAGTGCGGCACAAACTTTTCTTCGATGATAGCGGCTGACCATTCACCGCGCGTTTCACCCACTCCTGTGAACCCACAATCGGTTTCGACCTCGACGATGGTTCGGGCGGCGTGCGTTCGCTTGTCGCGTGACATGATTCCGATGCGGGTCGCTGGAACCCTGACTGGAGTAACTTTGACCGACTTGATTTTCATGACGTCTGCGCCTCTTCCGTCTTCTTACTCGGCTGCGGCAGTCTTGCGCTGATCCGATTGCGCGCAGGCCTGAACAAACGCCTGGAACAATTCCAGGGACGATCGGTCAGTGTCCAGCATATGCTCGGGGTGCCATTCGACGCCGATCGCAAAGGACGCGGAGGGGTCTTCGAGCGCCTCGACCACGCCGTCCTCCGCGCGTGCCGTCACCTTCAGGCCAGCGCCGATCCTGTTGACTGCCTGATGGTGCACACTGTTGACGGCAAACCTGTGACGGCCATTGTATATTCCTCCGAGTTTCGAATCCGGCTCAACGATGATGTCATGCACCTTTTTGTGAAAACATAAACCCGGGGGGCGGTGCTCCAGTGCGTCGGGTAAGGAATCCAGAGTGTGCTGGAAAATATCACCCCCGGACAGCACGTTCATAAGCTGCATACCCCGACAAATGCCCAAATGCGGGATGTCATTGGCGCGTGCATAGTTGATCGTGGCGATCTCGAAACGGTCTCTATCCGGGTCTATCAATTCGAGCCGCGAGCTATGTTCGCCGCCATAGAGTTCCGGTGCAAAGTCGATGCCTCCGGTCAGAACAAAGCCCGAAAGCGAATACAGGAGGTCGCCCGCGTCCCCATCATCGAGATACGGTAAAAGGATTGGGATTCCGCCTGCACGGGTAATGGCGTCGCAATAGGCACGGTGACATTTGTACATTGGGTCCGGACCATTTGTGTCGTAATCGGGAGTGATACCGATCAGAGGTTTGCGCATGTGTCTATGCTCCTGCCTATGAGGTTTCGATGAGATTTCGCTCAAATTGGGTAACAAGTTCAGGCCCGTTCTCAGTAATCAAAACCGTTTCGCTGAACCCCATCCCCTGGCCCATCATCAAGGCGTGTTGCACCATTCCGGGCTCGAACACCCAATCGACATCCGGGACCATGTCCCGATTGTATTCGCCAACCGACGGGAAGAAGGTCAGCCCGATACCGTAAGATGTCCGGTTGGTGTATTCCGTGCGTATACCGCTATCGAGCAACGCCTTGCGCATATAGGCATCGACGTCGCCCGCGCACACCCCGGGTTGCATCATGGCGATGCCTTGGTCCTGAATGCGGATGATCGTTTCGGCAACCCGCTTCTTTTCATCGGTGGCCTTGCCGTTGACTGCGGTTCGCATCAGTCGGCTGACGTACCAGTTTACGTTCCCTGTCAGCTCGAAATAGACATTGTCGCCGGGCTGGATGACGCGGGCCGTCGCTCCGCCGTGGATTTCCGACGTGCGCTCGCCTGACGTCATAACCTGTTCGGGCACCAATTCACCGCCAGCGCACAGGATGGCATTATTGAACGCCCCCGCGATCTGATTTTCCCGAACGCCGGTATGAACGGCGTCAATGCCAGCTTGAACACCCGCTTCGACCACGCGTGCGGCCTGCCGATGCTGTTCTATTTCCAGGGGTGATTTGATGATGCGCAGAGTTTCGATCAGTTGCGGTTCCGGGACGAACTCGAAATCCGGCAGAGCATCGGTCAAGTACGTCAGCCGTTCAGGGGTGAGGAACCATGACTGGTAGTCGACACCGACACGTCCGTTCGGGATACCCGCCAGGCTCAACGCCTCACGCACAGCCTTCGACCCCACCAGCATCGGGTCTTTATTGTCGCTCCACACAGCCATCGTCTTGACCCAGGACGAAACGTTAGCCGCCGGCGCCTCCATATCACGCACGATCAGAACCGGGTCGCCTTTGGCCGGGATCAGCAGAGCATGATAGAAAAAATAGCCCATCATGAAGAACCCGCTGATATAGCGAATGTTCTGCGGCTGGTGGATCAATAGGGCCGGCAGGTCTGCGGCTTCCATGCCTTCTTGCAGCCTTGCCAATCGCTGCTGATACTCTTGAATTGGAAAGTCCGTATCTTTCTCCTCTAATAAAAGCGCTCTTCAAAAGCGACATATCCACTCAAATTGTCATTGCCCGGAGGGACGAAAAACCATCGGCCTGCTCACCCGTTCGACCTCACTCTGATTGCTTCGCAACAAGTTGGCCGCCATGGCGATATGGTTTTGCTGTATGTTCGCAACAGCCAGCATGCTACCCTGTTCCATCCAGAAGGCCGTTTCCTGAACTGCTCTGACGAAACGGGCAAATTCCTGTTCGGGATTATTCAGAAAAAGCCGAAACCAGAAAGGGGCGACCTTGAAGTAATAGAGATGGTGGAGTGTACGCAATTCCCGGTTTTCGATGATCCCGGTGACAATTTTGTGCAGCTTTCCATTCAACGCCCAAAAATCTCGCGGCGACAATTTCGGTTCAAGCTCAAGAACCTCAGCCTGCAGAGCGCGCATGTTTTCAGCCGCTGACGCAGGGCATTCTTTCGTAGCGAGTTTTCCGATCAGAGCGGTCAGCTGAATGCGCAGACTGTAGATATCTTCAACTGTTTCAGGATCGCCAGCGGTGACAATCGTCCCGACACCATTGCGTGTTTCTACAAGGCCGATAGCCGCAAGTTGATGCAATGCTTGTCGGATGGGCGTGCGACTGACGCCAAACTCCTCGGCCAGTTCGACCTCACGCAATACGGTGCCAAATGGCTTTTCCAGCGTGCAGATGCTTTCGCGCAGCGCGCTGAATACCGGTGTCGCAGTCGCATTTTCCGGGTTTAGGCTCAATGATTTCTCAATAACAGGCCGAGACCCGAAAGCCTGTCCCTTACGCCCGCCATACGAAGGCTGTCCCAAAGCATCGCCTGATTGGAACATATCGCAGGCTTGCCAAGTTTCTGTTCGATCCTGTCGATCACATCGATGCTTCGTAATGCGCCGCAACTGAGTAGAACCGCGTCTGCCCGCGGGTCATCAATGGCTTGCGCGTAATCAACAAGATAGTCAGGAGACACCCGGATCATATCGGTGTCATACCTCAATCCCATACCATGCGCAGCAATAACCGAAAACCCCGCCGATTCGAGATAGCGCACGACATTGTCGTTCAATTCCGGGATGTACGGCGATCCCAGCACGATTCTTTCGGCGCCGATTGCTTTCAGGGCTTTGCGCACTGCACCCGCCAATGTCGTCGCCCTGGCTCCGGGCGCGCCTTTTTGCAGCTCGGCGCAGGCTATTTCCTCGCCCACGGCGACCGTCCCTGACGTGCAGGCGAACACGATCACATCCAGTTTGTCATCCGGCAAGATTCTTGCCGCGGTATCTGCCAGAGAGCCGCGTAGCTGAGCAAGGCTTTCGGTTGAGATTTCACGGGGCATTGTGGCGCGGCAGAAGTAGGCGCCCACCCCTGGCGGCATGTGCCTGATCATATCGTCTTCAATGGTTTGCTCGTTCGGGATCAGGACGAATCCGATCTTGCCGCGCGCATTGCGTCCTTCATCAAAGCCGACTGT
>CAYFXM010000157.1:1100-6468 GCA_964346965.1 uncultured Actibacterium sp. | reverse complement strand
CGGACATCGCCACGGGTGTTCAGTACCTGCTTGCCTGTGCGGGTCTGGGCGAGAATCTCGTCTGTCGCGACGACAAAACCGTCGCCTGCAGTCGAGGCCACCAGAAGTTTGGCCCCTGCCCTGTAAGGGAAGATGGTGACGATCTCGGATTCGTTGGGAAGGTCGACCATCAGACGCACGGGTTCGCCCATTCCGCGCCCACCGGGAAGTTGCGAGGCCGACAGAGTATAGAATCGCCCGTTGGCGCCAAACATCAACAACCGGTCGGTTGTCTCGGCATGGAAGATGAACCGCCCCTCGTCGCCATCCTTGAACTTCAGTTCTTGATCCAAAGGGATGTGCCCTTTCATCGCGCGAATCCAGCCCATCTTCGAGCAGACAACCGTGATCGGCTCGCGCTCGATCATGGCTTCGAGCGGAACATCTTCAATCTCGGTCGCTTCGGCGAATTCCGTGCGACGGGCGCCGCCCTCAGTCGACTTGCCGAATTGCTTACGCGTTTCGCGCAGTTGTTCGGCAATACGGGCCCACTGAAGCTCCTCGCTGGCCAACAGGTCTTCCAGATCGGCACGTTCAATCAGCAGATTGTCGTATTCCTGCCGCAGCTCGATCTCTTCCAGTTTCCGCAAGGAGCGCAGGCGCATGTTCAGGATCGCCTCGGCCTGCACCTCGGTCAGCCCGTCCTCGTCGCTGCCAATTGGCGAAACGTAGTCAGCCTCGGAGGTCGCACGGGGATGGGCCTTGGCCCAATCTTCGCGCATCAGCGCAGCCTTGGGCTCCTCGTCATAGCGTATGATATCAATCACGCGGTCGAGGTTCAGGAAGGCAGTGATGAAGCCTTCCAACACCTCCAGCCGGTGGTCGATCTTGTCCAGACGATGCTGGCTGCGGCGTTGAAGCACCTCCCGGCGGTGATCGAGGAAGGCACGAAGCACTTCTTTCAGGCTGCTGACCTTGGGTGTGCGCCCGTCGATCAGCACATTCATATTCAAGCTGAACCGGGTTTCCAGATCGGACTGACGGAAAAGCGTGTTCATCAGCACATCGGGCTGCACGTTCTTCGACTTGGGCTCCAGAACCAACCGGATGTCATCCGCGGATTCGTCGCGAATATCGCCGAGGATCGGAATCTTCTTCGATTGGATCAGTTCGGCGACTTTCTCGATCAGCTTTGACTTTTGAACCTGATACGGGATCTCGGTAACCACGATTTGCCACTGGCCACGAGGCAGTTCTTCGACCTCCCACTTCGCGCGCAGTCGGAAGGATCCGCGCCCGGTGCGATAGGCCTCGAGAATGTTCTCTTTCGGCTCGACGATCACGCCGCCGGTTGGAAAATCCGGTCCGGGAATGTGGTCGATCAGGGTCTCGTCACGAGCATTCGGAGCTTTGATCAGGTGCAGGCAACCATTGATCAGCTCTTCGATATTATGTGGGGCGATATTCGTTGCCATGCCCACCGCGATCCCACTGGAGCCATTGGCAAGCAGGTTCGGAAAAGCCGCAGGCAATACGACCGGCTCGGTCAAGGTGCCATCATAGTTGTCGCGGAAGTCGACGGCGTTCTCGTTCAGCCCCTCCATCAGGGCTTCGGCGGCAGCTGTCAAACGCGCTTCGGTGTATCGGCTGGCGGCCGGGTTATCGCCGTCGATATTGCCGAAATTCCCCTGCCCGTCCACGAGCGGATAGCGTACAGCAAAGTCCTGCGCCAGACGCGCCATCGCGTCGTAAATCGCGGCATCACCATGTGGGTGGTAATTGCCCATCACATCGCCGGAAATCTTTGCCGACTTCCGAAATCCCCCGGACGAAGTGAGTCGCAATTCGCGCATCGCATACAGAATCCGGCGGTGGACCGGCTTCAAACCATCCCGCGCATCAGGCAAAGCCCTGTCCATGATGGTACTTAACGCATATGTGAGGTATCGCTCGCCAATCGCGCGGCGCAGCGGTTCAGCGGGATTTAAGGGCTCGATATTGGGGTTGTCGATGAGATCGCTCATGCATCTTGTGTATCCAAGCCCCCAAGGCTGGGCAAGCGGGCTTTACAGGCAACTCGACAAAACCCATCGAGGGGAAATCCGCGACATTTTCCCCCTTTGCGCAACCCCATATCCTGACGTAAAGTAATCCGTGCGGGAGTTGCTGTTCGGCCTTGTGTAATTTCGCATTGCCCCAAGCGTGAGTGGAACCGCATTTGGCCGGGATGAAATTGCAGCGTCCCGGCCGCCTAACTTTCCAAACAGGTTGAGCCGCTTGCGACCATGCCCTAGCTTGCGCGCGAACAGGCAAGAGGCAAGGTCATGAAATCCATTCTGATTACCGGTTGTTCCTCCGGCATCGGCTATGACGTCGCACATGGATTGACCGAGGCGGGCTGGCGGGTGTTCGCCACCTGTCGCAAAGAAGATGACTGTGTCCGTTTACGTGATGAAGGGCTGGAAAGTTTCGTTCTAGACTATGAAGACCCAGAGACCATCACCGCTGCCGTGGCAGAAGCTTTGGATCGGACCGGCGGTACACTGGAGGCGCTCTACAACAATGGGGCCTACGGCATTCCCGGTGCACTGGAAGACCTGCCGACGGATGCCCTTCGTGCCATCTATGAATCTAATCTCTTTGGCTATCACGAACTCACCCGGCAGGTGATTCCGGTCATGCGCGCACAAGGACATGGGCGAATTGTGAACTGCTCGTCTGTTCTGGGGCTGGTGCCTATGAAATGGCGCGGTGCCTACGTGTCGACCAAATACGCGCTAGAGGGGCTGACGGATGTTCTGCGTTTGGAGATGCGCGACACGCCCATCAAGGTGATCCTGATCGAGCCAGGCCCCATCACATCGAAAATCCGGCAGAACGCAATCCCACATTTCGAGAAATGGATCGACGTGGAGGCCTCACCCCGCCGCGATCAATACAAGACCGGCCTGATGAAGCGCCTCTACGAGAAACGTGGTCCGGATGCATTCGAACTGCCTGCCTCGGCAGTCACCCGTCGCATCCTGCAAGCGCTAGAGTCCCCCAACCCAGCCCCTCGCTATTTCGTCACCAAGCCGACCTATGCTATGAATATCTTCCGCCGTTTGTTGCCCACGCGGTCACTGGACTGGATCATTGCCAAAGGCTAGGCGCGACAAATCGGACATCGCCTTTTATAAACTGGCCCCCTAGATGATGGGTAAACCTGAAGGAGCGCCTCATGGCCAATGACCCACTCTTCATCGTCGCGGCGGTTGCGTCGCTTACTGTACTCGTCATCCTGATGATCGGGATCGGCGGTTTTGCCAAAGGCGGTGAGTTCAACAAGAAACACGCCAACCGCATCATGCGTTATCGCATCATCGCGCAGGCCATCGCCGTAGCGCTGATCGTGATCTGGGTGTTTGTGGCGCGCGGAGGCTAGGGCATGGTCGTTCTGAACAAGATTTACACCCGTACAGGCGACAAGGGCGATACCGCGCTTGGTAACGGCACCCGAGTGGCGAAATACGACCCACGCGTAAACGCCTATGGCACCGTCGACGAGGTCAACGCCACCCTTGGCCTAGCCCGCCTGCATGCCGAGGGAGAGATCGATACCCGCCTCTCCGCCATTCAGAATGACCTGTTTGATCTGGGTGCGGACTTGTGCCGCCCTGACATGGAGAAAGATACGGACGCCGAATTTCCGCCGCTCCGTGTGACCGATACCCAAGTGGATCGACTGGAAGCCGAGATCGACACAATGAACGCCGCGCTGGAGCCTCTCCGCAGTTTCATCCTGCCGGGCGGTTCCGCCTTGGCCGCTCACCTGCATCAGTGCCGAACAGTGTCCCGACGTGCCGAACGGCTTGCCGTGGAGTTGGCCTCGGTCGAAGCAATCAATCCGGCTGCGGTCAAATACCTCAATCGGCTGTCTGACTGGTTCTTCGTTGCGGCCCGGGTGGCCAATAACAACGGAAAGGACGACGTGCTTTGGGTTCCAGGCGCGAACCGCTAAGCCCCAAGCTGGGGCAGATCGTCGAGGAGGCCTATCACGTCTTCGCCTGCCCTCCTCCGCCGGACCTTGGGGTCTGTCAGTTCTGCTGCATGTACCCCGAGATCGAAACGGACTTCCTGAACCATTCACCACGCGAGTTGACCGAAGCCTATATCCGTGACTGGTACTTTGCTGCCGTCGCCGGAGAGAATGGGCGGGTTGTCCACAAACCAATCGCCAATTGGGTGATGCCGAGAGTGCTGGAGATGCTGGCACAAGGCGCGGAACCCGCAAGCGTCGGCGACGAGGTGGTGCTACAACGGCTTGCAGCGGGGGATAGCACCCGTTGGAACGACAACCAGAACCATGTGCTCGAACGGTTTCAATGGGCTTATATCGACAACTTGCCCAACTGCGACGACCGCGTGATGCTGGACGACGTCCTCTGCATGTTCGCTTTGGCGGGGTTTGAGACTCCGCCCTTGACCGACCACCTGATGGGTTGGTCCGACGCTGCCTTGGTCAACACGCTATGGCGGGACTGGGTATCTATCTATAACCACCGTTCGATCTGGCGAACCGCGTTCTGGGAGGCCAACGAGCTCCCGGCTCAGCATATTTGGAACTGGTACCTGTCTGAAGATCTGCAAGAGAGGATGACTCGCATTGCGCTGGACGATGAGGTCAACGATCAACTGTGCAGACGCGCTTCGGACGTTGAATTGACGATCCGAGAATCTCGCGGGTCATAGACCGCGACGATTCAATGATGAAATGCGCAAGTTCGCGCTTCACGTGAGCCGCGATCGGGCATGATTCTCTAGCCGTCGACTGACAGAATACTTCAAAGCAATCCTAACAAATTGCGTCAAAGCCGAAATATTCTTGCAAAGTTTATCCCCAAAATGCCCAAAACATTACGTCACAACCACCCACGTGACGATTTTGCACTGTTTCCCGCTGGCGCAAGAAGCTATCTACGCTGCGAGAGCGAAATCATTGGGAGCCGTCCGCGGCTCCGAAAACGAGGAGAAAAGCGCAGATGAAGGTGCTCGTACCTGTCAAGCGCGTGATTGACTATAACGTCAAGGCCAAGGTTAAGGCCGACGGTTCCGGAGTCGATCTCGCCAACGTGAAAATGTCGATGAACCCGTTCGACGAAATCGCTGTCGAAGAAGCCATTCGCCTGAAAGAGGCTGGCGTCGCGACCGAGGTTGTGGCCGTTTCGATCGGTGTCAAGCAAGCCCAAGAAACCCTGCGCACAGCACTGGCGATGGGCGCTGACCGCGCGATCCTGGTTGTCGCCGCCGATGACGTACACACCGATATTGAGCCGCTGGCCGTTGCCAAGATCCTGAAAGCTGTCGTCGATGAGGAACAGCCGCAAATCGTTCTGGCCGGCAAACAGGC
>CAYFXM010000157.1:0-1090 GCA_964346965.1 uncultured Actibacterium sp. | reverse complement strand
TCGGCCAGATGCTGGCAGCGCTTCTGGGTTGGTCGCAGGCCACTTTCGCGTCGGAAGTTAAGGTCGAGGGCGACAACGCCATCGTCACCCGTGAGGTCGACGGCGGCTTGCAGACCATCTCGGTGAAGCTGCCTGCCATCGTCACCACCGACCTGCGTCTGAACGAGCCGCGCTATGCATCGCTGCCGAACATCATGAAGGCGAAGAAGAAGCCGCTGGACGAGAAAACCGCCGCCGATCTGGGCGTCGACGTCACGCCGCGCCTGACCGTTGTCAGCACCGCAGAACCTGCGGCGCGTGAAGCCGGTGAAATCGTTGGCTCGGTAGACGAGCTGGTTGCGAAACTCAAAGAAGCGGGGGCCGTATAATGTCTGTTCTTCTTCTTGCTGAAGTCACAAATGGCGAACTGGCGCTGGACGCCACCGCCAAGGCCGTCACTGCCGCGAAAGCTTTGGGCGAAGTTACCGCGCTCTGTGCTGGAGCCTCTGCCGCTGACGCTGCAGCTGAAGCAGCCAAGATCGATGGTGTATCGAAAGTTCTGGTCGCAGAAGATGACTCGCTGAGCCATCGTCTGGCCGAACCGGCCGCAGCGCTGATTGCTTCGATCGCGGGTGACTACACCCATATCGTTGCGCCAGCGACAACCGACGCCAAGAACGTCATGCCACGCGTTGCAGCGCTGCTGGATGTCATGGTGATCTCGGACGTAACTGCGGTTGTCGACGCCGATACATTCGAGCGCCCGGTCTACGCCGGTAACGCGATCCAGACTGTAAAGTCGGGCGACGCGACCAAGGTCATCACCTTCCGCACCTCGACCTTCGACGCTGCTGGCGACGGTGGTTCGGCAGCGACTGAAACCGTGGCTGTTCCAGCCTCGGAAGGCCTGTCCTCCTGGGTTGAAGACAAGGTTGCCGAAAGCGACCGCCCCGAGCTGACCTCGGCTGGCGTTGTCGTCTCGGGTGGCCGTGGCGTTGGCTCCGAAGAGGACTTCGCCCTGATCGAGAAACTGGCCGACAAGCTGGGTGCCGCCGTTGGTGCGTCGCGCGCCGCGGTCGACTCGGGCTTTGCCCCGAACGACTGGCAGGTG
>CAYFXM010000156.1:0-6494 GCA_964346965.1 uncultured Actibacterium sp. | reverse complement strand
ACGTACGGACACTACGCCTTGCCGGACATTGGCACGAACCCCCTCGTGCCCATCGTCCTTCCGGTTCACCTTTCACCAGCGAAAACATCCACCACCGGGTCGATTTCAGGGTTTTCTATCGCGGGGGAACGCAACCACCGCTGATTAAGTGCCTCCGAACTGCACCGATCGATGCTCGATTTCGAAAAAAAGCCGGGTATTTTCCTATACTCTCGACCGCCTGAGAATCGACAAGGCCACCTATTTATCCTGGGGCTCGAACGGATAGTCCCAGGCATCACCACCAACGAGCTTGGAGATGCCTGAATAATCAGTAGCCGCGTCGCCATTGGCGCAGAACAGGGAGAAGATCGACAGCGCTTCCGCACCCATGGGTGCACAGGCATCGACGGAGTCAACGGCGTCCATTGCCAGGCGCAGATCCTTTCTCATCTTCTCTGCGGTGAACCCGGGCCTGTATCCGTTATTCGAGGGCACACCCTCGACCAGCCCCGGCAACGGGCAGTAGTTGCTGAGCGCCCAGTTCTGGCCCGATGCATTGCTGATAATTTCGTGGGTGCGCTTCACATCTAGTCCGAGCCGCTTGGCAAGCATCAGAGTCTCGGCCGCTGCGACCATAGAAACACCGAGGCACATATTGTTGCAGATCTTGACCCCGATGCCGCTTCCTTGAGCTCCAGCATAAAAGATCTTCTGGCCCATCACCGAGAGTATGGGTTCGGCGCGATTAAAGGCTTTCTCGGTCCCGCCGACAATGAAGTTCAACTTGCCGACGCGGGCCGCCATGACACCACCGGTGACCGGCGCGTCGATCAACTCGAGACCGGCCTTGGCCGCCGCATCACCAATCGTTCGCGATGTATCAACGTCAATGGTGGAGCAGTCAATCAGAAGCGTACCGGGCGCAGCGTTGTCGATGAGACCATTGGACTCCAAATAGACTGCCCTGACATGTCGCCCGGCCGGCAGCATCGTCACAACCACCGAGGCTTCATCGGCGGCGTCGGCTATCGATCGAGCCGCGACTGCGCCCAGACCGACGGCCTCGTCCAAGACGACACCGTTCACGTCGAAGGCACGCACAGTATGGCCGGCTTTCAGCAATTGTTCGGTCATGGGCAATCCCATATTGCCGAGACCGATGAACCCTATGATTTGTGACATGTGTGTTCTCCGTCCGCTGTCTCTTTGGCGGCTATCTGGCCCACGTTCCTCAAAGCGTCGCCGCCGGCGAGCCACGGTTTATCAGCACCGTTTTGGATTGGGTGAAATGGTTGAGCATGCTGTCAAGGGCATACTCCTTACCCAGCCCCGACATCTTGAGGCCGCCATAGGAAACGTTAGAACGTGGCGCCACACATTGATTGACTTGGACGAACCCGGCTTCGATTCGGTCGACGAACTCCATGGCGCGGGCGAGGTCACGTGTCCACAGGTTCGCCGCCAGGCCATAGGGCGTGTCATTAGCATCCCTTATCATGGCGTCAAAGTCCGTGAATGGCAGGACCGTGGCCACCGGTCCGAAAATTTCGTCCTGGCAAATATGCGAGGTGAGCGGAATGCCATCCAGCAATGTCGGCGGATAGAAATACCCTTTGCCGAGATAGGGATCGGTGGGACGCTCACCACCGTATAGGACACGCGCGCCGGGTGTGCTCCGGGCAATCTCCATATAGTGCAGGGTTCGATTGAACTGCTCTTCGGAGATAATGCAGCCGATATCCGTTTCGTCGTTCAGAGGATCGCCAAGTTTCAGTTCCGCGAGCTTGGCCACCACGCCTTCAATAACCCTGTCATAGAGGCGCTCATGAACGAAAACACGTGTCGCCGCGGTGCAGGCTTGTCCTTGACGGGTGTAGCGCATCCCATCGACGATGCCCGGAACGGCGAGTTCCACGTCGGCGTCCGGCAGGATAATGGCAGGATTCTTACCCCCCAGCTCCAAGGTCACGGGACAGAGCTTGGGGGCGGCATACCCGGCAATGGCACAGCCTACAGGCATGGAGCCGGTGAACGTGATCTTGCGCACAAGCGGGTGCTCGCAAAGCGGTTTTCCGCATTCTTCGCCGTAACCGGAAATGACGTTCAGAACTCCTGGGGGGAGTACCCGGTTCATTATCTCGGCGACCAGCAGCACGCACATCGGCGCCTGCTCAGCGGTCTTGATCACCACTGTGTTGCCCGCGGCGAGCGCGGGTGCCACCTTTGCCACGAACAGAAACAATGGCGCGTTCCAGGGAATGATCCCGCCGACTACGCCGATCGGCTCTCGAACACTATACTGAAGGACATCCGAGCTGGCCGACGGTACGGTCTCGCCCTTCAATTCACCGGCCAGGCCCCCGAACATGCGGCTGAGGTCGATGGTCGATGCGGTCTCGGGCCTGGATTGTGTCCGCAGCGCATTGCCGGTATCCAAGGAAAGCACCCGGGCAACGAGGTCCTTTTCCAACTCGATCTGATCCGCCGCCAGTTGCACCATTCGCCCGCGTTCACGGGCTGGCACGTCGCGCCATTGTATGAATGCCTGCTGGGCATTCTCCACTACTGCATCCACATCTGCTTTGCCGCAACGAGGCGCCCGTCCGATAACACTGAGATCGCCGGGGTGGATGACGTCGAAGGTCTCGCTGGTCTCGGCGGGGCGCAACGTTCCGCCCAGTAAAATCTTCGCTGACAGCCGCTCGGCTGTCTCGCGCGCCAGGACGTTGCCATCGTCTCTCTCCTGCGACCTGGCCATTACTGTGTCTTCAACCATCGGTTATTCACCTGTTCGTGTTAAGTGGTCTAATCACGCCTATCCGACCCGATCGATCAGCCATCATCCCACATGGGCACTTCACCGCCGCGGGCCCGGGCGCCAAGCCAGCCGCCCTCGATTTTGATTTCCGATCCGGTTATGAACCCCGACTCCGCTGAGGCCAGGAAGACGGCAGCCCCCGAGATGTCATCAGGCTGACCCCACCGCCCGATCAGGTTCTCACCCGCCCAGGCTGACCCCGTCTCCTCGGCTTCTGCGAATGACCGGTTGAAGGGAGAAGCGATCATCCCGGGCGCGATCGCGTTGACGCGAATCTTCTTGACGCTGAGGTCCATGGCCATGGCCCGGGTCAGTCCCAGCAAGCCGGTCTTGGCCGATACATAGGCGCAACGGTTCGGGCGCCCCATGAAGCTCGCGATGGAGCACAGATTGATGATGGCTCCGCCACCGTTTTTTGCCATGCTCGGGACCACCGCCTGTGAGCACAGAAACGGACCGGTCAGGTTGATCTGCAGCATATTCTCCCAGTCGTCCTCGGAATGCTGCATAAAACCCTTGATAATCCTGGCACCCGCGTTGTTCACCAGGACATCAATGCGTGCATTGTCGGCTAATATGGCCGCCGCCATCGCTCGAATTTGAGCGGAACTCGTGATATCTACCTGGTACGCGAAAGCCTTTCCACCGGATGACACGATTTCCGCTGCCACCCGTTCAGCGCCCTCGAGGCTGAGGTCGGCAACTGCCACCGTTGCCCCCTCCCTTGCGTAGGCGCGGCAGATGGATTCACCGATACCGCTGCCGCCACCCGTAACAATCGCGATCTTGCCTTCAAGTTTCATAGTTGTCTCCGTATTTGCCAGTCGTTGTATGGGCGTCGTTTAGCCGAAGATAACCTCGGGAAGCCACAATGCGATCTGTGGAAACATCAGCAGCAGGGCCACTCCTAGCATCTGCAGTCCCATGAACTGCAGCATTCCCATGTAGATGTCTTTGAGATCCCATGCCGGAACCACGCCCTTGAGGAAGTAGGCTGATAAGGCCACGGGTGGCGATAGCCAGGCCGTTTGCAGCGTCACGGCCATCAGGGTCGAGAACCAGATGAGGTCATAATTCAGCTCCTGGATCAACGGCAGAAAGATCGGGATGACGATGACGACGATGGGCACCCACTCCAGCGGCCAGCCGAGAATGAAGATGATAACGAGCAGAAGGAGCAGAAAAACCACCGGCGGAAAGTCCAATAACAGCAGGGATTCGGCGATGAATTGAGGCGTCCCCAGACGCGAGAACACGCCGCCGAAGAAGTTCGATGCCGCGACCAGGAACAAAATCATGCTCGCCGTTTGTCCCGTCCGGAACACGGCATCCTTGATTATCGGCCATTTGAACTGGCGGTAACCTATCAACAGGATAAATGCGCCGAGTGCGCCCATGGACGCCGCTTCCGTCGGCGTCGCCAGCCCAAATAGTATGCTGCCCAGGGTCGCGATAATGAGCACGGCGGGGGGAAGCAGTCCGCGGGCGAACTCACGCAGGAGCAGGCCCATATTTGGTTCCCGCTCGCTCTCCGCCAATGGTGGTCCAAGGGAGGGATTAAGTTGGCAGCGGATCAAAGTGTAACCGGTGAACAGCAGCGCCAACATGATTCCGGGCACCACGGCCGCTGCGAACAGCTTGATTACCGACACCTCGAAAACGATGCCCATCACGATCAACATGACGCTGGGCGGGATGAGAATACCGAGCGTACCGCCGGCGGCGATCGCCCCCGCGGACAGACGCGTATCGTAACCGCTGCGCTGCATGGCCGGGGCGGCCATGAGGCCCATGATGCTCACCGAAGCCCCGACGATACCGGTCGCCGCCGCGAACACGGTGGAGACTCCCAGAGTTGCCACATACAGCGATCCCTTCATCGAGGCCAGGATCATCTGGAACGCATTGAACAGGCGGTTCATCAAGTTTGCCCGTTCGAGCAGGTACCCCATCAAAAGAAAAAGGGGCACGGCAGCCAGCTCGGCCGCTTTCAGGGTTTGCAAGACCTGGAAATAAAGAAGATCAAAAACGAGATCGCCGAATCCAATCAGCCCGAAAATGATGCCGAGGATGATCAGGGTAAAGGCAATCGGAAACCCCGTGAAAATGGCGATGAACAGCACGCCGACCAACACCAGGCCGATGACTTCCTCACTCATAGCGCTTTCCGTCGGGCCACACGCCTTTGGTGGCGGCGTAGACGCTGCGGATCAACTCGGCGACGCCTTGAATGATCAATAGTACGGCGGTGATTGGCACCACCGATTTCAAAGGATAGATCGGCGGCATCCAGGGCGTCACGGCCGCCCTCTCAAAGATGGCCCAAGATCGGATCGTGTAATCCATGCTGACCCAGAGCAGAGTGATCATCGCCGGCAGGAAGAAAACGACGTACAGCACAGTATCGAAAATGCCCTGCACGCGGTCCGACATCATCCGGTAGACGAAATCGGTCCGGACATGGCCGCGCATGTAGAGGGTGTACCCGGCCATCAGCATGAACAGCGCGCCATAGAGCATATAGGTCATGTCGTAGGCCCACTTGGTCGGCGCATTGAATAAGTAGCGGGCGATGACCTCGTACACCAGGCCGAATGTCAGCGGAATGACCAGCCAGGCAAAAATCTTTCCCGACCATTCGCTGATCTTATCGGCGACCCGTACGCACATAGCGAACGGCGCCGGAATCTCATCGAGCCACGCGGTATTATTGTCCACCTCGACCGAGCCCGCCGTTTTGTCGAACCGACTGAATCCCCAATTGGTGCCAGAGGACCGCGGGGCTGCGGGAGCGATGTTCGTCCCAACAGCCCGCGCGGATCGAATTGCTGGTCGGCACGTTACTGTTTCCTCACAGCCATTCCGGCTTCACCCATAAAGAGAGACTGTTTGATGGTCTGAACGCGGTATTTCACGGCGGTGTCACTGAACTTTCGAATGGATGCCATGACCTCGGCGAAGAATTCGTCCTCCATCCGACGCTCCAGCACCTTGTTTGCCGCCGATAGAAATTCCTCCGGATAACCTTCCGGCGCGTCCAACAGTGTCACCCCGTGCTCGGAGACCAGAGTTTCCAGAGCCTCGGAGTTGGCCTTGATGAAGAACGACAGGGAGCGGGCGATCGTGGCTTCGGCGGCGGTTTCGATGATGGCCCGCTGGGCCGGCGACATGGACCGCCAAATCTTGCCATTGATGTAGATGCTGGAAATGTCGATTGCCTGGTGCAGGCCCTGTAGCGAGTAGTATTTGGCGACATCCTGAAAACCGATGCCCAGGTCTGTCGCCGGATTGATCCATTCGCCGGCGTCCACGGTGCCGCTCGCCATTGCAGGGATCAGTTCTGACGCCATCATGGAGACAACGGAAACGCCCATTTCCGTATAAGCCTCGCCGGGCAGGCCCGGGGGCGTGCGAAACTTGAGTTTCCGGAATTCATCCATGGTTGTGACGGGCTTCTTGAACCATCCCAGGGCCTCGGGGCCGTCCGGGATGATTTGAATGTCGACGATGTCGAGGCCGATAACCTCCGTCCACCATCTCTGGTTGAGTTCCTTGCCGCCGCCATACATCATCCATGAGAGATGACCCAACTGATCCAGGCCGGTGCCGGACCCGCCGAGGGGAGAGTTGAAAAGACCCGCCGCGGGATGTTTCCCGGTATAGAAATGGGTCCAACCCTGGCCCATCTCCACCA
>CAYFXM010000155.1:0-6506 GCA_964346965.1 uncultured Actibacterium sp. | reverse complement strand
GACGCTGAACGAAATAGTATCCGACATGAGAGATTCGACGGCGGTGTCGGTTGCCAGCAGGTAATCTGACTGATCGTAACCGTATTCGGCCAGGTCTTCTTTCGGCAGAAGGAAGCTTTCATAACCGAATTCGTTGTCGACATATTCATAACCCCAGTACCACTGATAGCCGGTCACCTTGATGACAACGTCGCCTTCCGGAATTTCCTGTTGTTTGAACAGAACCGGAAGCGAGAAAGCACCAATGAAGATCAGGATCAGGATCGGGATCAGCGTCCACGCGACCTCGATCGGAGTATGGTGGCTGAAGGTCGCCGGTTCTTTATTGGTGCGGCGATTGTAGCGAACCATGACAAAAAGCATCAGCGCGCCAACAAAAAGGCTGATCGCGGTGATGATCCACAGCAGCAGCGAATCAAGACCTTGAAGGTCACGCGCCAGTTCGGTCGCCGCCGGCTGGAAGCCCAGCGCCTTATCGACGGGCTTGCCGATGACGGGCAGCGCATCCTGCGCAAATGCCGTTGCAGTAGAGAAAAAGCTAACGCCAGCTGCCAGAAGGCCGGTCCGCATAGTCGAGTATCGCATATTCTATCCCTGTTCCTCGAACGGCCCAAAGGGCCAAGGGCAAGAACCACCCCTTTACAGGGCAGCCCGTTGTGTTTCGCGCGCCAAAAACCATATTAAGGGCGCAGAGACAAGACATTGTGATGCGGCATAGGGCCGCTAAGTTGACTTGTATCAAAGACAGGCTCGGGAAAACAGACAATGCAGGCAAGATTTCAGCCATTCGAATCCGCCCTTGATAAAGACGCCGCACTAGGGATTCTCCGCGCCGCGACCGACGGGGCCGATGATGGCGAACTTTTCCTGGAACGCCGCCGGTCGGAAGCCCTCGCCTTTGACGACGGCCGCCTGCGAAATGCTGTCTACGACGCCTCCGAGGGCTTTGGCCTGAGGGCGGTCCGCGGAGAAACAGCAGGTTACGCCCATTCCACCGAGCTAAGCGAAGAGGCCATCCGTCGCGCGTCTGAAACCGTAAGGCTTGCGGTCGGAGACGGTGGTGGCGTCATGGCCCCTCCGCCGCGTGCAACCAATACCCGGCTGTATTCTGACAACGATCCGATGGCGGACGCCGCATTCTCGCTCAAAGTCGACACCCTGCGAGAGATCGATGCCTTCACCCGCGCACTTGACCCTCGGGTCGTACAGGTTTCGGCCTCGATCGGCGCAAGCCTGCAAGAGGTCTTTATCCTGCGCCCCGACGGACAGCTTCTGTCCGACACACGCCCCATGACGCGCGTGAATGTGTCAGTCATCGTCGAGGAGAACGGGCGCCGCGAATCCGGCAACCACGGGGGCGGCGGTCGAATCGGCCTGACCGGTCTGATCGCCCGAGAGAACTGGGAGGCATCGGCCCGCGAGGCATTGCGGATCGCGCTGGTCAATTTGGAAGCCGAAGCGGCTCCGGCAGGCATTATGGACGTGGTGCTCGGCGCCGGCTGGCCCGGTGTCCTGCTACACGAGGCTGTCGGCCACGGGTTGGAAGGCGACTTCAATCGCAAGGGTAGCTCTGCCTTTGCTGGGCTAATGGGGCAACGGGTCGCTAGCCCCGGTGTGACGGTCCTGGACGATGGCACGATCCCGGAGCGGCGCGGTTCGATCACCTTCGACGACGAGGGCACGCCGTCTGGCAAGAACGTCCTGATCGAGGATGGTATTCTTGTCGGCTATATGCAGGACCGCCAAAACGCGCGCTTGATGGGGGTCGAGCCGACCGGCAATGGACGACGTCAGAGCTACGCCCATATCCCAATGCCGCGCATGACCAACACCTATATGTTGGGTGGCAGCACCGCGCCCGAGGATATCGTTGCGGACTTGAAAGACGGTGTTTACGCGGTCGGCTTCGGCGGAGGCCAGGTCGATATCACCAATGGCAAGTTCGTCTTCTCCTGCACCGAGGCCTATCGGGTTCAGAATGGCAAGGTCGGTGCGCCGGTGAAGGGGGCAACCCTGATCGGCGACGGTCCCACCGCGATGCAGAAGATTCGTGCAATCGGCAATGACATGGCTCTCGATCCGGGTATCGGTAACTGCGGCAAGGCAGGACAGTGGGTGCCGGTGGGGGTCGGACAGCCAACACTCATGATTGGCGGGCTGACTGTTGGCGGTTCTGCGGCCTAACGGCATTTAAAAAAGTTTAGCCGTTCACCTGTCGTTAACCACGACTCGCGCAGTCTGGTTCCACGGATGAGCGGAGCGGCGAAACTATTGGAAAAACGACCTTCCAACCACCCCCTCGCACCACCCACGCAGGAAGACCACTTGATTTCGTGGCTCCGCCTCATCCGGTCCCGAAGGGTTGGCCCAACGACATTTCACCGTCTTCTTGGCGAACACGGCACAGTTGACGCAGCGCTGGACGCTTTACCCGAAATCGCGCGCGAGGCCGGTGTCGAGGACTATTCTCCCTGCCCGCCAGAGGTCGCCGTCGCCGAACTCGCCAAGGGACGGAACGCAGGGGCAACACTATTAACTTACGCCGACCCCCGCTATCCCGCGCTCCTTCGTGAAATTGGGGACGCTCCGCCAGTCCTTTGGGTCAAAGGGGAGGTATCCCTGCTGTCACGCCCGACGGTTGCCTTTGTCGGTGCGCGCAACGCCTCCTCTCTTGGCGCCCGCATGGCGCGGCGATTGGCCGAGGGCCTTGGTGAAGCAGGTTTGGTGATCGTTTCGGGGTTAGCGAGAGGCATCGACGCCGCGGCCCACTCTGCGTCTCTGCCCTACGGCACGATCGCGGTTCAGGCCGGAGGGATCGACGTCTGCTACCCCTCGGAAAACCGCATATTGTTTGAAGCCATCCAATCGACGGGCCTGTCGGTGACAGAGCAGCCCCCCGGCCTGCATCCTCAAGCACGGCATTTCCCAAGCCGCAATCGCATCATTTCCGGACTTTGCCGGGCAGTTGTGGTTGTCGAGGCGGCGTCCCGGTCAGGCAGCCTGATCACGGCACGTAACGCTCTGGATCAGGGGCGCGAGGTCTTGGCCGTCCCCGGGCACCCCTTTGACGGGCGGGCCTCCGGCTGCAACATGCTCATCCGCGATGGGGCAACATTGGTCCGCGGCCCCGAAGACATCGCAACAGTTCTCGAAGCGCCGCAGCTATTATTGGACGAGTCTCCTCTCTCGAACCAAAGTGACCCAAGACCGACAGGCGATATTCAAAACGCGATACTCGCGCAACTGGGTCCCTCTCCAGTGGCTGAGGATCAACTCATCCGCGATCTGAATCGCCCTGCCGCCGCCGTCACGGCCGAACTGATGGCGCTTGAACTTGATGGGAGAGTGACTCGGCAGGCCGGCGGAATGTTGTCACTTTCAGGCTGATCAAATCCCTGCATTGACAATCCTGCCCGAACGCTCACATTTTGCCGCGCCAAAGCATTTACGCCCGAGTCGAAAGGATTTTCATGCCCGTCGTCGTTGTCGAGTCTCCGGCTAAAGCCAAGACAATTAACAAATATCTCGGCTCCGACTATACGGTTTTGGCCTCTTACGGCCATGTCCGCGACCTGCCTCCGAAAGACGGTTCGGTCGACACCGAGAACAATTTCGACATGACATGGGAGGTGGCGAACGACAGCCGAAAGCACGTCAAAGCCATCGCCGACGCGCTAAAAGAAGACAACGAACTGATCCTCGCAACCGACCCCGATCGCGAGGGAGAGGCGATCAGCTGGCACCTTGAAGAAGCCCTGCGCAAGCGCCGCGCCATCAAGAAAGATACGCCTGTCAGCCGCGTGGTGTTCAACGCGATCACCAAGTCCGCCGTGACCGAGGCGATGCAGAATCCGCGTCAGGTCGACGACGCGCTGGTACACGCCTATCTGGCCCGCCGTGCTTTGGACTATCTGGTGGGCTTCAACCTGTCGCCCGTCCTGTGGCGCAAGCTGCCCGGTGCGAAATCGGCGGGTCGCGTGCAATCCGTCTGCCTGCGTCTGATCGTTGAACGCGAGATGGAGATCGAGGCCTTTAAACCCCGCGAATACTGGTCGGTCAAAGCTGTTCTTGAAACCCCACGTGGCAAGACGTTTGAGGCGCGCCTGACGACCCTGGCCGGCAAGAAGCTCGATAAATACGACCTTGAAAACGCCACCGCCGCAGAGCTGGCCGTTCAGGCCGTGCGCTCGCGCGAGCTGACCGTCGGCAAGGTCGAGGCGAAACCGGGCTCGCGGAACCCCTCGGCGCCGTTCATGACCTCGACCCTGCAGCAGGAAGCCAGCCGCAAGTTCGGCTATGGCGCGCGGCAGACCATGCAGTTGGCGCAGCGCCTCTATGAGGCCGGCTACATCACCTATATGCGGACCGACGGCATCGACATGGCGCCCGAGGCCGTGACCGCCGCACGTGAGGCGATCGGTGATCGGTATGGCGCGGAATACGTGCCCTCCAGCCCGCGGGTGTACAAGAACAAGGCGAAGAACGCGCAGGAAGCGCACGAATGTATTCGTCCGACGGATATGACTCGTGACGCGAAAAGCCTGAAGGTTACCGACGCCGATCAGCGCAAACTGTATGACCTGATCTGGAAGCGAACGCTCGCCAGCCAAATGGCCGCCGCTCGTCTGGAACGGACCACAGTTGATATCGTCAGCGCCGATGATCAGGTCGCCCTGCGCGCCACCGGTCAGGTCGTGAAGTTCGACGGCTTCCTGAAAGTCTATGAAGAGGGCCGCGACGATGTCTCGAACGATGACGACGACGCCCGCCTGCCCCAGATCATGGAAGGCGAACCCGCGAAGTTTGCGGCTGGCGGGTTGTCAGCGCAATTCGCCAAGGCCACCGGCAAGGAAGAGGTCGTCGAATCCGACGCGATGCAGACCGACGCTGCCGCCGTCCTGTCGGGTGACGCCGCCGTTCTGGCCCTGCAACACCACACTCAGCCCCCGCCCCGCTATACCGAGGCGACGCTGGTCAAACGCATGGAAGAGCTGGGGATCGGCCGGCCGTCGACCTATGCCTCTATCGTGACGACCATTCAGGACCGCGAATACGTCCGTAAAGAACAGAACCGCCTGTTCCCCGAGGATAAGGGCCGCTTGGTCACTGCTTTCCTCACGAACTATTTCCGTCGCTATGTGGGCTATGAGTTCACCGCGAATCTGGAGAGCGAGTTGGATGACGTGTCTGCAGGTGACGCCGATTACATCGACGTTCTCAGCCGGTTCTGGAAGGATTTCACGGCGGCGATCTCGGAAACATCCGAGCTGCGGATCACCGAAGTGCTGGAGAAGATCAACGAGGTCCTCGCGCCCCATATCTTCCCGCCCAATGCCGACGGGTCCGATCCGCGCGTTTGCCCGAAGTGTGGTGAAGGGCGTCTGAACCTGAAAACCGCGCGCTCGGGCGGGGCTTTCATTGGTTGCAACAATTACCCCGACTGCCGCTATACCCGCCCGCTGTCAGCGCCCAATGGCGACGATCCGAATGCGGAGCTGGACGGTAAGGTTCTGGGCCACGACGGAGAGGACGAGATCACCCTGCGGATGGGCCGCTTTGGGCCTTATGTCCAGAAGGGCGAGCCAACCGAGGACACGCCCAAACCACCTCGCGCATCCCTGCCAAAGGGCTGGGCGGCGGAAGACATGGATCTGGACAAGGCAATCACCCTACTTTCCTTGCCCCGAGAGATCGGATTGCACCCAGACGGTGGGATGATGTCCACGAATTTTGGTCGTTATGGGCCTTACGTCATGCATCAACTGCCAGACGAAGCCAAACCCGTGTATGCGAACCTCAAGGACCCCGCAGACGTGTTCGAGATCGGTATGAACCGTGCCGTGGAACTACTGGCCGAGAAACGCGCCAATCCGGGCCGAGGTCGTCGGGCCGCTGCCAAGGCGCTGAAGGAACTGGGTGAGCATCCCGAAAGCGGCGGACCCGTCAACATCATGGACGGTCGCTATGGGCCTTACGTCAAATGGGAGAAGGTCAATGCGACCCTGCCCAAAGACGTCGAGCCTGCCGATGTGACGATGGAAATGGCCGTGAAGCTGATCGAGGAAAAAGCCGCCAAGAAAGGCACCAAGAAAAAGACCACGCGGAAAACGAAGGCCAAGAAAGCCTAGCGGTTAGGCGATCTAACCAATTTCCGCGCTGTCAGCGCTAACTTGCGATTTTGTTATATTGGCCTGCAGAAATTCTCATACATGAAGGGTTTGACTTTGCCTTTCTGCAGCGCAACAAAGATGTGAATCGATCCGAGGGGGACTCATGAAAAAGATTTACGGCTCTGCAAAGGAGGCTCTTGAAGGCCTTTTGCACGACGACATGTTCATCGCCGCCGGTGGCTTTGGCCTCTGCGGCATTCCGGAGCTGTTGATCGACGCTATCGTCGAAAGCGGCATCAAGGACATCACCATCGCCTCGAACAACTGTGGCGTCGATGGGTTCGGGCTGGGCAAGCTTCTGGACACCCGCCAGATCAAGAAGATGATGTCGTCCTA
>CAYFXM010000154.1:0-6507 GCA_964346965.1 uncultured Actibacterium sp. | reverse complement strand
CCCGGAGCGCCATAGAACCGCAATGTAATCACGCTGCCCCGCGGAACGACCAGCGTATCCCCGGCGATATCGTTCAGGTAGAGGCTGGGACGACTTGTATAGGCGGGCGGCTCGACCCAACCTTCCCACGACGGCCCAAGCGCCTGTGCCGCCCCCGCGCCGGGATTGGTTGCATGCGCGCCGACCGTGGCAACGTGGCCGACCGATCCAAAGAGCAGCGCAACCATCAACGCGGCCAGCGCGACATGGCGCATACCATAGGGGTCGCGGTGGGACATCCGGAGATTGGGACTTACCGCTTGCGCCGATTTCAGGCGTTCAGCCATGCGATGCTGATGGGCCTGCCAGACAGCACGGGATTGAGCATCTTGAGCGCCAATCGCCTGCTGGTCTGAAATCGCAGCCAAAGGTCGACCAGCCAGCGTCGCATCCAGCGCCGCGCGGGATTCCAGGCGAGACGGCCAGCGAAATCGGCGGAATCCGTTCAGCAACGACCAAGTCAGACCGGAGGCCGACAGGAAGATCATTACCCAGAGAACCGCAAAGGGCACAACTTCGTGCAGACCAAAGGTCAAGGCGGCGAACACTGCGAAAGCAATTGTCCAGACAGGCCAAAACGCACGCACAAATCGTTCGGCCACCATCCCTGCGCGCGTCAGGCCAAGAGGCCTGCGCAAGGATTTCATCAAGGTCAGATCAGCTTTTCCGCTTTGACTCATACACCCGTCCAGAGCGGCTCACCTGCGGAATTGCAGGTCAGAGCCACTCTGGGATGGTATCGCGGTTTATGATTTCGTCAAAGGTCGGACGCTGCCGGATGACTGCAAATTGATCTTCGTGGACCAAAACCTCAGGGATCAGGGGCCGGGTATTATACTCCGACGCCATAACCGCGCCATAAGCGCCTGCGGAGCGGAAGGCGATCAGGTCACCTGCCTGCAAAACAGGCATGTTGCGCTGCTTGGCAAAGGTGTCGCCGGTCTCGCACACAGGGCCGACGATGTCATAAGGCTGTTGTTCCGCGCCAGCGGCGGGTTCGACAACCGGAATGATGTCGTGATGGGCCGAATACATCGACGGGCGCACAAGGTCGTTCATCGCGGCATCGACAATCAGGAAATCGCGGCCCTCACCGGATTTCACGAAGACCACATCGCTTACCAGAATGCCCGCGTTGCCAGAAATCAGTCGACCGGGCTCGATTTCGATCTCGCAGCCAAGATGGCCGACCTTATCTTTGATCAACTGGCCGTATTCCACCGGTAGCGGCGGCGCTTCATTCGAGCGCTCGTAAGGAATGCCAAGTCCGCCCCCCAGATCGAGACGACGGATATTGTGCCCCTCCGCACGCAGAACCTCAGTCAACTCCGCGACCTTTTCGAAGGCCAGACCAAACGGCTCCAGATCGGTCAATTGGCTTCCGATATGCACGTCGATCCCCACGACGTCGATCCCGGGCAGGGCGGCGGCTTCGGCATAGACCTCTTTCGCGCGGGCGATGGGGATGCCGAACTTGTTTTCTGACTTACCGGTGGCGATTTTTTCATGCGTTTTGGCGTCGACATCCGGGTTCACTCGGATAGCGATGGGGGCTTTGACCCCCATGCTAGCGGCAACCTCGGACAGCTGAATCAGCTCGGGTTCTGATTCCACGTTGAACTGGCGGATACCGCCTTCCAATGCTGCGCGCATTTCTTCGCGGGTTTTGCCGACGCCGGAGAAGACGATGCGGTCACCGGGAACACCCGCTGCCTTGGCGCGGGCGTATTCGCCGCCCGAGACCACATCCATACCTGCGCCCAAGCCGGCCAGCGTTTTGAGCACCGCTTGGTTCGAGTTCGATTTCATCGCGAAGCAGACAAGGTGCTCGGTGCCTTCCAGCGCCTCGTCAAACAGGCGGAAGTGGCGGGCAAGCGTTGCCGTCGAATAGCAATAGAACGGTGTGCCGACCGCCGAGGCGATGGCGGGGACGGGGACGTCTTCGGCATGCAGGATGCCGTCGCGGTACAAGAAATGGTCCATCGGTCGGGCCTTAGAAAATCAGAGTCGTTTTATCCATGGTCGGCGGGATGGGCTCTCCATCCGCACCGCAGGCGGTGAGCAACGCCAAAAGCGCGAGAGTTACTGCGTGTTTCATGCCAACACCTCTTTCCAACGTGCGATCTGCGCGCGCACTTGGTTTGGGGCGGTTCCGCCATAGCTGGTGCGGCTGGCGACCGAGTTGTGGACGCCTAGGACGCCAAAGACATCTTCGGTGATTTGATCGTTCACCGATTGCATCTCGTCCAGCGACAGGTCAGGTAGGTCGCAGCTTTTGCCTTCAGCCAACGCCACAAGCGCTCCGGTCACGTGGTGGGCATCGCGGAACGGCATGTTCAGCTCGCGCACTAGCCAGTCGGCCAGATCGGTCGCGGTCGAGAAGCCGCTGGCGGCGGCTGCTTCCAGCGAGGGGCGGTTGGCCGACATGTCCTTGACCATGCCTTCCATCGCAGCGAGCGCCAGCATCAGGTTGTCGGCAGCATCGAAGACCTGCTCTTTGTCTTCCTGCATGTCCTTGGAATAGGCCAACGGCAGGCCTTTCATCACGATCAGAAGTGCCGTGTTGGCGCCGAAAATACGGCCGATCTTGGCGCGGATCAGTTCTGCGGCATCGGGGTTCTTTTTCTGAGGCATGATCGAGGAGCCGGTCGAGAAGCGATCCGACAGGGTCACAAAGCGGAACTGGGCCGAGGACCAGATCACCAGCTCTTCGGCCATCCGGCTTAGGTGCATCGCGCAGATGCTGCTAGCGGCGAGGAATTCCAACGCGAAGTCCCGATCGCTGACCGCGTCCAAAGAGTTCGCGGCGGGGCGGTCAAAGCCAAGCGCCTCGGCGGTCATGTGGCGGTCGATGGGGAAGCCGGTGCCGGCCAGAGCGGCTGCCCCAAGCGGGCATTCGTTCATTCGGGCGCGCGCGTCTTTGAAGCGGCTCAGGTCGCGGGCGAACATCTCGACATAGGCCATCATGTGGTGGCCCCATGTGACGGGCTGCGCGGTTTGCAGGTGGGTGAAGCCGGGCATGACCCAGTCGGCCCCGTCCTCTGCCTGCGATAGAAGCGCGCGGATCAGGGCGTCGATGCCAGTGATGGCTGCATCGATCTGATCGCGGACCCACAGTTTGAAGTCGGTCGCCACCTGGTCGTTGCGCGACCGGCCCGTGTGCAGACGGCCCGCCGGCTCACCGATGACCTCTTTCAACCGGGCCTCGACATTCATGTTTATGTCTTCCAGCGCGGGGGAGAAGGCAAAGTTCCCGCCTTCAATCTCTGACAAGACCGTGAGAAGCCCTTCCCGAATGGCTTCCGCATCGCTATCTGTCACGATGCCCTGTGCAGCGAGCATCGCCGCATGGGCGCGCGAGCCTTCGATGTCTTGGCGCGCCATCCGCTGGTCGTATCCGATCGAGGCATTGATCGCCTCCATGATCGCGTCCGGCCCGGCGGCAAAGCGCCCGCCCCACATGGCATTCGAGGTCTTGTCGGTCATAAGCATACCCTTCGGAGGGAAGATGAAACTGTTCCGTTTTGCCGTTCTCTATACGGCCCTTGCGCTCGGTGCAAATACTGCCCTCGCCGACATGTCGGCGATCGAGGCCCTACGCGACGGAGATATGAAGAAGCTGAACTTCCATGCCGAGGCCAAGCCGGTGGCCGAGATCGAGTTGATCGACGTCGAGAACGTGCCCCACAGCCTGTCGGAACATGCCGATAAAATTGTCCTGCTGAATTTCTGGGCGACATGGTGCGCTCCCTGTCGGGCCGAAATGCCATCACTCAACGCGCTACAGATCGAACTGGGTGGTGATGACTTCGCGGTGGTGACCGTGGCCACTGGTCACAATCCGATACCAGCTATCAATCGCTTTTTCGATGAAACCGAGATCACTGATCTGCCGAAGTGGCGCGATCCGAAACAGAAGCTCGCCCGCGAGATGGGGGTGCTTGGCCTGCCAGTGAGCGTGCTTCTGGACCCGGAAGGACAGGAAATCGGTCGCCTGATCGGTGATGCGCATTGGGACAGCGACTCGGCGAAGGCAATTATCAAGGCCCTTATCGCCTTAGCAAAGCCCGATCCATCCTAACGACACTTCATCGGCGTTAGTCTTTTGTTAGGCCTTCCTGTTGCAATCTCCGCTCCATGGTGCGGAGTGTGGGATGACGTTCGAAACTGACTTCAAGTCTCTGGCGGGCCCCGATAGCCCGTTGTCAGCGGCGATTTCAGCGCGCGATGCCGACATTCACGCGACCGTCCGGGCGGCTGTTAACCGTGGCGATGTGATTCTCGCTTATCAACCTGTTGTTGCCCTTGGCGCCGACCCACGCCCCGCATTTTACGAAGCACTGGCCCGTGTCCGCGACGTGGACGGACGCATTCTGCCGGCGAAAGATTTCATCCAGTCCATCGAAGCTACGGAAACCGGTCGGATCATTGACTGCCTCGCATTGAAACAAGGGATTGAGACGCTTCACCTCGTTCCCGAATTGCGACTGTCGGTCAACATGTCGGCCCGCTCCATCGGATACCAACCTTGGATGCGAACCCTTCAGGACGCGCTGACGCGCGACCCGACGCTCGGCGACCGCCTGATCCTCGAGATCACCGAAAGCTCGGCGATGGTCATGCCCGATCTGGTCTCGGTTTTCATGCGCGATCTACAGCGTAAGGGGATCGCCTTCGCGCTGGATGATTTCGGCGCGGGTTACACGGCGTTCCGCTATCTGCGGCAGTTCTATTTCGACATTCTCAAAATCGACGGACAGTTCATCCAGAACATCCACATGAACACCGACAATCAGGTTCTGGTGCGGGCGCTGGTATCGATCGGCCAGCATTTCGACATGTTCACCATCGCCGAATCTGTAGAAGCCGCCGAGGATGCCCGGTTCCTCCAATCGTCGGGAATCGATTGTATTCAAGGATATTATTGCGGGGCTCCGACCATATCGCCCCCATGGATTGGGACCAATAGTCACGGGGGAACCCTCTAAAGGGAAAATCCTCCTGAATCTTTTCTCTTGCTGTTGCAGCAAATTTAAAGACCGCCTACCAATGCCTTTGAGATTTAAAACGGGCACGTGTACCCGGTGAGTTTTTGTCGGGTCCGCTTTGCCTTTGGTCACCAAGGGAAAGGAATAACCCATGACTAACGTAGTGATCGTATCCGCAGGCCGGACTGCCGTCGGCAGTTTTGGCGGCTCCTTCGCAAATACTCCGGCCCACGACATGGGTGCTGCCGTTCTGGAAGGCATTGTCGAGCGCGCCGGCATCGATAAATCTGAAGTCTCGGAGACGATCCTTGGTCAGGTCCTGACTGGTGGCCAGGGCCAGAACCCGGCCCGTCAAGCCCACGTTAACGCTGGCCTGCCGATCGAATCCGCCGCTTGGGGTATCAACCAGGTTTGTGGTTCGGGTTTGCGCGCCGTCGCTCTGGGTGCTCAGCACATTCAACTGGGTGACGCGGCGATCGTTGCCGCTGGTGGCCAGGAAAACATGACGCTCTCGCCCCACGTCGCGCACCTGCGTGCCGGTCAGAAGATGGGCGACATGAAGATGATCGACTCGATGATCAAAGACGGGTTGTGGGACGCGTTCAACGGCTACCACATGGGTCAGACCGCTGAAAACGTCGCCGAGAAATGGCAGATCAGCCGCGAAGCTCAGGACGAATTCGCTGTGGGTTCGCAGAACAAAGCCGAAGCTGCCCAGAAAGCTGGCAAGTTCGTGGATGAGATCATCCCCTTCACCGTGAAAACCCGCAAAGGCGACATCGTTGTCGACGCCGACGAGTACATCCGTCACGGCGCCAACATCGAAGCAATGCAGAAAATGCGCCCGGCATTCACCCGTGACGGTTCGGTCACTGCGGCAAACGCTTCGGGCCTGAATGACGGCGCAGCCGCTGTTCTGCTGATGTCGGCAGAAGACGCCGAGAAGCGTGGTCTGGAGCCGCTGGCCCGTATCGCCTCCTACGCCACCGCTGGTCTGGACCCGTCGGTCATGGGCGTCGGCCCGATCTACGCCTCGCGCAAAGCTCTGGATAAGGCTGGCTGGAAGGCCGACGATTTGGACCTGATCGAAGCCAACGAAGCGTTCGCCGCGCAAGCCTGCGCCGTGAACAAGGACATGGGCTGGGATACCGACAAGGTAAACGTCAACGGCGGCGCCATCGCGATCGGTCACCCGATCGGCGCTTCGGGATGCCGTATCCTGAACACCCTGCTGTTCGAAATGAAGCGTTCGGACGCCAAGAAAGGCCTCGCCACGCTGTGCATCGGTGGCGGCATGGGCGTGGCAATGTGCCTCGAACGCCCGTAATTGGCGAATCGGGTGCGCAATAATCTTGCGCACCCTTTCTTATTTGCGTAACAGCATTACCGAACAACTGACCCATTGGAGAGAAGACCATGGCAAGAGTAGCACTCGTTACCGGCGGTTCGCGCGGCATCGGCGAAGCAATTTCGAAAGCCC
>CAYFXM010000153.1:0-6562 GCA_964346965.1 uncultured Actibacterium sp. | reverse complement strand
GGCGGTCCTCGTTCGAAGGATCTTCAACCCAATCATGTTCGTTTTCAGTTAGAAAATCGCGCAATTGCGCGCGCGACACCTGCAACAACGGGCGCAGCCATGTAATGCCAAATTGCTCTCGGCAAGCTTGCATGCCCGACAAGCCATCCACCCCCGCTTCACGGGCGAGGCGCAAAAGAACCGTCTCGGCCTGATCGTCCATCGTATGGGCCAGCGCCACGGTCTTTATTCCGTGATCGTTCGCCCAATCTGCCATCAGTTGATAGCGCGCTCTCCGCGCCTGATTCTGCAGGTTCCCAGTGACTGGCCCGTGTTCCCAAACGACAGTATCGTGGGCGATCCCAAGCGCGGCACAGGTCCGTGCAACAAACTCTGCTTCTTTTGCCGCTTCGGCACGTAGTCCGTGGTCAACCGTCACCACCCGCAATGATACCCCGGTCTCATCAGCGTACCTTGCGCCCAGATGCAGCATTGCCATCGAGTCGCCGCCACCCGAGACAGCAAGCCCCAAAGGCGCACCCTGCTCCACCGCCAGAGCAGAGCAGAACCACTGGTAAATCTCATCCTCTTCGGGGGTCACTGGCAACCAAGCTGGCCCATCTGATCTTGAGCACTTGCGGCGACAGGTGCCGCCGGAAACCGGACTTCGACTTCGCCAAGAGTCACGCAGGCCTCTTGCATCTGACCCAGAACAGCGAGGCTGAGGCCGAGCTTGTACAAGGCCTCTGGGGCCACAGACCCCCTTGGTGCACCAGAAAAACTTTCCAGGTATGCGCGGGCTGCGGGGGCCGTTTCTCCAAGATTACCGAGCGCCTCGCCTCGCATATAATGGGCTTCGCTGGTCAACGGCCCTCCCGGATAGTTCTCGACAAACCGGGCAAACTGGTCAGCAGCGGCACGATAAGCCCCATCGGCCAGCGCCTGAGACGCCGCTTCAAAATCCGCCCGCTCGCCAATCGCCAACTCAGCCGTATCCTCTTCGACCGGCGGGATTGCCGGGGCAACAACTGTGGGAAGGTCGCCACCACCAAGCGTTGACGTCTCGCCCAGTTGACCAATGTCGCAACCTGCTTCCAGCTCACAAAGCCGGAATTCCAGATCACCCAAACGATTGGTCCCATCGGTGACGATACTGTCGATCCGGTACTGCAAATCCTCAGTACGAGCAGTCAGCTGGGTCAATTGTGCCTCCAACGCATCGACGCGCTGAAGAACCGAGCCCCCAGTGGCTACACCAGACGCGGCGCCCGTGGTCGACAACTCGCGCTTCAGGCGTTGGATTTCGACATAGAGCACCGACATTTCCTGCCGGATATCAGCAAGCGTCTGGTCGTTTTCCTGCGCGAAGGCCGCAGGCGCGACGCAGAGCGACAGGCTCAGGATCAACGAAAGCCCCCGCATAGCGCCCCCTTAACCCGTCAGGCCTGCGGTCACGACAGTGACGGCACGACGGTTCTTGGCGTAACAAACTTCGGTCGAGCAAATCTCGATCGGACGCTCTTTGCCATAGCTAACCGTGCGCAGACGGTTGGCTGCGACACCGCGCGATACCAGGTATTCCTGCACCGCGTTTGCCCGGCGCGCGCCTAGCGCGACGTTATACTCGCGAGTACCCTGTTCGTCGGCATGGCCTTCGATAATGGCGGTATATTCCGGATTGGTCATCAACCATTGCGCCTGACCGTCAAGAACAGCCAAAGCCTCTGGTCTCAGGGCGCTCTGGTCGACAGCGAACAATACGCGATCACCAATTGTCTGTTGGAAATATGCGGGTGAATGTGGGTCCGAGGGCGAGCCCATTCCGCCCACGCCGTCGCCAAATCCGCCGCTTGCACCGCCGCCGAAACGGCTCGGGTCCGTACATCCGGCAACGGCAAGCGCGCCGACAAGCAGCAAGCTTTTAGTAATAATCTTCATTTGGAACATCCTTGTTCTCTTTCTTGGCTCGATGGCGCCACCATAGCACTCTGGCGCCGTTTATGAAATCTGCTCTTACGGCAAGAGCGGCGACCAAGCGGGATCTGACCCAGCCCCTTGCGTTGCGACACGGCGCAGGTTGCGCCCGGTAATATCCACCGAGTAAAGCGCCGGCGCCCCTCCCGCGCCAGCGGTTTCACGGGTAAACATGATCACACGTCCGTTAGGAGCCCACGTCGGCCCTTCGTCCAGGAAGGACGCGGTCAGCAGGCGCTCTTCCGATCCATCCGTCCGCATAACGCCAATATGGAACCGGCCTTTATACTGTTTGGTAAACGCGATCTGGTCCCCGCGTGGCGACCAGACCGGCGTACCATAGCGCCCCTTGCCAAAGCTGATCCGGCGCGGCTCTCCGCCCTCGGCTGGCATTATGTAAAGCTGCTGATTGCCCGAGCGATCACTTTCAAACACGATGAACCGGCCATCGGGCGAGAAGCTGGGCGCGGTCTCGATCGAGGCTGAGGCGGTCAGGCGAATACGTGCGCCCGTGGCTAGGTTCAGCGCATAAATGTCGGTGTTACCACCCTGCGCGAGGCTGAACACAACCGTATTCCCGTCAGGTGCGAAACGCGGAGCGAAAGTCATCGTGCCCGGCTGATCATCGAGCGCTCGGCGGGTCAGCTGGTTCAGGTCCAGCGCATAGATGCGGGGAAACCCGGTTTCATAGCTGGTATAGAGCACCCGATCGCCGGTCGGAGAAAAACGCGGTGCCAGCACGATGCTGGCGGCGTCGGTCAGAAAACGGGCATTAGCGCCATCATAGTCCATGACAGCCAACCGCTTTTGCCGCGCATTCTTAGGCCCGCTCTCAGCGACATAGACAACACGGCTGTCGAAATATCCGCCTTCGCCGGTGATCCGGCTGTAAACTTGATCAGCCACTTTATGTGCCAACCGGCGTACACTGCCAGCGTTGCCACCAAATTGTAGGCCGTCGCCCAACGGGGCATTGGCGAAGACGTCAAACAAGCGGAACTTCACAGTGATGTTGGTGCCATCGGTATTGACGGCCCCCGTCACCAGAGCCTGTGCGTTGATTGCACGCCAGTCGGCATATTCGACAGGGCTGTTGAAGCTGGTCACCCGCCCGATATGCGCCTCACGTGGAATCTCTCTGAACAGGCCAGTACCGACAAGGTCTGCCGCAACGATCCGCGTGATCTCGTCGGCCAGTGCTGCGGCGCGTGGCGATTCTGCAATGAAGGTCGGCGCTGCGAAGGGCAGCGGTTCGATTACACCTTCGTCGATCTCGATCCGCAGCGGTCCGTCCTGCGCGAGCGCGGGCGGGGCCATTAGCGGGCTGGCCAGCGCCAGCAGGAGAAGCAGGTTCCGTAACATCATCTGATCCTCATTTTCTCCGGGTTGAATGTCATCTCAATATCGCGCCAGCGACTGTATTTGTCTTTCGGTAAGTCAAACCCAGAGGCGCCGCAGCGGATAATCGCGCGTCGGGCAGATTCAAAGGTTTGGCGCGCCGCGCCATCGCTGCCACCGCTGGCGGACAGAAGGCGGATGGTTTCATTACGAGGTTTGCCATCCGGTTTCATTTCGACAGCGACGACAACTGTCGTGCCAAGGGCCTCGGTCGACAGGCTTCCCACATTCCAGCATCGGCTGACTGAAAGACGGAAAGCGTCGCGCTCACCGCTGGTAAGCGGCGGCCCAGAGGGCGCAGTGCCTGTGCCTGCCAGGGCCTGCGCCAAAGCGTCCGCCACCGGATCGCTTGGTTGCCCCACGGGTTCTGATGGCTTCGTCAATGTTGATTCAGGCTCCGGCTCTTCAACCCGCGCGAGGCGTCTGGGGCGTGCCGTCGGTCGTATTGAACTGGCAGGCGCAGATCCCTCTTCCCGCGTGGTCTCCGCCTCGGTGACAATCTCGGGAGCAGCCTCTTCCGGTGCAGTAGCCGTCTCTTTCAGCACTTGCTCGGAAGCCTCTTCCGACGGCCTTGACGCCTGCGATACTTCGGGCGCGATATCCGCCTCGGGCGGCGGCGGCGGTGACGGCGTCGGAGCGGCGCGTGCCACAGGTCGGGCAAGGCCGATATCCGGCACAAGGTTCGGGCTTTCTTCCGGTGCAGGTGGGACCGGTAGCTCTGGCAAATCCTCTTGCGCCTCTGTTTCAAGCGGAGCGAAAGCCGAGAAATCGGGCACAGCCTCTGGCACTGGCGGGTCTGTTAACTCAGGTTCAGCCGCTGGCTCTGGACGGTCGGATGGCGCAACCGGTGGCAGGGCCGCCAAACGTTCCTCAGGCGCCTTCGGCGTCTCTGGCGCCTCGTTCACGATCGAGGGGGCCCGCGCCGGGGCGGTCAAAGCAAGAAACTCTTCTTCAGACATGATCGAAACATCGGTCGCGCTAAACTCCGCCTCCTCCGATCGATTTAAAAGCCCACCGAACAGTAACCACAGGATCAAAAGCCCGTGGCCCGCTCCAGAGATGATCGTGCCCGCGTTCACGCAACGCCCCTACTTCGACCCGTCGAAGCTGGGTCCGCCGGTGTCGGTCACCAAGGCGATATTGCGGAAACCCGCTGCGTTCAAAGCACCCATCACCTGTACAACCCCTTCATATGCAATCGAGCCGTCGGCGCGCAAGAAGATCTTGTCTCCCGACCGTTCCGCTGCGACCGCGCGCAACCGCGCGATCAATTCTTCCGGTGGTGTTGGCGTCTTCTGGAGTACGATCTCGCCTTCGGCTGTCAACGTAATGGTCAGTGGCTCTTCCTGCTCAGTAGGCAAGGCTTCCGCAGCCGTTTCGGGCAACTCGACCGGCACGCCAACGGTCAACAAAGGCGCCGCGACCATGAAAATGATCAGCAACACGAGCATGACGTCCACGAAAGGCGTGACGTTGATCTAGGACATGGCCTGCGTCTTGTGCCGCCCACGACGGCGCCTCCCGCCCTGTTTGGCTTTGATGACACCCGCTCCCATGGCTCAGCTATCCAACTGGCGCGAGATGATGGTCGAGAACTCGTCGGCAAAAGCCTCGTAGCCGCCAATTATCCGGTCACTGTCCGATGAAAGCTTGTTGTAGGCCACAACAGCCGGGATCGCAGCCAAAAGCCCAAGCCCGGTCGCCAACAAAGCTTCAGCGATCCCCGGTGCAACAACGGCGAGGTTGGTGTTCTGCTGCTGCGCGATTTCGATAAAGGCATTCATAATGCCCCACACCGTTCCAAACAGCCCCACGAAGGGTGCGGTGGACCCCACGGTTGCCAGAAACGGCAGCCCCGAGGTTAGCTCTTCGCTTTCCTTGGCAATGGCCACGTCGAGTTTACGGTCGATCCGGGTTGCTGCACCCGCAATCATGCCACCATCCCGTCGGTGGCTGCGCCCCCATTCGATCATGCCTGCTGCAAAAATGCGCTGTGATGGCCCGCTTGGACTAGGCCCGATCTGGTCGAAAAGTTCGTCTAAGGGCTCTCCGGACCAAAAGGCCTGATCGAAGACTTCAGCTTCCTGCCGGGCACGCCGATAGGTCAGGTGTCTCTGGATGATGATCGCCCAACTCCAGAAAGACGCCGCGATCAGCATCAGCATCACAATCTTCACTGTCAGGGTGGCACGCGCGAAAAGGGCCAGCATGGAGAAATCAATCTCCTGCGCCATCGCAAGGGTTTCGGTTTCCATAGTCTGCTCGTTCTTGCGCCGCTTGTTGCGGCCTTAATTAGGGCAGAGGGTACAGGGTTTTAAGGGGAATTACCAACAGAACCACGCAGCGGCGGGATCGTGGTTAATCTGCGGACATCTTTTGGCGAACTTCCGCCGGAATGCGCGCCGGTCGTCCGTCGTCGTTCACCAAGACAATGGTAACCTTCGCTTCGAAACACACGATATCATCCCGCATCACCCGCTGGTCGATGAGAACTTTCGTTCCCCCGAACTTTACCGGGGTTGTCTCAACGACCAAATCATCATCAAAACGGGCCGGTGTCAGATAGTCCGCCTCGACCCGGCGAACCACGAATATCAACCCATTTGATTTCAGCGAATTCTGATCGACACCCGCCGCCCGCACCCATTCGCTGCGACCGCGCTCGATGAATTTCAAGTAATTGGCATAATAGACGATCCCGGCAAGATCGGTGTCTTCGTAATACACGCGAACAGGAAATTGATGAGTCATTAAGCGCCCCCCAACCGAGCAAACAATCGCAACGCATGGCTCCCGTCTTGCGCCATCGCTGGCAAAACGGGGTCATAGGCGGCTCGGATTACTGCCGCAATTTCAGGCCGCAGGACCAACGGCCCACCGGGTGCGCGTGCCAGAGGGCTTTGATCTGCAAACGCTGTGTCCGACCACAACAGGATCGCCTGAACCATTTGCCCCAGCGCCAGATCATCCGCCGCCATCTTCGCCATCTGCTTGTCCATGCGAATGAAAACAAAGGCTGCCTTAATCGCCCCGTCCTCATCAAACCGGAAGAACCGATACTGGTTTGCATCCTCCCCTTTCAATCGCGCGACCAAGGGCGAGAGATTGGGCACCAGCTGATCCATATTCGGCGTATCAAGCAACTCCTGCCAATCTCGCAGGAAGAACACCATCAGATTGCTGCCCAGTTCCGGGTCCGTCTCGGCCATCT
>CAYFXM010000152.1:4062-6613 GCA_964346965.1 uncultured Actibacterium sp. | reverse complement strand
TGTCCCGGATCGCTTGGTCTAACCGTTCTACCTCGGGCACGTTGTCGCCAAGGCCCTCCAGCCATTCGCGATAATGCTGCATGATCTCCAGCAGGAGCGGCTTCCGCTCAGCCAGCCTCTCTAGCAACTCGGCGTGTTTCCTCTGCGCGGCTTCTGGTGTCGGTTCCCATGAATAGGCTTTTACGGGGTCTTTGGCCGCGAATGCCATTTCCTGCCAATAGATCGACTGCAGGTGAGAGATATGGCTTCTCCAAAGGCGTTTTGTGCGTATTGATTGCCCCTCTTGAGCAAAGCGCTCCATCACATCTCTGGTGCGTTCGAATGGCCAGTTAAAGAAGGTGAATTCATCGGCCATATGATGCGCTTCGATTTCGTCAAATAGCCCAGCTTTCCAGTATTGGTCGATGAGCCAAGGCATGGCCGCGGACGCGAATTCAATAAGTGGGCGCCCCTTTTCTTTCTGGATAATACCTTGGTCAGCTAACTCGATGATCGCATCTAGGTAACGATCGTAGTCGTTGTCCAAAGACCGGAAGCCTGGCTTGAATCCTGTCACAAGTCCATTTTTGAAGCCTAGCACCAAGACAGGAAGTCCTTTGGGTTCGCAAATTTGCATTTCCAGAAGGAATATTTGCAAAATTCAGAGTGGGAGGCAAGATCTCTGGCCTCGGGTGGCCTTCATTCAGCCGAGTGCACCGGTTCCACAGGTCCTTCAAGTCTGTCGATCCGCAAGACATACAAGGTGCAAAGGATGCCCAACAGGCTTGACCCAATCATCACCCCAATCAGCGGATAAACACCGTTGCCGATCTCCAGCATATGGCCGGAAAGGCTGGAGAGGACACCGCCGCCTCCAATCATCAAGGCCCCGCCAAGGCCGCTGGCAGAGCCGGCCAGATGAGGGCGTACTGACAGAAGGCCCGCATTGGCATTGGGCATGACCATGCCATTGCCCAAACCCACGAAGAACGTCAGACCGAAAAACGATAGTGGATGGGTTGCGCCAGATAGCAAAAGGGCCAGACTGACGCACAGCCCCGCGGCGACCAGCAGGGAGCCAGAGATCATCATCTTGTTGATTCCCATGCGCACCGAGAAGCGGGCCGAAAGAAAGTTACCAATCATGTAGCCTAGCGCGACAATGCCGAAGTAGGCCCCCAATTCTGATGGGCTCAGCCCAAAGACTTCTTTTCCAACCAAGGGCGCGCCGCCGACAAGGGCAAAGAAGGCGCCGGCGGAGAAGGCGGCAGACAGGGCATAGCCCCAGAATCGGCGCGACCGAGCAAGTTCTGGGTATTCGCCGAATTGGGCGAGAAGCTTGATTTTACTAGGCCGCGCGGTTTCGCCGAAATCGAACCAGACAAAGGCACAGACGATCACACCTGCCAAAACCAGAACCCAGAAATTCGCCTGCCAGCCAATGGTCTGATCCAAAACGCCTCCTATCATTGGGCCGATCATCGGGGCTAGCGCCATGCCCATAGTGACATAGCCGATCATTGACGCGGATTCCTCGCGCCCGACCATGTCTCGCACCGCGGCCCGGCTCAGGACGATGCCCGATGCCACTGTGCCCTGCGTTGCTCTGAAGAACAGGAACATCTCGATGCTTGTTGCCATCGCGCAGCCGATGCTGGCCAACGCGAACAGGCCAAAACCCCACAAGATGACCACTCGGCGTCCGTATTTGTCTGAAATTGGCCCGATGAAAAGCTGCAGAAGCGCGTTCATCCAAAGATAAAGTGGTACGGCCAGCTGCACCCTCTGATAGTCCGTGTCGAAATAGGTTGCCATATTCGGCATCGATGGCAGGAAAAGATTCATCGACAAGGCGGGCAGAGCGGCAACCATGACCAGCGTCGCGATATGCGGCGGCGTGGTCCTGTCGAGGAAGCGCGTCTGCAGGCGTGAGGGCATGTTTGTTACTTTCAGCGGTATCTCGGCGACGTTATTGTGCTGGTGGCGACTTGGCGAGTCACAGTGACTGTGCGTGTAAATGGATTTGCAAATTTGCAATTTGCATCATGGCGTCTGTCAATAATTTGCAAATTTGCCAAATTCCACTTTGTCACCGCTGCTGTAAAGTCTAGTTTGCCGCAAATCATTACGAGGGGCCGCCAGAATGAAAGATATTCTCCAAGAACTCGAAGACCGCCGCAGCCAGGCCCGTTTGGGCGGGGGGCAGCGCCGGATCGACAGTCAGCACAAGAAGGGCAAACTGACTGCGCGCGAACGGATCGACCTTCTGCTGGACGAAGACAGCTTTGAAGAGTTCGACATGTTCAAGGCGCACCGCTGCACCGAGTTCGGCATGGAAGAGGACAAGCCTGCAGGTGACGGCGTTGTCACCGGTTGGGGCACGATCAATGGCCGTATGGTCTACGTGTTCTCGCAGGACTTCACCGTTCTGGGTGGTTCGGTGTCGGAGACCCACGCTCAGAAGATCTGCAAGATCATGGATATGGCCGTTCAGAACGGCGCGCCTGTCATCGGCCTGAACGACTCGGGCGGCGCACGTATTCAGGAAGGCGTAGACGCGCTTGCCGGTTAC
>CAYFXM010000152.1:2551-4052 GCA_964346965.1 uncultured Actibacterium sp. | reverse complement strand
GGTGGTGCGGTTTACTCGCCCGCGATGACCGACTTCATCTTCATGGTCAAAGACACGTCCTATATGTTCGTGACCGGACCCGACGTTGTGAAGACTGTGACCAACGAGCACGTCACTGCGGAAGAGCTGGGTGGCGCATCGACCCACACCAAGAAATCCTCGGTCGCCGATGGCGCGTTTGAAAACGACGTCGAAGCGCTGTCCGAAGTTCGCCGCTTGGTCGACTTCCTGCCGCTGAACAACCGTGAAAAGCCGCCAGTTCGTCCGTTCTTCGACGATCCGGCCCGCGTGGAAAACAGCCTCGATACGCTGATCCCAGATAACCCGAACATGCCGTATGACATGAAAGAGTTGATCCTGAAGATCGCAGATGAAGGCGACTTCTATGAAATCCAAGAGGACTTCGCAGGCAACATCGTCACCGGTTTCGTTCGCATCGAAGGCCAGTCGGTCGGCGTAGTGGCCAACCAGCCGATGGTTCTGGCGGGCTGCCTGGACATCGACGCCTCGCGCAAAGCGGCACGTTTCGTCCGCTTCTGTGACGCGTTCGAAATTCCGATCCTGACCCTGGTCGACGTTCCGGGCTTCCTGCCGGGCACCAGCCAGGAATACGGCGGTGTCATCAAGCACGGTGCGAAACTGCTGTTCGCCTATGGCGAAGCGACCGTACCGAAAGTTACCCTGATCACCCGTAAAGCCTATGGTGGTGCCTATGACGTTATGGCGTCCAAGCACCTGCGCGGTGACTTCAACTATGCATGGCCGACCGCGCAGATCGCGGTTATGGGCGCCAAGGGCGCGACCGAGATCCTGTATCGCTCGGAACTGGACGATCCCGCAAAGATCGCCAAGCGAACCGAGGATTACGAAGATCGCTTCGCCAATCCGTTCGTCGCGGCAGAGCGTGGCTTCATCGACGAGGTGATCCAGCCGAAATCGACCCGCCGCCGTGTCGCCCGCGCCTTCGCGTCGCTTCGTAACAAGAAGCTGACCAACCCGTGGAAAAAGCACGACAACATTCCGCTGTAAAACAGTGGTAAAACCCCTGCCCGGATTCCGGTTCGGGCAGGCTAGGGGACTTTGATGGCATCCAACAACTGGCATATCGAACGTACCGCGTCTGCGCTCACCCTGTCGCGCCGAACCCCGGTGCGTTGGGATATCGCTGTGCAGGCGGTTCTGCCTATGGCCCGCAAAACGCGGCTGGCGCATCAGATCAGACAGGATATGTGGCGGAAACTACAATCTCTTCGCGGTTTCTGCCCCGCAGTGCGAGTTGAGGAGGAAGGCTCGCAACTGCGTATAACTGCGGGTGGCGACATTGCTACCCGCAGTTATCCCAAACTTCTGATCGAAACACAGATTGCCGCTTTGTTCGACGACACGGCCCGAGTAACTCGCTGGCTGTCGAACGCCCGGATCGGGGGCGTCTATGCCTGACTTTCACCTCTTTTCAAACGGCCCTCGACCGGTGGCACCTTTTAGTCACGCGGTCGAATCC
>CAYFXM010000152.1:0-2541 GCA_964346965.1 uncultured Actibacterium sp. | reverse complement strand
GGTAGAGTGTGACGGATGGGTCTTTCTCACCGGCCAGATGCCCACTGACCCAGATGCACCGGATGCGCCTCTTCCTGATGGCGTCGAGGCCCAAACCCGTCGGGTTATGGAAAACCTCGCCCTGATTCTCGGCGAAATGGGGTTGGACCTGTCCCATATCGTCCAGTGCCGCTGTTTCCTGACGGAATTTGAGCGCGATTACGCAGCGTTCAACGAGACCTATCAGACCTATTTCCCAGAAGACCGGCGCCCCGCGCGCACAACGGTCGGCGTTACGGCCCTGGCCGTCGGCGCATTGGTGGAAATCGACTGTATTGCACGGAGGCCCGAGTCATGAATCGCCTCTCAAACACCATCGGGATTCCCTCGATGCCGATATCAACTGGCTTTACGCTGGGTGAGCGTCAAAAAACCGCGCGCAAAAGGCAAAAAAATGCCGAAAAAACGCAGTCTTGGTCGCTTCGACACTGTGCAGGCGAGATTCCTTGCGCTAGCATGCCCCAAGGCAGCCGTTGGGCTGCCGGTTCATGTAAACCGGAGTTTCGGGGGCGAGCAGCCTTTGTTGCACCGGGCAAAACTATTAGGAGCGTAGGATGTCCAACACCCTTAAAACCCTTCTCGCCGTATCGCTTGTCGCTTTCGTTGCAGCATGTGCTCAGCAAGAAGAAGAGGTCATGGTCGAGCCGATCGAGGCCGAGCCGGTTTACGAAAAAATGTAATCGACCGACGGCACTTTCGTGCCATGAGAATTTCGTTGCCTCCCGAATTTTTTGGGGGGCAACATGCTGAAACATCGTGGTTTTCCCGGCCGTCAGCCCGGAACCGATTTCCAATTCACCATTCGTCGCGAGAATAAGAAAGGGGCCACAGCCCTGATCCGACGCGAGCGTTATGCTGATCGCAAACCTGCCGACCGCCGTGCCGACGCAGCGTTTCTGGAAGCCCTGATAGAGTATTTCGGCGAAGAGCCTTTCGAACGTGGCAATCTTGATGCAGGTCGATTGTCCTGGCTCTTTGGCCGCGAAGTGGTTGCCGCCGAAGACCCGTTTGATTCCGAAAGCTATGACGCCCTTCTGCGCATCGATATCGACTGCGCTCGGATGAGCTTTCCTGACCTTCCCTGGCAGGAGGTCTAGGCATGATTTTGCGCGCGATCACAAGGAATTGGCGAAATTCGGCTCATCGTTCGACCGAGCGCGAAACACCCTTTGCCGGTGCCCTCGGATCGGTCAAAGTCAAGGTGGAGCTAGGGCAGCGTTCGCATCTCCGCAACGCCCTGAGTTTCAACTACCGTTACCCTTCCCCTTCCCTCTGGTCTGGTCCGAATTTTCGGATCAGGCCAGAACTTCCTGCCATTCGGCAAAGAGCCGCCGTTCACGATTCGCGTGATGCGGGAAATTTTGCATTTGTTTCACGGTCAAAGCATAACAAAATAGACGCAGGTCATAAGAAAGGCAGTGAAATATGGACTACAGGAAAATTGGCATGGCGCTTGTTGGCGCCGCATTGCTGGCGGGTTGCCAGCTTAACGAAGGTGAACGCATCGCTGTCGGCGCAGCAACGGGCGCCGTCGTCGCGGACGTTACTGGCAACAATGTTATTGTCGGCGCAGCCGCGGGTGGTGTCGCAGGCGCAGTTTGCGACGACGTCAACCTCTGCAACTAGAAATACTCGTGGCGCGGGTCTGACCCGCGCCCGACCGCTCACCGCGAACCGGACGACCCGGTTTGCCTCACTGACTCCCGACATTCCAACCCATCCGCACCGCGCCGGGGCTTGCCTCGCGTCGCGTGGTTTGGCGTGTCGTTAAGAATGACCAGAAAAAGGACTGTGCAATGTTCGACAAAATTCTGATCGCCAACCGGGGAGAGATCGCATGCCGCGTGATCAAGACCGCACGGCGTATGGGTATCAAGACCGTGGCCATCTATTCGGATGCCGACCGCAATGCGCTGCATGTGGAAATGGCGGATGAGGCCGTACACATCGGCCCTCCCCCGGCGAACCAGTCCTATATCGTCATCGACAAGGTGATGGACGCCATCAAGCAGACCGGCGCGCAAGCGGTTCACCCGGGCTATGGCTTCCTGTCGGAAAACGCGAAATTCGCCGAGGCATTGGAAGCCGCTGGCGTTGCCTTCATCGGCCCGCCCAAAGGCGCGATCGAAGCGATGGGTGACAAGATCACCTCGAAGAAAATTGCTCAGGAAGCTGAAGTGTCGACCGTTCCGGGCTACATGGGCCTGATCGAAGACGCGGACGAAGCCGTGAAGATCTCGAACGAGATCGGCTATCCGGTGATGATCAAAGCCTCTGCCGGTGGTGGCGGTAAAGGTATGCGGATCGCGTGGAATGATCAGGAGGCCCGCGAAGGTTTCCAGTCGTCCAAGAACGAAGCCGCGAACTCTTTCGGTGACGACCGTATCTTCATCGAGAAATTCGTCACGCAACCGCGCCACATCGAAATTCAGGTTCTGTGCGACGCGCATGGCAACGGCATCTGGCTGAACGAGCGTGAATGCTCGATCCAGCGCCGTAACC
>CAYFXM010000151.1:0-6637 GCA_964346965.1 uncultured Actibacterium sp. | reverse complement strand
CTCGGGCGTCAGCTTATAGAGCAGCGACAGGATCATCGTGTTGATCGCCACCGACTTACCGGAACCGGTGGTCCCGGCAATCAGCAGGTGGGGCATCTTGGCAAGGTTGGCCACGACCGGATCACCGCCAATGTCCTTGCCCAGCGCCAGCGGCAAGGTCTGCTTGCCGTCGCCGAAGCTGCGCGAGGACAGGATTTCGCGCAGAACCACCTTCTCGCGGTTCACGTTGGGCAGTTCGATGCCGATCACGCTGCGACCGGGGACGGTCGACACACGCGCAGAGAGCGCCGACATCGAGCGCGCGATGTCGTCGGCCAGTCCGATTACGCGGCTGGCTTTCAGGCCCGGTGCCGGTTCCAGTTCGTACATGGTGACAACCGGGCCGGGACGGACCGAAACGATCTCACCCTTGACACCATAGTCGTCCAGCACGTTTTCCAGCATGCGCGCGTTCTCTTCCAGCGCTTCGTCGGACAGGTGATGGCGCTCGATCGTGACCGGATTGGTTAGCAGGGAAAGCGGTGGCAATTCGTAATCACTGTCGCTTTCCTGAAACAGGGTTGGCTGGGCCTCGGCCTTGGCGCGGCTCGAGGGCTGGACCGCTTTCTTCGGCGGATGCTGCACCACCTTGCGCGGCTGCAGCACTGGCGGCGGGGTGTAGGCCGGACGCGTCGCCTCTGGCGCGTCGGCCCCCATGTCATAGTCGGTCGCGTCGGTCAGGTCCGGCTCGTCTACCTCGGGTGACAGGACGCGGGTCAACTGAGGTTCGTCGTTGCCCGCTGGCAGACCGGTCGCAGAAAGGCTGGGTTCGACCCGCGACTGTTGTGGCTCGTGGCTGCGGCGCGCGCGGCTTTGGATCACATCGTTGATCTTTGCCTTGATCCGTTCGTCCGACGGCCCTTCCGCTCCCAAGGCCGCCTCTGGCAATTCCGGTTCTACCAGTTCCGGTTCGGGCTGGCGGCGCAGCAGTGACGGCATACGGGCCAGCAGGCTTCCACGTTCCGGCGTCTCTTCGATGACCGGCTCATCATCCCACGTGGGTTCGGCGCGTTGCACGCGCGGCTCAGCCGTCATCACGGCATCCTGACGTGCGCGCTGGCGGTCCCGCAGGGCCATTGCCCCTTGCGCCGCGCCAACAGCGCCACGCCCCATCATATGACGCAGATGCGAATAGGCCGTGATCAGGCTGATCAGGGAAAACCGCAAGAAGGCTTTGATCTCTTCGCGGTCGCAACCCACGACAAAGAGCATCATGGCCACCATCGCCCCACCGAGCACCAGTGACAGGATTTTCAGGCCAATGCTCGCTCCGATTGGCAGGATGTTCAGAAGCGCTGCCAGAACCGTATCGCCAAACAGTCCGCCCAAGCCAAAGCTGTGGGTCCAGTCCGCTGGCGGCACATGGGTCGAGGCATAGACGGACATTAGCGCGAATCCGATAGGCGCGAAAATCGCGCGGCCAAAGGCGCGGTCGCTACCCCGGTGAAGCACAAAGCGCAGACCCCAGCTCGTGCACGCCAAGGCGATGCCCCAAGCACCCCAGCCAGCGATTACGTAGAGGGGCGAAGCAATCGACGCACCTGTCCGGCCCAGCCAGTTGGCAGCCGGTTCATCGGTCGCGCTCAACCAGCTTGGATCGTCCGGCACATAGGACCACAGCATCATGCCCACCAGAATACCGACCCCGATCAGGGTTAGCCCCAGCAACTCCCGACCCTTCTGTTCGATGGCCGCCTGCGTGTTCGAATCCAACAAGGGATCGCGCTGCTTCATCTGATAGGATGCCATACCGTCCTCACCTGTACAGGCAGTCGCGAAGCGTAATCAGCCCGCGCTGCGTTTCTTCTTTTGGGGCCACCAGTGCGACCCGGAGATATCCTGCACCGGGATTGTGACCGTCCACTTCCCGCGCCAGATAGGCGCCGGGCAGAACCCGCACGCCAGTTTCAGTCCACAGTTTCAATGCTGCGGTCTCGCTGTCCTCGACCGGCATCCACAGGAAGAACCCGGCTTCGGGCGGCAGATACCCGGGGATGTCTCCCAGCAATTCGTCAGCCAGTGCAAATTTCTCGGCATAGAGGGCGCGGTTTTCGGCCACATGGGCCTCATTCGCCCAGACCTTTTCCGCCACCCGCTGCAAGGGCAGGGGCAGGGGTGCGCCCGCATAGGCGCGCAGCTGTTTCATCTTGGCAGTATTGCCGGCGCTGCCCGCGACAAATCCCGACCGCAACCCCGGTAGGTTCGACCGTTTCGACAGGGAGTGGAAAATCATCAGCTTGTCGGGATCGAAGCCGACCTCTCGCGCCACTTCCAACGCACCCGGCGGCGGATCGTTGCGGTAGATTTCGGAATAGCACTCATCCGCGAAGACCCGGAAATTGTATTTCTCGGCCAGCGCAAACAACTCTTTCCAATAATCGCGGCTGGCCACTGCACCCTGCGGGTTCGAGGGCGAACAGACATATGCCACCGCCACGCGATTCAGGACCTCGGCCGGAAGGGAGGAGTAGTCCGGGAGGAACCCGGTTTCGCGCGTGGCGGCAACATAATGCGGCTCAGCCCCGACTGTCAGGGCCGCCACCGCATAAACCTGGTAAAATGGATTTGGCGTTAAAACGATCGGCTGGGCGCCGTTCTTGGTTTCGGGGCACAGTGCCAAGGTGGCATTGAAGAGACCTTCGCGGGTGCCGTTCAGCGCCATCACGTCGGATTCGGGGTTCACTGCCACGCCATAGCGGCGCTGGATCCAATCCGCGACAGAGGCCAGAAGCTCGGGCGCGCCGTCGTTCGGGGGGTATTTGCCGAACCCGGCGATATTTTCGCTGATGATGTCGGCGACCCACGGCGGAAAGGCATGTTTAGGCTCTCCGATGGTCATATGCATGACCTCGCCCCCCGGTGCATGTACATCGAGAAGGCTCCGCAGACGCGGAAAAGCGTATTCTGGCAGGTTCGAAAACCGCTCGGGATAGGTCATTGGACCCATTATGTTGCCTCAAAAGTTGGGGTCGTAGCGCCCCTTATTGCTGTCACGATACCCGGCAAAGAACCGCTCGTCCAGAAAAAGCAAGGGAATCCACCGGGTTGGGCCGACGGCTTGTGGCATTTCCGACATTGTCCGCGAGCCCGGCTATCGCGTCAGCAGCGCGCATGGACAATCCCGATTTACGGCTCATATTGAGCGCTATGACGTTTGATTCTGATGTGGTGATCGTAGGTGGCGGGCTGAACGGTCCGACACTGGCCCTGGCTCTGGCCCAGTCCGGTATTTCCGTGACCGTAATTGACGCGCTGCCGGTCAATGACCGGGCCGATCCGGGATTTGATGGGCGGGGGTATGCGCTGGCGCTTGGGTCGGTGCAGATGTTGCGGGCATTGGGCCTGTGGGACATTCTGGAAGATCATGCCCAGCCAATGCTGGAAATCAAGATCACCGATGGCCGCGCTGGCGAAGGCCCATCGCCGCTCTGGCTGCATTTCGACCATGCCGAGATCGAGGAAGGCCCCATGGGCCACATGATCGAGGACCGCTACCTGCGCCGCGCCCTTCTGGACGCGATGGCTTCTGAGGACAAGATCACCCACCTGTCCGAGGAGACCGTGATTGCGCAGGACGTGGAACCTGCGGGTGTCACGGCTACGCTTGCATCGGGCAAGTCCCTTCGGGCACGGCTGCTGATTGGCTGCGACGGGCGCAAAAGCGGTACCGCCGAGCGCGCCGGGATCAAACGGCAGGGTTGGGATTATGGCCAGACCGCGCTGGTCTGCGCCATCGGTCACGAGAAACCGCACCACGGCATTGCGCACCAGTATTTCATGCCGCCGGGCCCCTTGGCGATTCTGCCCCTTCCGGGGAACCAATGTTCCATCGTCTGGAGCGAAACCCACGAGCGCGCGGCCGAGATTCAGGCGCTGGATGACGAAGCTTATCTGGATGTTCTGCGCCCCCGCTTTGGCGATTTTCTGGGACCTATCCATCTGGCGGGCGCACGGTTCACCTATCCGTTGAACCTCACGCTGGCCGACAAATTTGTTGCACCAAGGCTCGCTTTGGTTGGCGATGCCGCGCATGGGGTGCATCCGATCGCGGGGCAGGGCCTGAACCTTGGCTTCCGCGATGTGGCCGCGCTGGCTGAAGTTCTGGTGGCGGCCCGCCGCCGGGGCGAGGATATCGGGGCGATTGACGTTCTCGAGCGGTACCAAAGCTGGCGCCGCTGGGACACTGCCACGCTGGCCGCGGCGACGGACGGAATTAACAAGCTATTCTCGAATGACAATCCACTTCTCAGGGGTTTGCGAGATCTTGGCCTTGGCGCTGTCAATGCCATGCCGAAACTGCGTCGCAGTTTTATCCGAGAGGCCGCAGGATTGACCGGCGATCTGCCGCAATTGATGCGCGGACGGCCTCTTTAGACGCACATGAACGCCCAGAAATGAAAAACCCCGAGGGACACTCGGGGTTCTTGCGAATATTACGAGGTCGTTTAGTTGACCGGCGCGCTGTCGGCCTGCTGCTGGGCACGACGCGCGATCTCTTGGCGGTAAAGCGCCACGAAATCCACGTTGTCCATGTTCATCGGCGGGAAGCCACCATCACGAGTGACATCGCTGACGATGCGGCGTGCGAAGGGGAAGAGCATCCGCGGGCACTCGATCAGCAGGAACGGGTGCAGCTGATCTTCGGGAATACCGGCAATGTGGAATACGCCGCCATATTCAAGTTCCATCAGGAACAACGGTTTTTCATCAACCTTGTTGTTCGACTTCACCGTGTATTTGGTGATGACCTCGTACTGGTTGTCGGTCGGGCGCTTCTTGGCGTCCAATGCGACTTGCACAGTTACATCGGGCGTCACATCGCCGGTGATGCCCTTCTGAACGAGGAAGTTCTCGAAAGACATGTCTCGGATGAACTGGCCAAGAATTTTCATTTGCGGGGCGGCGGGCTGGGCAGCTGCCTCGGGGGTTTGGGTCTCGTCGGCCATTTTCAGGCTCCTATCGTCTTAAAAATCGGGGGATGCTTAGCAGAGTGCTGCTGGACCCTCAATGCTGAGTCCAGCCTGACGACCCTTCGGATTTCGGTTCAGACGGGGGAACTTCGGTGAAATCTCCCTCGATGACATCTTCAGAAGGGGGGCGGCGATGATATTCCGCATGTGTCTGGGTCGAGAAGCTTTGCACCTTCACCCGCTTGCGAATCCAGTGGAAGGCCGCGCTGCGAAAGGCCGGGATCAGCAAAAGAAAGCCAACAGTGTCGGTGAAGAAGCCCGGTGTCAGCAGCAACGCGCCAGAGAACAGAATCATGGCGCCATGGGCCAATGGCTCGGTTGGATCGTTCATTTCACTGAACGACTGCCGGATGTTGGCCATGGCCAAGGCACCCTGCGCCCGCATCAAAGTTGTACCGATGATCGCCGTCAGCACGACAACAGCAAGCGTCGCCCACAGGCCGATCGCTCCGCCGACCTGCACGAACAGCGCGATTTCAATCAGGGGAACCCCCACAAAAAGGGCAAAAAGCCACATATCAGACCCTCTATCCTTTCGGGGCGCAGTAGGTGGACTTGACCTGCACCCTCGCATACATATGTGCGAGATGAGCCAAGATACCAACCCCCCCGCCGTTAAGAGGTTCTGATGAACGGACTTATTCAGCTTCTGGTCCTTGCTGGGATCGCCCTGTTCCTGATCCTGCGTTTGCGATCCGTGCTTGGCACGCGCGAGGGGTTTGAAAAACCACCCGTGCCACGACAAGCCCCGGATCGCCGTGGCTTCGAGGTGATCGAGGGCGGCCCCGATGCCGATATCACTGACCACGTCCCTGACGGGTCGGACTCGGCCAAGGCGCTTGCCGCCCTGAAGATGGCCGAGCCAGGCTTCAGCGTAAACGAATTCCTTGGTGGCGCGCGTGGTGCCTATGAGATGATCCTGATGGCCTTCGAGAACGGCGACCTGTCGGAAGTCGAAGGCTTCATCTCGCAAGACATCCACGATGCTTTTGTCGACGTGATCGGTGCGCGCGAAGATCAGGGTCTGAAGGTCGAAGCGAATTTTGTTGGCGTGCGCGAGCTGGTGCTGAAAGAAGCAACGTTCGACCGTGACACGAAAGAAGCCGAGATCACCGTAAAATTCGTGGGCGAAATGACCTCTGTGGTTCGGGACGCCGAAGGCAATATCATCGAAGGCGATCCGAACGCGATCAAACGCCAGCGCGATGTCTGGACCTTTGCCCGCGTGGCCGGGGCCGGCAACCCGAACTGGACACTCGTCGCCACAAGCGAGTGATCCCTTTGGGCGATGGCGCGGCGGCGGAAAAAACTTAGCGACGAAGACAAAGAGCTTTGGTCGCGGGTGGCGGCGACTGCCAAGCCGCTGCACCCCGCGCGCCCCGTCAAACACGACACAGAGCATGTACCCGCGAAAGTGACGAACCCGCGCTTGCCGCTGGAGCATTTCGACGTCGGGTCGAAAGCGTCGACACATATCCCATCGCATAGCCTTTCATCGGATCCGGCGGATCACCTGCGCAATCAGCCGGTGCATATGGATCGCAAGACCCATGGTCGCATGACCCGCGGCAAGCTACAGCCCGAAGCCCGTCTGGACCTGCACGGGAAAACCTTGGCGCAAGCGCATC
>CAYFXM010000150.1:0-6672 GCA_964346965.1 uncultured Actibacterium sp. | reverse complement strand
CCGGGCAAGAAAAAGGCAAAGATGTCGTCAAATGCTCTCTTTTACGTGATCTCCTTAAGGAATTGGTCGCAGGTCGCCCTTTCCGGTCTGGCCAATTCCCGACGCAGCGTATACGGAGATGCGTCAGGCCGGGGACGCCTGATTGGACAGAACTGCCCCTCGAGGGCTACAATTACAGCCAAAACTGGCAAGAAGAGATGTTGAGAACACGAGCGAAATTCAATCTGGGTCAGGTGGTGCGCCATCGGATGCACCCGTTTCGCGGGGTGATTTTCGACGTCGATCCGGAATTCGACAATACCGAGGAATGGTACGAATCCATCCCGGAAGAGAGTCGCCCGTCTAAGGATCAACCTTTCTATCATTTGTTGGCCGAAAACGATCAGACCTACTATGTCGCCTATGTTTCAGAGCAAAACCTGCTTCTGGATGACACGGGTGAGCCGGTCGATCATCCGGATTTGCACAACATGTTCGGCGAGTTCGACAACGGGCATTACCCACTGCAATTTGCCCTGAACTGATCGCGCCGGACGCTGCCGGCGTACCTACCTGTTCAGCTCGAACTGTCGCTGGACCATCTCTTCAAAGCTTAACCCGGTTTCAGCCTGATCAAGCGGAATGCGGAAGCTGAGCCTGTTACGCCCTTCCAGGCGTTCATAGTTCAGGTTCTCGGCGATGTTGCGAATGAGTTGCCATCCAAAGCCCCCTTCGGGAAGGTCCTGAACCGGCGTGTTGATAAAATCAAACTCGACCGCGCGGACCGCCGAACCCGGCAGCGGCGCACCGGTATCGCTGATTTCAAACGCCAGCCCGGCGTCGTCGGCGACGAGTTTCACGTCGATCCGTCCGCTATCGGTATGCGCATAGGCGTGTTTCACGATATTGGTCATCACCTCCGCCAGCAGGATTTCAACCGTCCCTCGCAGGTCAGAATCAAAACCTTTGCCAACCAAAGTCGTGGCGATGCGATCAAGGCCACGCCGGACACCGCGCAGGTCGCCGTGAATGGTGAGATCAAGCATGGCCGTATCGCTCATGTGACCAGATACAAGGTGTTGTCACGCGGCCGAGACGCCGGTGCCAAGCGCCTCTTCCACATTGGGGTGGATCAGGAAGACGCTGTCCATACGCGTCAGTCGAAATACTTTGGCGACAGTTGGCCGGAGCCCCGCCAGTTCCAGTTTACGACCCGACCCGAGCAACTTCATCGCGGCCACCACCGCCCCAAGGCCGCTGCTGTCCAAGAAATCGACTTGCGAGAGGTCAAGGATCACCCGCTCCGCCGGTTCACCAGTCAGCTCGCGCATCTTGTCCTTGAACTGGATCGCTACGGCCGCGTCGATCCGGGCTTCACCCACTTCAATCACGACGGCGCCACCGTCGCGGCGTTTCGCAAGATTCATAATGACCTCCTATCAAATTCATGAGAAACGCTAGGGGTGAAACCTTACCGAAACGTATCCAAATCCCGATCAACGGAGAGGAAGCTTGCCTTGCGCGTAAATTACCCGGAAATTTCCGCCAGCATTGCCGCCCTGACAGACGGCGAAACGGACGCGGTCTCGCTGATGGCCACTGTCGCGTGCGAGCTGCACCATGCTGACGACCGGTTCGACTGGACCGGCTTCTACCGGAACGTAGGCGACGAGACCCTGAAGATTGGTCCCTATCAGGGGGGGCATGGCTGTTTGGTGATTCCGTTTTCGCGCGGGGTTTGTGGCGCGGCAGCCCGTACTGGGGGTGTGCAGCTGGTCGCGGATGTCGATGCCTTCCCCGGCCATATCGCCTGTGCCAGCTCGACCAGATCCGAGATCGTCTTGCCGGTCTGGGACGGGGGCGGTGCCCTGATTGGCGTTCTGGATATCGACAGCAACCAGCCAGCCGCCTTCGACCAAGAAGATGCCGAGGCCCTGACAACGATTCTCGCGCAGGTCTTCGGACAGGTCGGCGGGGCTTGAGCCCGCGCGGCCCATGGTCTAACCGCCTCCCATGAGTGCTGAATACAACCCGCCGGACACACCGCTGTCGATCCTGCATCAGGATCACGAGCTTCTGTTCGTGGACAAGCCCAGCGGCTTGTTGTCCGTTCCCGGGCGTGGTGAGCATCTGGCCGACTGCCTGCTGACACGCGTGCAGGCGGTGTTCCCAGAGGCGCTTCTGGTACACCGGCTGGACCGGGACACATCCGGTGTCATGGTGTTTGCCCTCAGCGCCCACGCGCAGAGACATCTGGGCAAGCAGTTTGAAACCCGCAAAGCCCGCAAGACCTATGTCGCGCGTGTCTGGGGAAAGGTCGAAGAGCGGACGGGCACGGTTGATCTTCCGCTGATCGTCGATTGGCCAAACCGTCCCCTGCAGATGGTTGATCATGAAAACGGCAAACCTGCCGTGACCGAATGGCGGGTGCAGCGTTATGAGGGAAATGCCACGCGTTTGCGGCTTTACCCGAAGACCGGGCGCAGCCACCAACTTCGGGTCCACATGCGAGAGATCGGTCATCCGATCCTTGGAGATCCCTTCTATGCAACAGGTGAGGCCCGTGATGCGCCGCGGCTGATGCTGCATGCCGAAAGCCTTCGAGTGAACCATCCGGAAAGCGGAAAAGGCATGACGATTACGGCGCCGACTCCTTTTTGACGCTTGCGTCAATTCACCGCTTGAGACCCCTCGCATCCACACATATCTGTGCCGCGACACTCATTCCCGAAGGAGAAAATCCATGGCACTTCGCATTGGCGACACCGTCCCCAACCTGACCGTTCCGACCCAGCTGGGAGAGATCACCTTGCACGACTGGATCGGCGACAGCTGGGCGATCCTGTTCAGCCACCCCAAGGACTTCACTCCCGTCTGCACCACTGAATTCGGCGCGGTTGCACAGCTGGCCAATGAATGGGCCGCACGCAACACCAAGGTTCTGGGCGTTTCGGTCGATGGCGTCGAAGATCACAAGGGCTGGATCAAGGATATCGAGTCTTTTGCCGACACCAACGTTGAGTTTCCGATCGTTGCGGACGAAGAGCTGACCGTCGCCAAAGCTTTCGACATGCTGCCCGCGGACGCCTATCTGCCCGATGGACGCACTGCCAATGACAGCGAAACCGTCCGCACCGTCTTCATCGTCGGCCCGGACAAGAAACTGAAACTGTCGATGACCTACCCGATGAACGTCGGCCGCAACTTCGCCGAGGTCCTGCGTGCGCTGGACGGCCTGCAAACCGCCGCCCGCGAGACCATCGCGACCCCGGCCAATTGGACCCCGGGCGCCGATGTGGTCATCCCGCTGTCGGTCAGCGACGACGCAGCGGCAGAGAAATACGGTGACTACACCACCCATTTTCCATATCTGCGTATGACCAAATTGTCGGCATAATTTCTCTTTTGGGGAAAGCTAGGAGGCGGGCATTTGCCCGCCTTTTCTGTCGCCAAATTAATATATTCAAAAAATTATATATAATTTGATCTAGCTCAAGATTCCCGCGCTGGAATGTTTCTAATCTGACCCTTGGTTTGAGTAGGGGAAGGATTCGATGAACATCAATAGATTAAAACTCGGAACAGTGGCGCCAATGGCGTTGCTCATTCTTTCGAGCCCGCCGTTGTCGGCCGGCACACTGGAAGACGATTTCTTCGTCGGCACCGCAGGAGACGGTCTGATTTTTGCTGATCCGGCCGAGGGCGTATTGGAGCCCGGCCTCAAGGCGGTCACTTTCACACGGACAAGAGTATCGGATGGCGAAGACGGGTGGATTTATGTCGATCCCTATGAGGAAATCATCACGGATTTTTCGGATCTTGAATCGCGCGGCGATGTGACCAACTGCCTTATGTCGAACAATCCCGAAGTCTTTTGCGATTCCGAAGGCGGATCGGGCAAGCGGATCAAGACACAGCTTACGGGCCCAACGCCGTTTGATATCATCCTGCGATCGACCCCAAGCGATGACTATCCAATGGTTGACTATTTCACCTTTGGAAAGACGTCGAATTTCACCGGTGCGCGGATCATCGGGTTCACCGTTGAACTGCTTGATGGCGACGGAAACCCAATGGGTCTGTTGGATCCCGAAAATGCGGTTCTGTATAACCTAGAAGCAACGGACATCGGTATCGGGGCCAGACTGCCCGATGGCCTTTTTGGTGCAGGCGGACAGGAAGGAGATATCGGCTTCTTCTCGGAAGAAAGGGCAGGCTTGGCCCGTATCGCATCTTCGGATGTTCTGGATTTCGGCGCGCTCAGCAATGCAGAATACGTAGAGCATTTTGGGACCGCGTTCCTCGACGATTCCATGACGCCTGACGGGTTGTTTTGGGATGACAATGGCGACCCCACCGACGAGTCGGCGCTGATCGCTTGGTACAATCCGGCTGGAGGCGGTTGGACCTACGGAAATCTTGATATCGCAGAGAACCTCGATGCCCGGCTCGATGAACTGGCATCCGCCCTAGGTGTCGACGTTGCGGATCTGGACTATGCCGCTGGTGGTCTCGTCCCCGACGACATTGTAGCCGCGGCAGAGGCCAATGGCTTGTTCGAGGTCGGAGCGATCGAAGACCTTCGCAATGCCAACCTGAATTTCACCATTACGGTCGGTAATGTTGACGGGGAAGAATTCATTCTTCGTTTCACGCCGACCTTCGCAGATATCGTGGAAATGGCGGCCACCCCATTCCAATTCACCGTGGCCGGAAATCTCGACGCCGCCAACGTGCCCTATCTGGGCGTGGACGAGGCCTATCTGGGTATCATTGACGATGTCATGGCGCTCGGAACCGAAGAAGAGCAACAAGCCGCATTGGAGAGCCTCGGCTTTAGCTTCGCGGGGGCTCCGGTTGGTCTGGCACAGGACTTTGGCTCGGACGTGATCTTTGCGCTGTCGCGCGCGCAGGCCGCCGTGGATGAAGGTGTCGTGTCCAGGGGTGCTGGCACCTGGGCCATGGGTGACGGAACCTCGGGCTTTGTCGCGATCGGTGGCGGTCAGACAGAAAAAGACGCCACCCTGAACAGCGCCGGCTATGAAAGCGATCGCTTCAGCTTTGTTGGTGGTTTTGAAACCACGCTGAACTCTGGCTGGAACGCCGGTCTGGCACTGGGCTGGCACGAAGGCGACTCAGAGATCGACGGTGATCTAGGTACGATCGAGGCTGAAGGTTTGACCATCGCCGGACATGCCCGCAATCAACTCACAGACAGGGCACAGATTGGCGTGGTTCTTGGCTATCAGGATCTGTCCTACGATAGCGCTCGGAACATCGTTTTCGGTTCGGTCGATGAGACGGCCACAGGCTCGACCGATGGCCAGATGATCTTTGCCGGTATCCAGGGGCAAAGCATGGCAACGGTGTCCTGGGGGCGTTGGGGCCCGGTCGGATCGCTGGAGTATTACAACGTCAGCGTCGATGGTTACACCGAGACTGGGGCCGGTATCTACAACCTCGCGGTCGAGGATTACGAGAGCGACCTGCTTATCGGGCGCCTTGCTCTGCGCGGGGAGCTGGCAGAGCGGAACATGTCGAATGGCTGGGCGATGCAGGCCTATGGTCAAGCCGGTCTGGCACTGCGCTCGGGCGGGGACTTCACGGTCAACGCAGCCTTCGACGGATCGAACCTGCCGACCATGGCGCTGCCGGCAGACGGCAGCGACAGCGAATGGCTGGAACTGGGCTTTGGCGTTGCGTTGAACCGAAATTCGTTTGGCAATGGAGGCAGCACGTTCGGCTTCGACTATCGTGGAGCCTTTGCCGACGGAGCGCAAAGCCATCAGGGCAAGCTGCAGTTTACCTGGACGTTCTGACCAGACAAAAAAGAAGGGCCCCGCGGGGCCCTTCTGATTTCCCGAAAGCCTTAGGCGGATTAGTCCGCCTTCGCCTCTTTCTTGATCTCTTCGCCGGTGGCCTGATCGACCATCTTCATGGCCAGACGAACCTTGCCGCGATCGTCGAAGCCCAGAAGCTTCACGAAGACTTCCTGACCTTCTTTCAGAACGTCGGACGGGTGGTTCAGGCGGCGGTTTTCGATTTGCGAGACGTGTACCAGACCGTCGCGCTTGCCGAAGAAGTTCACGAAGGCGCCAAAGTCGACGATCTTCACGACCTTACCTTTGTAGATCACGCCTTCTTCCGGCTCTGCCACGATCGCGTGGATCATGTCATAGGCCTTTTGAATGGCTTCACCGTTCGGGCTTGCGATCTTGATAACGCCGTCGTCGTTGATGTCGACCTTGGCACCCGACACTTCCACGATCTCGCGGATGACCTTACCGCCCGAGCCGATCACTTCACGGATCTTGTCGGTCGGAACGGTCATGGTTTCGATGCGCGGCGCGTGGACGCTGAAATCACCGGCTTCGGTCAGGGCTTTGCCCATCTCGCCGAGGATGTGCATCCGGCCTTCCTTGGCCTGTGCCAGGGCTTTCTCCATGATCTCGGGCGTGATGCCCGCGACCTTGATGTCCATCTGCAGCGAGGTGATGCCGTTTTCGGTACCTGCCACTTTGAAGTCCATGTCGCCCAGGTGGTCTTCGTCACCCAGAATGTCGGTCAGAACAGCGTAGGAGCCGTCATCTTCCAGAACCAGACCCATGGCCACACCGGCAACCGGTGCTTTCAGCGGGACGCCTGCGTCCATCATGGACAGCGAGCCACCACAGACCGATGCCATCGAGGACG
>CAYFXM010000149.1:5093-6702 GCA_964346965.1 uncultured Actibacterium sp. | reverse complement strand
CGATTCAATCGACGATCTTGAAGAACATATTGGCTGGGCCGGGAACTCTGGCCTCGATGGCAGCTACGATGGCCAAATTCTACGTTATGAGTATGCGTGGGAAACCTTTGCGACCGCCCTTTCAGTTGAAACCGATGATTTCGGCGATACGGATCCGGTTTTTGGACTGGGCGGGCGGTACACTTGGAATTTTGCTTCCGGAGACATCACGATCGGGGCTGGTTACCAAAAGGCAGATTTCTCTCGTAATAGTAGTGCCGGAGCCGACATTTGGGGGATCAGCCTCGATGCCGATCTCTACAATGGGATAAGGGCGGTCGTGAATTACTCTGTCTATGACGCCTACGATCACGGGTTTTCCACCTATGATTGGGGTGAAGACAGCATTGGCTTGGCCTTAGCCTATGAATTAGACGAATGGCTTGTCTCTCTCAACTGGGGGCAACGCGATACGAATTATGACAGGGTATCGCCATCAAGCACGACATCTGAAGACGATCGTTACGAAGGCCTCTCGCTGGTCGTTAACTATGATCTCGGCGGCGGGGCCGTTATCCAAGGTGGCGTCGCAAAGGGCAAAGTGTCAGAGAGTGGTGTCTTCACTTCTGTTTCCGGAACGTTTCCCTACCAATTTGAAGACGATTATTTGAAATGGTCTCTTGGCATCGCGATGTCGTTCTAGGCATTACAAGAAACTGGAAAGTTGGGCGGGCTGGGGCCTGCCCCTTTGTTTCCCATTCGACAGCCTCAATTGTGCATGTTAGCGATCTTCAGGGACCGTCAGATACCGAGGTTACCAATTGGGATTGACTGACATTCAAGGCCGAATAGCCAAAGCCTGCTCTAGCGCCGGACGCGATGTTTCCGACGTTAAACTGATCGCTGTCTCTAAGGTCCAACCGCTGGAACGTGTTGAAGCGGTATTGGAACAAGGCCACCGGGCTTTTGGTGAGAACCGGGTGCAGGAAGCGCAGGGCAAATGGCCCGCGTTTATGGAGCGGTATGAGGGTGTCGACCTTCATCTGATCGGGCCTCTGCAAACCAACAAGGCGAAGCAGGCCGTTGAGCTGTTTAGTACCATTCACTCGGTGGACCGGGTGAAGCTGGCGCGGAAACTGGCCAATCTTGCGCAGGAGCGCGGGCAGTGTCCTGACTTGTTTTTGCAGGTGAATACTGGTGAAGAACCGCAAAAGGCGGGGGTGTTGCCTTCCGAGGCCGATGCCCTTGTGGCCGAGGTCAGGGCGATGGAACTGCCGGTGCGTGGACTCATGTGTATCCCGCCGGTGGATGAGGAGCCGTCGCTGCATTTCGCACTCTTGGCGAAAATCGCCGAGCGGAACGGCCTGCAGGGCCTGTCGATGGGGATGAGCAGCGATTTTGAAAGGGCGATTGCGCTTGGGGCGACCCATATCCGGGTTGGGTCAGCAATATTTGGAGAGCGCAGTTACGGCTGATTCCCATGGCCAATTGACTTTTCGGCCGGGAAGAAGCTGTTAGCGAATGATCAGTCGGGCAGCGGGTGTTAGCGTCCGGGCAATCCAGTGCAGGTGATCGCGGCGGAAGGCGACACAGCCTTCGGTCGGGTAACCGGGGCGCCGCCATTGGTGGA
>CAYFXM010000149.1:0-5083 GCA_964346965.1 uncultured Actibacterium sp. | reverse complement strand
GAGAAAGATGGCTGACCCCTTGCCGGGCGTCGCGTCTGGCCAATTCCAATCGGTGATCAACACGATGTCATAAAGCGGGTCCGCTCGGCGGAGCGTTTCATGGCTGAATGTATAGGGTGCGGTGACGTGGTGATTATAGTCACAGGCGGTTACGTCATCCGACCACAGGTCTTGCGGGCCGATCGGCACAGCCCAGGGAACTGGCCGGGGCAGGCGGTCCGGTCGATAGTACATTCCGACGATCCGGTGCGTTCCGGCGGGTGTTGCACCGTCCCCTTCGCGTTTGTCGTTGCTCAGTCCGCCTCGTCCGATGGTGCAGGGAAAATACCGCCCCTGAAAACGCAGGCCGCGCTTGGTCAGAACCAGATCCTGCGGTGTCACAGAATATGTCCCGATTTGGCGGCTTTGGTTGCCAGATAACTCGCGTTTTGCGGGGTCTTTCCAACCCGCAACGGCACACGTTCCGTGACCTCGATACAATGGTCTCGCATCATCTCGACCTTGCGCGGGTTGTTGGTCATTAGGCGCACCGAGGAAAAACCCAGCTCGCGCAGGATTGCCGCACCGATGCGGAAATCGCGCTCGTCGTCTTCGAATCCAAGACGGTGGTTGGCCTCGACCGTGTCAAATCCCTGATCCTGCAGGGAATAGGCGCGCATCTTGTTGGCAAGGCCAATTCCGCGACCCTCCTGGTTCAGGTAGAGCAACACGCCCGCACCCTCGGCCCCCATCTGGGCCAATGCGGTTTGCAACTGCGGACCGCAATCGCATTTCAAAGAGCCCAAAACGTCACCCGTGAAACAGGCCGAATGAAGCCGCGCGAGGACGGGGCTGTGGCGATCAGGCCGACCGACTTCGATCGCGTAATGCTCTTCGCGCCCATCTTCAGGGCGGAAAATATGCAGCCGTCCGGCTTCGGCCAGGCGCATCGGCAGGCGCGCGTGCACGATCTCGGACATCGGGCTCGCTTGTGACAACACCGGGGCGGCTTGCCCGTGGTCGAGAACAGTCAGGTCATTGGCGGCAGCGAAAACTACGGCGTCCTCGAGGGGGCAAACAACAACAGCAGGCAGCACACGCGCATTCTTGGCAAGGGTGATGGCCATCTGGTGCAGTTTGACCGGGCCACCGCGACAGGAAGCCAGCGGGCCTTTCATCGGATGGGTCAAATCATCGGCCGGATCGGCCAGGGCGCGAATCCAACGCAGGTCGACCTCTTGCGGGATTACGATGCGCGCGACTTCGTTGTCGTAGAACCTCGCCTTGAGTGTCTTTGCCCGCCGGGCAGTCAGAACCAGAACGGGGCTTTCGGCCATTTGGCGCAGGTCGGCCAGCCGTTCGACTGTCAGTGTTTCGGCGGACATTGCCAGAACCGCTTCGCTGTCGTCACGCAACACCACCGGCAGGCCCATGCGCAGATCGGCATAGGCGCGGGCCAGTCGTTCGGTCGCTGTTGGCAGCAAAGAGGTCATACATTCATTCCGTTGTTCATCGGGATGTAGTCTGATTTGATGGAAAATGAAACATTTCGCGGTGTTACGACACGCTTGCGTGAGTTGTTTGTCGCAAATCTTGCCGAAATCGACCCCGAAGGCCAGATCAGTCGAAAGTTGAAGGGAGGCCAGAATGGCAAATATCCAGAAAATTCTGCTGGTAGACGACGATGATGATCTGCGGGACGCCCTGAGCGAGCAACTCGTCATGACCGAGGACTTCGATGTCTACGAGGCCGACAGTGGCGCAACCGCGATGGAGCGCGCCAAGGAAGCGATTTACGATCTTGTCATCCTCGACGTGGGCCTTCCCGACACCGATGGTCGCGAGTTGTGCCGGTTGATGCGCAAGCAGGGGATCAAATGCCCGATCCTGATGCTGACCGGCCACGACAGCGATGCCGATACGATTCTGGGTCTTGATGCCGGGGCCAATGACTATGTCAGCAAACCATTTAAATTCCCGGTCCTTCTGGCCCGTATCCGTGCGCAATTGCGCCAGCACCAGCAGTCCGAAGACGCTGTGTTCCAGCTTGGGCCGTATACGTTCAAACCCGCCACCAAGATGCTGGTGACAGAGGATGACCGGAAAATCCGGCTGACCGAAAAAGAGACCAATATCCTGAAATTCCTCTATCGCGCGTCAGAGGGTGTCGTCGCCCGTGATGTGCTGCTGCACGAGGTCTGGGGCTATAATGCCGGGGTCACGACCCACACATTGGAGACACATATTTACCGCCTTCGGCAGAAAATTGAACCAGAACCGTCCAATGCGCGCCTTCTTGTGACCGAATCTGGCGGCTATCGTTTAAATGCGTGAGAGAGTGATACGTACCCCCATGCCGGGTTAAAGGCATGAACCTCCCTGTTGGACTGACCCGGGCCTCGGCTCGGGTCTTTTTTTGGCCGCGCGACCGGGGTAGCAAGGAGGTATGGCAAAGACGTTGCGTGAAACAGACCTGTATCCGGCGGTGAAGTCCTTCCTCGAGGGGCAGGGTTACGAGGTGAAATCCGAGGTTGGCGCGGCCGATATCATGGCTTGCCGAGAGGGGGACGATCCATTGATCGTCGAATTGAAGACGGGGTTTTCCCTGTCGCTCTTTCATCAGGGTGTGGCGCGCCAAACAGTGACGGATTGCGTCTATGTCGCGGTTCCACGTGGGTCGGGGAAGCGGTTCCAGACCTCGCTGAAGAACAACCTGTCGCTTTGCCGCCGTTTGGGGCTTGGGCTGATCACGGTCCGGTCTAGTGATGATTTTGTCGAAGTGCATTGTGACCCGGGTTCCTATCGACCACGTCAGTCGAAGGCGCGTAAAACACAACTGCTGCGGGAATTTGCGCAGCGGGTTGGTGACCCGAACAAAGGTGGGGCGCAGAAGGTAAATCTAATCACGGCTTATAGGCAGGATGCGCTGGCTTGCGCGCGCCTGTTGCAGTCCGAAGGCGCCATGAAGGGGGCGCAGGTGGCCAAGGCAACAGGTGTCCCAAAGGCGACACGGCTGATGGCGGACAACCACTATGGTTGGTTTGAGCGCGTCGAAACAGGAATCTATGACCTATCGTCGGCGGGATGCGCTGCATTGGAAACTTACGCCAAGGTCGCCGATAGGTCAGAGGGCCAAGCCGGAAACAGTGAGGGCAAAGAATGACTGCGGATTGGATGGACGTTGGACCGGAAGAGGTTCTTAAGTTCTGGTTCCCGGACGATGGTCATTGGGAATCCGAGGAAAGCCACATCGCCTTTTGGGTCTGGCGCATGCAGGGGCAGGCGCATGACGCAATCGAAGAGCGCTTCACCGATCTAACCCAAGCCGCCGCCGAGGGACGGTTGGACCATTGGGCGGAGACACCTCGCGGGCGGCTGGCGTTGATCATCGCTTTAGACCAGTTTCCGCGCTCGATCTGGCGGGAAACGCCCGGAGCCTTTGCGCAGGACATCAAGGCGACGCGGCTGGTGCTCGAGGCCTTTGCCAATGGCCATTACGACGCTTTGGCCCATGTTTGGGAGAAACAGTTTTTCCTGATCGCCAGTTCGCATTGCGAGGGGCCGGACCTCTTGGAACGTTCTAAGGACCTAATTGTGCGCTCCGCACAATTGGCGGCTGAGGCCCCCGAGGCACTGCGCGAGATGTACGCGGGCGCGGCCAAACGCCCGATGCTTACCAAGTGGGTGGCCGAACGCTTTGGGCGTCACCCGCATCGGAACGAGGTACTGGGACGCATCTCGACCCCGGAAGAGCTGGTTTATCTGGCCAAAGGCTGCCTGCCGCATGAAAACATGGTCGCAGATTTCTGCGAGGCGCATGGCATCGACTTGGGTTGAACCGGGCGGAGCGGCCCAATAGGGTCTGCCGCAACCAGTTGACCACAGGATCGCGCCCATGCCCTTTACCCTTGCCACATGGAACATCAACTCTGTCCGCCTGCGCGAGCCGATTGTCCGCAAGCTGTTGCAGGAAGAGGGACCGGATGTCCTGTGTCTGCAGGAGTGCAAGAGTCCGGTCGACAAGATCCCGCTGCAAGCCTTTGCCGAGATTGGCTATGGCCACATGGTTGCCCGGGGACAGAAGGGTTACAACGGCGTCGCGATCCTGTCGAAACTGCCGATTGAAGATGCAGGCGAGTTCGACTTTGCCGATCTCGGCCATGCCCGCCACGTGGCCGGGCGTCTGGAAAACGGCACGGTCATTCATAACTTCTACGTCCCGGCAGGCGGCGACAAACCGGATCGCGAGGTGAATGAGAAGTTCGGGCAAAAGCTGGATTACCTCACCGATATGCGCGACTGGTTCCGTGATAATCGTCCAGAAAAATCGATCCTTGTCGGCGATCTGAACATCGCGCCGCGGGAAGACGATGTTTGGAACCACAAGCAATTGCTGAAGATCGTTAGCCACACGCCGATCGAGGTCGAACATCTTGGCAACGTGCAGGAAGAGGGTGACTGGGTTGACGTGACCCGGGCGGATATCCCTGAAGGGCTTCTCTATAGCTGGTGGTCCTATCGTGCCAAGGACTGGGATGCCGCCGACAAGGGGCGACGGTTGGATCACATCTGGGCCTCGAAAGACATTTCTCAAGCCGCGCATGGCTCTCGCATCCTGCGCGATGCGCGGGGTTGGGAAAAGCCAAGCGACCACGCCCCGGTCTTTGCCACCTTCGATCTGTAGCCTCACCCCTTGGCAGCGGACCGATCCCGGTCCATATAAGGCCCGACCCTTCGTTAAAGGAACAAACCCATGCTGGAATTCGGTCAGGACACTGCCGCCCCCGCCGCCGATCTGATCAAGGACGTTTCGGAAGCCACCTTCATGGCTGACGTTGTTGAGGCCAGTAAAGAAGTTCCGGTCATTGTCGATTTCTGGGCCCCATGGTGCGGCCCCTGCAAGACGCTTGGCCCGCAGCTTGAAGCCGCCGTCACCGCTGCTGGCGGCAAAGTCCGCATGGTCAAGGTCAACGTGGACGAGAACCAGATGATTGCAGGCCAGATGCGTGTGCAGTCGATCCCCACCGTCTATGCCTTCCATGATGGACAGCCGGTGGACGGTTTCCAGGGGGCGGTTCCGGGGTCCGAAGTTCAGGAATTCGTC
>CAYFXM010000148.1:6469-6847 GCA_964346965.1 uncultured Actibacterium sp. | reverse complement strand
CGGCCCGCAGATTCCCGAAATCGATGACCTGATGAAAAAAGGTCAGGAACAACTGCGCGTCCTGATGGGCGGTCGCGGTGGTGGCGATAGAACGCGCCCGCCATCTGGCGGCGGCGGCGGGTTTTCCCGCGGTACATTCGTGGTCGGTGGCCTGGTGGCCGTGTGGACCGCGAGCAGTCGGACCGGCTCCTCGCCAGCGGAAGGGGGTGTCTCCATTCGACGTCAAGGTACTCGCGGGCCGTGCGGGTCCTGGCCTCGGGTCGGCGATCGCCGCGCCCGGGCTACCATCGGGTGTCGGAAACGTGTGACGGCGCGGGACGTGGGAGTAGGTCTACTGGTGGTGACGACATGAGCAACGTTCCGATCGTGAGCGTCGTC
>CAYFXM010000148.1:0-6459 GCA_964346965.1 uncultured Actibacterium sp. | reverse complement strand
AGGTCCCGGTGGATGATGTTCAGGGGCCGTCCGTCGTGGTCGGTGGCTTGGTGGCAGTGGGCCTTTGGCTCAGCGCCTCGTTTTATACCGTGAAGCCCGAAGAACAGTCTGTTGAACTGTTCCTTGGTGAATACGCACAAACCGGGACACCGGGTCTGAACTTTGCGCCGTGGCCGGTTGTGACGGCAGAGGTCTTGCCAGTCACCCGTGAACAGACCGAGGATATCGGTGTTGGTCGTTCGGGTGGCGAAGCTGGTCTGATGCTGACCGGCGACGAGAACATTGTCGACATCGATTTCCAGGTTGTCTGGAATATCAATGACCCCGCGATGTTCCTGTTCAACCTTCGTGACCCGCAATCCTCTATCCGCGCCGTGTCGGAATCGGCCATGCGTGAGATTATCGCCCAGTCGGAACTGGCACCGATCCTGAACCGGGACCGTGGTGTGATTGCTGCGAACCTGCAGGACCTGATCCAGTCGACTCTCGACAGCTATGACTCGGGTGTGAACATCGTCCGCGTGAACTTCGACAAGGCCGACCCGCCCACGCAGGTAATCGATGCCTTCCGCGATGTTCAGGCTGCGGAACAGGAACGCGACCGAACTCAGAAAGAGGCGGACGCCTATGCCAACCGCGTTCTGGCGGGCGCGCGTGGTGAAGCTGCGCAGGTACTGGAAGAGGCCGAAGCTTATCGTGCACAGGTCGTGAACGAGGCCGAAGGTGAAGCAAGCCGCTTCTCGGCGGTTTTGACCGAGTACCAGAAAGCCCCGGAAGTAACCCGGAAGCGTCTGTACCTAGAGACGATGGAGCAGGTTCTGGGCGATGTGAACATGATCATCCTCGAAGAAACCGGGCAGGGGCAGGGGGTTGTTCCATACCTGCCACTGAATGAACTTCGCAAACCAGCAACCGGGGGGAACTAAGTCATGAAACGTGCAGGATTTCTTCTTCCCGTCGTTGTTGTCCTCATTGCAGGGCTTCTGTCGTCGATCTTTATCGTGGATGAGCGCGAGAAAGCGCTGGTACTGCAATTCGGTCGAGTCGTTGACATCAAGGAAGAGCCAGGATTGGCCTTCAAGATTCCGGTTATCCAGGAAGTGGCGCGTTACGACGCCCGCATCCTTAGCCGTGATCTTGACCCGATTGAGATTACACCGCTGGATGACCGCCGTTTGGTGGTTGACGCCTTCGCGCGCTATCGCATTAGCGACGTGAACAAGTTCCGTCAGGCGACGGGTGCTGCCGGCGATCAGGCGATCGCGGTTGCAGGTCGCCGTCTGGACTCGATCCTGCGTTCGCAAACGCGGGAAATTCTGGGTTCGGTTTCGTCGAATGACATTCTTAGCTCGGACCGCGCGGCGCTGATGCTGCGTATTCGTAACGGGGCTATTGCTGATGCAACCGCTTTGGGTCTGGAAGTCGTCGACGTTCGCCTGAAGCGGACTGACCTGCCGCGTGAAAACTTGGACGCGACATTTGGCCGGATGCGTGCTGAACGTGAGCGTGAAGCGACGGACGAGCGGGCGCGTGGTCAGGAAGCCGCGCAGCGAATCCGCGCTCAAGCCGACCGGACCGTGGTCGAGCTGGTGTCGGACGCGAAACGAGAATCCGAGATCATCCGTGGTCAGGCGGACGCCGAGCGTAACGCGATCTTCGCACAGGCCTTTGGGGCGGACGAGGAGTTCTTCGAATTCTATCGCTCGCTGACCGCCTATGCCCGTGCACTTAAAGGCGAAAACTCGACTCTGGTCCTCAGCCCGGACGGCGAGTTCTTCGATTATCTGCGCTCCGATACAGGTGTGGCAGACTAAGACATGTCGACCATCCTATACGCCATAGGATTGGTTCTGGTTGTCGAGGGGCTGGTGTTCGCACTGGCCCCTTCGCGTCTGGACGAGGTTCTTGAACTGCTTCGCAGACTTCCTTCTGACACCCGCCGACTAATGGGACTTGCTGCCTTGGCTGTCGGGGTTCTGCTGGTGTGGCTGTCCCGGATTTTGGGCGGATAACGGCCGTTTCACGCCTATGTGAAAGCGGTTGGGGGTCTTCACAACACGCAAACCCTTTGCGTTCTGCGTCTGGGCACCTAACTTGTTGGGTAATCTAGGCGCGACGAGCCGCGTCCAAAAGAAACAGACCTACGCAGGAGACTTTAGACGTGAAAGCGCAGTCACTGACATTGACCCAAACCGCCACAACCCCGGCCCGCGCCTTCGCTGCACTGGTCTTGGGCATGGCACTCTTATTGGCCCAAGCCCTCGCGACTCACGCACGTGGCGCACCGGACAGCTTCGCGGATCTCGCCGAAGGTGTCAGCCCGTCGGTAGTGAACATCACGACCTCTACCACCGTTGCCGCCTCAACCGGCCCGGCGCCTGTGGTTCCGGAAGGGTCCCCATTCGAGGATTTCTTCGAAGACTTGCTGCCGGATGAAGACGGCCAACGCCGCCGCGGTCCCCGTCGCCAGAATGCTCTTGGGTCTGGCTTTGTGATTTCCGAGGATGGTTTTATCGTCACCAATAACCATGTCATCGAGACCGCCGATGAAATCCTGATCGAGTTCTTCTCGGGCAAGGAGCTTGAGGCGACCGTGATCGGTACGGACCCCAAAACGGATATCGCGCTCTTGAAAGTCGAAAGCGACGAGCCGCTGCCTTTCGTACCTTTCGGTGACAGCGACATCGTCCGCGTTGGGGATTGGGTCATGGCCGTGGGTAACCCTCTTGGTCAGGGCTTCTCGGTCTCCGCCGGGATTGTTTCGGCACGCAACCGGGCGCTTTCGGGCACCTATGACGACTACATTCAGACCGACGCTGCGATCAACCGTGGCAACTCGGGTGGACCGCTGTTCAACATGGACGGGGAAGTCGTTGGCGTGAATACCGCGATCCTGTCGCCGAACGGCGGTTCGATTGGTATTGGTTTCGCCATGTCGTCCTCGGTTGTAACCAAGGTAATCGCGCAGCTTAAAGAATTCGGCGAAACACGCCGTGGATGGTTGGGTGTCCGCATTCAGGATGTCAGCGATGATGTGGCGGAAGCGATCGGACTGGAAGAAGTCCGTGGCGCGTTGGTGACCGACGTACCCGAAGGTCCCGCCGCGGAAGCCGGTGTTGAAGCGGGCGACGTGATCCTGTCGTTTGACGGGGCAGAGATCCAAGACACACGCGATCTTGTTCGCCGCGTCGGCAACGCAGACGTTGGTGCCGCTGTCCGCATGGTTGTGTTCCGCGATGGTAAAACCCAGACACTGAAAGTTGTTCTGGGACGACGCGAGACCGCCGAGAACGCCGTTCCCGCGGTTGTCCAATCTGAATCCGAGCCAGAGACAGCCGAAATCATGGGCATGACGATTTCGCCGCTTACAACCGAGCTACGTGAGCAACTGGATCTTGGCGAAAACGCTGTGGGCCTAGTGGTCACCGACGTGGCCGAAGACAGCGAGGCCTATGACAAGGGCCTGCGAGCAGGTGATCTCATTACCGAAGCTGGCCAGCAGAAAGTGACGGATATCACCGCCTTTACTGAAAGGTTGGCGATGGCGCGCGATGGTGGGCGCAAATCCATCCTGCTTCTGGTGCGTCGTCAGGGTGAGCCACGTTTCGTCGCCCTTTCGCTGGACGACGAATAAAATTCAACAACAACTCGGGGCGCCTGACCGGGCGCCCTTGTCATGGCGCTGCGTAAGTCGGGGATTTCCTTCTTGGGGCGCTGGCAAAAGCCGCGCGCTTGCCCTATGCACGTCGCGACTCAAGATAAGGACATGATGAGAGGATCGCATGGCTAAGATCACCTACATCGAGCACAATGGTACCGAGCATCAGGTTGACGTGGCCACCGGCCTGACCGTGATGGAAGGTGCCCGCGACAACAACATTCCCGGAATCGAGGCGGATTGCGGAGGGGCTTGCGCTTGTTCGACCTGCCACGCCTATATCGACGCCGAGTGGGCCGAGAAACTGCCTCCGGTGGATGCCATGGAAGAAGACATGCTCGACTTCGCCTGGCAGCCGGAACCGGGCCGTTCGCGCCTCACTTGCCAGATCAAAGTAACCGATGATCTGGACGGGTTGGTGGTGAAACTGCCTGAAAAGCAGATTTGATGCGACTGCGGGCGGCCATAGCGACAACGCTGGCCGCCTGCGCGGCAACCGCTGCCTTGAGCTGCGAGGCACAATTGCCAGAGCGGGGGCTTCCCGGCCGCTCGGCTGAAGTAGCATTCTCCAACACAAACGGGCAGGGGCGCCACGAAAGCTGGGCCGCCCGTGACGACGAATTGCGCATATTCGCAGGTTTCGCGCAGGAAACGAGCGAATACGACCATGGCATTCTCGGCGGTATCCGGGATGCCAAAGGTCTGACGATCCACATTCAGAAACCCGGCGACCCGCGGATCACCTGCCCGGCCGAGGTCATCCTTCCCGCAGGGGAGGTTTTCGAAGACGTCGCCCCCAGGTTGGCCGACCTTGACGGCGACGGGCTGCCAGAAGTGATCGTGGTCCATACCGATGTTAATCTGGGCGCTCGATTGGCCGTCTACGACCGTCGCGCCCGCTTGGTCGCCGCCACCCCTCATATCGGTCGCACCCACCGCTGGCTGGCCCCGATCGGCGCGGCCGATCTGGATGGCGACGGATACCAGGAGATTGCCTATATCGACCGGCCCCATCTGGCCAAACGCTTACGGGTTTGGCGCTACCGCGATGGCGTGCTGGTTCACGTCGCCGATCTGGACGGGCTCACCAATCACCGGATTGGTGACGAAACGATTGCCGGAGGCGTCCGGGAGTGCGGTCAAGGACCGGAATTGGTGACGGTTGATGGGTCTTGGCGGAAGGTGATGGCGACGCGTCTCTCTGGAGGTGAACTGAGTACCCGCACTGTCGGGGCTTATGCGGGTGTCGACTCAATTTCTGCAGCGCTAGCCTGCCGTTAGTGGCCGCAAGCATCGCCTAAGTTACCGATTTATGGCATGATAGTCTCATAGATAGGGGGTATCATGGAGTATTTGTATCTTACCGAAGACGCCAAAGGGGTGTCGCATTTTCAGGACAAGGCAATCGATCTGGCACTTGCGGATTTCGCGCCGCCCGCGCCCGCGCTTTACCTGTCCGAACCCATCGAGACCGCGCGCTGTGTATTCGTCACTCTCCCGGTTGGTTGGGGCGGCGACAAACATCCCTCACCACGCCGGCAGATCGCGTTCTGCCTGACCGGGGAGCTTTCGGTAGAGGCGGGTGACGGTGAAGTCCGTAGCATCACGCCTGGCGGTATCTGGCAGATGGAGGACGTGAACGGCTCGGGTCACACCACCCAGGTCGTGGGTTCAGAAAACGTGAACCTCGCCGTGGTTCAGCTCGACTGACTTTAACCCACCAATTCAAACATTGCTCGGCCGTGGGGAAATGCCTCAGGCTTCTTCTCGGCCCAAAAACTCAAAACGGCGAGCAATGCCCGCCGTAGTGTTCGATCGTCTGCGACTAAATACCGATCACAGTGCGCGCCAGCCGATGTCTTTGCGATAGAATCCTTCGGGCCAGTCAATTGCTTCGGCCATGGCATAGGCTCGGTCCCGGGCTTCCTGCAGGTTGTCCCCCCGCGCGGTGACGTTCAAAACACGACCACCATTGGCAGCAATCTTGCCGTCGACTTCTTTTGTGCCAGCGTGAAAGACCATGTTCATGCTGTCCTCAGGCAGGGCATCCAGACCGCCGATGACAGAGCCCTTTTCGTAGCTGCCCGGATAGCCGTTTGCGGCCATCACGACGGTCATCGCGTGATCATCGGCCCATTCGACCTTGGCCTGATCCAACTCGCCGCGTGCGCAATACAAAAGCAGGTCCAGTACCTGAGCGCCAAGGCGCATCATCAGCACCTGACACTCTGGGTCGCCAAAGCGGACGTTGTATTCCACCAGACGCGGCTGGCCGTCTTTGATCATAAAGCCCGCGTAGAGAACGCCTTGATAGGGGGTGCCGCGTTTGGCCATCTCGGCCACGGTCGGCTTGACGATTTCGTCCATTGCTTTCTGGGCGACCTCATCGGTCATGATTGGGGCAGGGGAATAGGCGCCCATGCCGCCGGTGTTCGGGCCGGTGTCGCCGTCACCCACGCGTTTGTGGTCCTGCGCGGTGCCCACAGGCAGCACGTTCTCACCATCAGACAGGATGAAGTAGGAGGCCTCTTCGCCTTCCATGAACTCTTCGATGACAACCTCGGCGCCTGCGCCCCCAAATGCACCGCCGAACATGTCGTCGATCGCGTCCAGCGCTTCATCCAGCTCCATCGCAACGATCACGCCTTTACCAGCGGCCAGACCGTCGGCCTTCACAACAATCGGCGCGCCTTGCTCGCGGATATAGGCTTTGGCCGCCTCGGCTTTGGTGAAATGCGCGTAACCCGCGGTAGGCGCGCCGCAAGCGTCGCAGATTTCCTTGGTAAAGCTCTTCGAGGCTT
>CAYFXM010000147.1:0-6886 GCA_964346965.1 uncultured Actibacterium sp. | reverse complement strand
CCTCGGGCAACGCGCCCTCGGCCACCATGGCGTTCAGCGCCTCGATCACCAGCGCACGAAGATCGGTGAATAGGTTCATCGGTTTTGTCCTGTTACTTGCGCGCGGGTTTAGCACGATGGTGCCCAAGGTCAATTCGCAAGCGCCGCAGATTGCCACATCCCCGAATTTGCATTTTGCCGAGAGCGGCTTCGACGCTACGCTAACGGTACAAAGTTGGAGATAACATGTCCGACCCAATCCTAGCAGCGGAACCCCAAATTCGCCTGACCATCTTCCTTGGCGTCCTGATCGCCATGGCCATATGGGAGATCGCCGCCCCTCGCCGCCGACGGGAAATCCCCCGTGTGATCCGCTGGACCAACAACATAGCCTTGGTGGTACTGGACACAGTCATCCTGCGGCTGACCTTTCCAATCATGGCCGTCGGGCTGGCAGTGGTGGCGCAGGACAAGGGCTGGGGCCTGTTCAACAATATCGACGTGCCAGGCTGGCTGGCGATCGTCATCTGCATAGCGGTTCTCGACCTCGCCATCTATCTGCAGCACGTCATGTTCCACGCGGTCCCGGCACTGTGGCGGTTGCACCGGATGCACCACGCCGATCTGGAATTCGACGTCACCACCGCCCTGCGCTTCCACCCAGTCGAAATCCTGATGTCGATGGGGATCAAACTGGCCGTCGTCGCGGCGCTTGGCCCACCCGCCGTCGCCGTTTTGATTTTCGAAGTCCTGCTGAACGCCACAGCGATGTTCAACCACTCCAACATCCACCTGCCAGAGCGCTTCGACCGCGTGCTGCGCCTGATCATCGTCACGCCGGATATGCACAGGGTTCACCACTCGATCCTGCCGGTCGAAACCAACAGCAACTATGGGTTCAACCTACCTTGGTGGGACCGGCTTCTGGGTACCTATCGCGCCCAACCAAAAGCTGGCCACGACAATATGACCATTGGCATCGAGCAGTTCAGGACGCGGCGGGATCTGTGGTTGGATCGAATGTTGCTCCAGCCATTGAGAGGTCCTGCAAGTGGTGGCGCGCTGGATAAAGAAAACCCGGCACCCCGCAACGAAACAGAATGAAACGGACGTAGGCACATGGAACAATTCGCCTTCTGGTTCATCCAAATTCCCGGCTGGAGCCTCTTCGTCTATCTTATCTTCGCCCAATGCTCTGCCGCGATCAGCTACGAGCTTGGTGTCAAGCTGGGTACTCAGGAACCAGCGAACCGCGTCACCGAAACGGGCGTGGCATTCTGGAAAGGGTTCGCCGGAGCAGATTTGATCCTCTACACACCGCTCCTTGGCATCGGCCTCTTGGCACAAATCTTCGAAACTTCGTGGTCCGTAACGGCGCTGGCCGCGGCACTTGGCATTACGATGTACTGGCCAATCACCTGCCTTTGGGCGATCCGCGCCGCGCGGGGCGCTACCGGGTGGAAACTAGAGAAAGAACGGCAGTATTGGATCGTTCTGCCGGTTATTGCCCTTTGGGGGCTGGGTGGCCTCCTGCTGCTTGTCTTTGCCTAAGCGCCAGCATAGGAGCCGGATTCTGCTTCCCTTTTGACCACGCGGTATAATCCGTTGACGCATCCGCCCCTTTTCGGCATAGATTCTCTTGCTACGTTATCTCTATCGACCTCCTTTCCGCTTTTAAGGCGACAGGCCCTCGATCTTGCCCTGACGCGCCAAGCTGCCGCACGCTGCGGGCAGTGAAAAAACAAAGGAGACTACGGAATGGCCAATGGCACCGTAAAATGGTTCAACAATACTAAAGGCTACGGCTTTATCGCCCCCGAAGACGGCGGCAAGGACGTGTTTGTTCACATCTCGGCAGTCGAGCGTTCGGGCCTGACCGGCCTCGCCGACAACCAGAAAGTCACTTACGATCTGGAAGCTGGCCGCGACGGTCGCGAAAGCGCTGTGAACCTAGCACTGGTCTAAGCTTTCGAGCGAATTGAATTCGGAGGGCGCCGTTTGGCGCCCTTTTTGTTTGGTTGCCGCCCTTAGGATGGCTGGCTCTATTCTTCTGGCACCCAGCCCGTCTGCATCGGCAGTGCCCGCAGCGCCTCCTTTTGAGGTCCGCCCAACAACTCGTCGTGGATCTCGATCGCGTAGCGGTCTGTCATCCCCGACACATAATCCGCCACGACCCGCGCCAGCGCGACCTCGTCCTTCCCGCAGGATTCAACATCAACCTGCCAACGAGGCGGAAGATGGTCGGGGTGCGCCATGTAGTGGGGGAATAGCTCCATCACCACCTGCGTCACCACTTTGCGCACCTTCATGACCGACGGTGCCCGGTACATGCGGGTAAACATGAAGTTGCGCAGGACTTTCAGGTCTTCCCAGAGGCCGGGACTGAACCGGACCAGGGGACGCCCGGCGTTACGGATTTCTTCCGCATTTTGCGGGTCCATTTCGGTCAGGTTGCGTCGAGTTTCGGTCATGACGTCCCCGACCATGACACCAAAGAAGCGACGCAGCGCCTCGTGCCGGCGACGATAGCGGTCGATGTCTGGGTACTGGCGATCAACCTCTGCATAGCAGTCGCGCAGGATCGGCAGTTCAGCGACTTCTTCCTGATCGAACAACTGGGCGCGCAGCCCATCGTGGATATCATGGTGATTGTACGCAATATCGTCAGCGAGCGCTGCCACCTGCGCCTCTGCACTCGCATGTGTGTGCAGTTCAAGGTCGTGGACGGCGTTGTACTCGGCCAACGCATAAGGCAGCTCTCCGGTCACTGGGCCATTGTGCTTGGCGATCCCCTCAAGCGTATCCCATGTCAGGTTTAGCCCGTCCCATTCCGCGTAATGACGTTCCAGCGAGGTTACGATGCGGATCGCTTGCGCGTTGTGGTCGAAGCCACCGTAGGGCTCCATCAACACGTCCATCGCATCTTCGCCCGTATGGCCGAAAGGTGTGTGACCAAGATCGTGAGCCAAGGCGACAGCCTCGGTCAGTTCCGAGTTCAGGCCGAGCGCACCTGTCAGGGTACGAGCCACCTGCGCAACCTCAATCGAATGGGTCAGGCGCGTGCGATAGAAATCGCCCTCGTGCTCGATAAACACCTGCGTCTTGTGTTTCAGCCGGCGAAAGGCCGAGCAATGGATGATCCGATCCCGGTCACGCTGATAGCACGACCGAAACGCGCTTTCGCCTTCGGGATACAGTCGCCCCCGTGTTTTTTCCGGATCGCAGGCATATTTTGCCAGCATTCTGCCCCCTTGGCTTGTCGCCTCTTTTTAAGGAACATATATGCGACACAGACATTGATGAAACCGGAACGTCCCATGAACCTGACCCTGCCACCCAAAGTCACGGACCGAGCCTTCGCCCGTTTGGCCGAAATCGGCGCCAGCGCCGAGGGGAAAGCTCTGCGTGTTGCAGTTGAGGGCGGAGGATGTTCAGGGTTCCAATACGACATCAAGCTGGATGTCGTCGCCGAGGACGACCTTATCCTCGAAGGCAGCGGCGAGAAAGTCGTGGTCGACAGCGTCTCTTTGCCATTCCTTGCAGACGCCACGATTGATTTCAGTGAAGAGCTGATCGGCGCACGGTTCGTCATCGACAATCCGAATGCCTCGTCCAGCTGTGGTTGCGGAACCAGTTTCTCGATCTGACGCCTGCCCGTCACGCGTCCGCAGTAAACTGTGCTATAATCTCCCCACTATTTCTTAAATTTTGATCTTAGGGGGAGAGTGTGATGGCTACTCACATGGCTCAGTTCCGTTATTCGTTGGGCGCAATTCAAGGCCTTGTTGATACACCGCAGAACCGGCGCGAGGCTGCCGCAAAGATGTTCGCAGCGGCGGGGGGAAATATGGAAGAGCTGTATTTCTGCTTCGGCGATTATGACGGCGTTGCGATGGTTGATTTCCCGTCGAATGTCGATGCTGCCTCGGCAGTTCTTGCAGTAGCGGCTTCGGGCGCGTTTTCCAGCGTCAAGACAACCGTTCTGCTCAGCATGGAAGACGGCCACGAAGCGATGAAAAAAGCGCATGAGGTGGCAAAGGCCTACGCCCCACCCGCCAGCTGAACCAACTACCAGCTGCAAGATTGAAGCAGCGGCATTACCGCGTCTTGACCGACGACGACATCCTTGGCCCAATGCGGGCCAAGGAGTTTTGCCATGTCAGACCGCTATACCCTTATCTTTCGGCTGATCCACTGGATCACAGCCGGAATAATTCTGGTTATGCTGATCGCCGGGCAAAGGTTTGGGACAGAACTTCCAGATGCCGAACGCGCGTTTTCTCTGATGGGGCATTCGTCTTTGGGCGTTTTGGTCGTAGCTTTTCTGCTTGTTCGCCTGACGATGCGGCTGTCAGGGATGGCTGGTCGACCGACCCACGACATTGCCTCTTGGCAAAGCTTTGCCTCCCGCGCCGTGCAAGCCGGGATATACCTGCTGATGATCTACCTGCCGATTACCGGTTTCCTGACGGCCCGCGCACATTCCTTACCGGTAAAGCCATTTGGGATGGTGTCGATTTCCTCGACCAACCAAGCAGCTTTCGAGGCCATAAGGCCATGGCATGAGATCGGAACCAAGGCGTTGATCTTCTTGCTCGCCCTGCATATCGGCGCCGCTCTGATGCACCGATTTGTGTATCGGGATGGGGTTATGAGATCGATGAGCCTCTTCCGGCAGCGACGCTAATCTCTTTCCAGCGCCGCAAGAACCCGCTATCGGGGCGCGGATGCAGTACGAGACGATCATCATTGGCGCAGGAGCCGCAGGCCTGATGTGCGCCGCCCACGCTGGGCCGGACACGCTGGTCATTGACCACGCAAAGGCTGCGGGAGAGAAAATCCGCATTTCAGGTGGCGGGCGCTGCAATTTCACCAACATGTACGCGGGCCCCGAGAATTTCCTCTCGGCCAACCCCCACTTCGCCAAGTCCGCGCTGGCGCGTTACACGCAATGGGATTTCGTCGACCTCGTCACCCGTCACGGAATTCCCTATCACGAAAAGACCCTTGGCCAGCTGTTCTGCGATACCTCTGCTAAAGACATCATCGCCATGCTGTTGGACGAGATGGCCAAGGTCGGCGCGAACCTTCGCCTGCAAACCTCGGTGACAGAGGTTACGCACGCCGACGGGCGATTTCGTCTCACCCTGTCCGACGACAGCTCACTCAATTGCAACCAGTTGGTCATCGCAACCGGTGGCAAGTCCATCCCCAAGATGGGGGCTACCGGGTTTGGCTATCAGATCGCCCAACAGTTTGGACTGCCCCTCACCGAGACCCGCCCTGCCCTTGTCCCTCTGACCTTCGGGGACCGGTTTAAATCCCTATCTGGCGTTTCAACTTCCAGCCGGATCACCGCCAACGGCGCCAGTTTCGACGAGGCTCTGCTGTTCACCCATCGCGGACTATCCGGCCCTGCCATCCTGCAAATCTCCAGCTTTTGGCGCGAAGGGGAAGAGATCGTCGTCAACTTGCTGCCAGATCAGGATGCCTTCGAAGCGCTGCGCCATCTTCGCTCTCAAGCCGGCGCCAAGAATGCCTCGACCATGTTGGCCGAGCTTCTTCCGGCGCGGCTCGCCGCCTTTCTGGCCGACGAATGGCAGATCACGGACAACCTTGCCGACTATTCCGACGCGCGCCTGAAGGAACTGGCCACCCAGATTCAAAACTGGGCGCTGCGCCCCACAGGATCGGAAGGCTATCGCACGGCAGAAGTCACCTTGGGCGGCGTCGATACCGACTGTCTGAACGCCCGCACGATGGAGACGAAGTCCATCCCCGGCCTTTATTTTATCGGTGAGGTCGTCGATGTAACTGGCTGGCTTGGCGGCTACAACTTTCAGTGGGCGTGGTCATCCGGGTGGGCGGCGGGCACGGCAATCGCCGCACGGCGCAAAGGCTGATTCTGGCACCTTGTCCACCCTCAAGCTTGCCCCTATCAATAGGCCAAAGCCAACAGGGGGCCGTTATGAAAATCGCCACGTTTAATATCAACGGCATCAAGGCGCGTGTGAATGCCCTTTCCGACTGGCTGGACGAGGCGCAGCCCGATGTGGCCCTGCTTCAAGAGATCAAGTCAATCGACGAAAACTTCCCCCGCGAGTTGTTCGAGGAGAAAGGCTATAACGTCGAAACCCACGGCCAGAAGAGCTTCAACGGGGTCGCAATCCTGTCGAAGCTGCCGCTGGAGGACGTGACGCGCGGCCTGCCCGGTGACCCGGACGACGAACAGGCCCGCTGGATCGAAGCCACCGTGGTCGGCAAACAGGCGATCCGTCTGTGCGGGCTCTATCTGCCCAACGGCAATCCTCGACCGGGGCCGAAGTACGACTATAAACTCGCGTGGATGGAACGGCTCCACGCCCGAGCGCAGGAACTTATGGCCTCCGAGGAGCCGGCCCTGATGGCGGGCGATTACAATATCATCCCGCAGGACGAGGACGCCGCCCGGCCCGAAGTCTGGCAGGATGATGCCCTCGCCCATCCCGACAGCCGAGCAGCCTATCGCCGCATTCTGAACCTAGGATTCACCGAGGCGTTCCGTGCCCGCACCCAAGGGCCGGACAACTACAGTTTTTGGGATTACCAAGCCGGAGCGTGGAACCGGAATGATGGCATCCGCATCGACCACTTCCTCCTGACCCCTCAAGCGGCCGATCTGTTGATGGATTGCCAGATTGACAAGGAAATTCGGGGGCGCGAAAAACCATCGGACCACGTTCCGGTCTGGGTGGAACTGGACCTCTGAAAGAACCCTAGTTACCGCTCTGCCTAGCGCGTTTTGTGGCAAAGACGACCTGACGTGGAACCCACTTGTATCGTTTGTCCTCTAGAACAGGCGACCAAAAAAGAACACCACTGTTGCGCCATGGATCCAGGATGATGCCGTCAAAGAGGCCTTCGTTCT
>CAYFXM010000146.1:0-6915 GCA_964346965.1 uncultured Actibacterium sp. | reverse complement strand
TTTACACTTGGCAATAACGGGGAGTTATGTGTTAAGCCTTTGTTGCAGGCGGTGGCTTCTTCCCTGACCGAACTCTTTGCGCCGAAGATCCACGAGCAACGGATCGAAGGGCTGTTGGAGCACTACGATTTCGCCAACACCGAGAGCTTGTCCTATTTCCGTAAGCGCCTGACGGAGGCACCCAAAGACGTGGCCTTTGGCCTGAAATGGGTGCTGGACCACGCCGATACGCCGGAAAAGGAAGACATGGCCTGCGAGGCGCTGACCTTTAAGACGAACATGCTGTGGGCGCAGCTGGATGCGCTGTGGGGGGCCTATGTCGAGCCGGGCCGTATCCCGCCCGGCGCGTGGCAGCCGGGGGAAGGCATGGCATGATGCTGGAGATCGGCCATAGCGACCGCCCTTACCTGCCGCGCGGGGTTCGCATCGTCGAAGACCGTGTTCGGGGCGGCCGGGTGTTGCTTGCGCCGGAAAAGGCCGTGGCCTTGGATGCGATTGGCGAGGCCATTCTGGACCGCGTGACCGGAGAGGCCACTTTCAGCGAAATCGTCAAAGACCTTGCCCAGACCTATGAAGCCCCGCAAGCGCAGATCGCCGCAGACGTGCAGCGCTTCATGATGGGCCTGCGCGCCCGCGTGTTTCTAAGGGTGAAGACATGACCGTACGCCCACCCATCGCCATGCTGGCCGAGCTGACACATCGCTGTCCGCTGGCCTGCCCCTATTGCTCGAACCCGGTTGAGCTGCACGGCAAAGAGACAGAGTTGGACACGGCGACTTGGATCGACGTTTTCCAGCAGGCAGCGGAAATGGGGGTACTGCAATTGGCCCTGTCGGGGGGAGAGCCCGCCTCGCGCCCCGATCTGGTGGAGCTGACCAAGGCCGCGCATGACATCGGGCTGTATACGAACCTGATCACCAGCGGAATTGGCCTGACCCCAAAACGTCTGGACGCGTTGGAAGAGGCCGGGCTGGACCATGTGCAGCTGTCTTTGCAGGGCGTGAATGCGGGGATTGCCGACTGGGTTGGCGGCTATAAGGGTGGATTTGATCGCAAGATGACCGTTGCCGCAGAACTGAAACAGCGCGGCATCCCGTTGACGCTGAACGCGGTGATGCATCGCCAGAACCTTGATGATCTGGAAGAGACGATCGAGATGGCCGTCGACCTTGGCGCCCGGCGTCTGGAAGTCGCCTGTGTCCAGTTCCACGGATGGGCACAGAAAAACCGTCACATGCTGCTGCCCACGCGCGAGCAGACCGAAGCCGCCAAGCAGATCGTGGCTGAGGCAGAAACTCGCTTGCGTGGCGTGATGGCCTTCGATTTTGTGCCGCCCGATTACTATGCTGAATATCCCAAGGCTTGTATGGGTGGCTGGGCTTCGGCCGGGATCAACATCAGCCCAGATGGCAAGGTGTTGCCTTGCCACGCGGCCGAAACCATCCCGCATCTGGAATTCGACAACGTCCGCGACAAGCCGCTCAAAGACATTTGGTACGACGGCGCGGCTTTCAATGCCTATCGCGGGACAGAGTGGATGGCCGACCCGTGCAAATCCTGCGACCGGCGAGAAATCGATTTCGGCGGTTGCCGCTGTCAGGCCATGGCAATCGCGGGAGACGCTGCGGCGACTGATCCGGTTTGTACACGATCGCCAATGCATGGGCGCGTGATGGAAATGCTCGCCGATGCCCAGTCCGATGAAAACCAAACTTTCATCTATCGACGCTTGACCAAGTCGGCCTAACCCTGCGTTGATTGCCCGTTGCCGATCGCCTGTTCCAGGAACTGCAGCAGCAGATCCGGGTCGATAGGTTTGTGGATCAGTTCTGCTCCTACACCTTTGCACAATTCGCCCAAGGACGTCGTGCGGTCTGCCGTAATGATGCAGGATGGGATCGGGCCCAGCCTTGCCCTCAATTGCGCAATCACATCGGTTCCCAACGCACCGTCGTCCAACTGATAGTCGGCCACGATGGCATCGGGGGCGATGTCGAGTTCGGCCAACAACTCCTCGGCCTCGGCCTGATCGTGGCACGGCAGGACGCTAACCCCCCAGTTCTCGAGGTTTAGGGTCAGGGCCGCGCGCAGGTCCTCGTTGTTTTCGACGAGCAGCACGATGCTGTTCAGCAGGTTGGCCTGAGCGTTTTCGGCGGGCTGGTCGTCCTGAGGTTCAGGCGCTGTGTCTTCGACGGATCGTTTCAGTTCGACGGAGAAACGGGTCCCCCGCCCAATTTCGGACTGAAGCTGAAGCGGGTGCTCCAGCAGGCGGCAAGCGCGTTCGACGATAGCCAGCCCCAAACCCATCCCGTCGGCCGGATTGACCGAAGCGTTTACGCGGTGGAACTCGTCGAAAATGCGGTCTTGGTGGTCATCGGGAATGCCGGGGCCGGTGTCCCAAACCTCGACCCGGGTCGAGCCTTTGCGATGCCGCGCGCCGACCAGAACCTTGCCACTGTCAGAATAGCGGATCGCGTTGGTCATGAGGTTTTGCAGAATGCGGCGCAGATAGGTGGCGTCGCTCGTGACCCTCGCCTTGGTGGGAACAACGCGGAATTCGAGCCCTTTTGCCTCTGCCATCGGGCGCAGCTCGTCTGAGAGCTGACGCATAACGACGTCCAGCGAAACGGTGCCCACATGCATAGCCGCCAGACCGGAGTCGAGTTTCGAGATATCCAGCAGGGCGCCGAGGATGTGCTCCACCGACAGCAGCGCGTTGCTGGCCTTGGAAAGGCGCTCGGAATACTCGGGATTGTCTAGGTCGTTTTCCAGCGACGAGACAAATAGTTTCGCGGCAGACAGCGGTTGCAGCAAGTCATGGCTTGCTGCGGCCACGAAACGGGATTTGGAGGCATTGGCGCGCTCGGCTTCAGACAGGGCGTCTTCGAGTTCAAGCGTGCGTTCGGTTACACGGCGTTCGAGGGTTTCGTTCACCTCGGAAATCGCGAGGACAGCGGCCCGTTCAGCCGAGACATCGGTGAAGCTGATCACAAAGCCACCGTTGGGCATTTGTTGGGCGAAAACAGCGAGTGTCCGGTTGGAGCCGACGCCGATTTCGAAGGACAGGGGTGCGCGGCGCAGGGGGCTTTCGGCCCATTCCTCGACCACCTTTCCGTCGATCGGTTCAATCGAGCGCATCTGGTCGCCCACAAGCGTGTAGAGCGTCTTGAAGGACGTGCCCAAGCGCAGCCGGTTGATCGGGATCGACAGCAGTTCGCCGACACGGCGGTTCCAGCCCACCAGGCGATTTTCGTTGTCAAAGATACAGACACCCTGGTTCAGGTGCTCCAAAGTCGCGCGGATCAGGCGGGCCTGATCGTCCAAAAGACGTTCGCGTTCCTGCCGTTCCAGACGCATGATATCGGTCACGTCGGTCTGCAGGACCACCGTACCATTGTCCGGTGTGCGGTGTTCGCTGACCTGCAACCAACGCCGTCCAGCCATGCGGGCGTTGAAAACGACACTGTCGTCCTTGTGACGCTCCATCCTGTAAGCAGCCCAGCTTTCCGGAGTCTCGCCATCGGGCAGCGATAGATAGGGGCTGGTCGAGACGATGCTGACATATTCCGCGAACTTCAGCCCCGGTTTGAACAGGTGATGCACGTCGCGCATGTGCTTGCCAAAGCGACTGTTGCACATGACCAGTTCCTCGTCGGAATTGAACAGCGCGAACCCTTCTTGCACCGTCTCAATCGCGTTGGCGAGGTTGGCGCGGGCGGCCTCTGTTTCGGCATTCGCGTGGGCCAGTTTCGCGTTGGAATCGTTCAGCAGGTCCAGCGCCTGTTCCAACTCGGCGGTGCGGGATCGAACGACCTCTTCCAGCATGGCGGCGCGTTGGAACTGGGCATAGGCCGCGCCAGAGTCCTCTGTGTCTTGTTCGACCCGGCGCATCAGCGCCTCGACGATCTTTTGCAGCTTTTGGTTCTGGCGCTCTAACGAGTCCGTTTCGTTGATCAGCGAGGTCAGCATCTTAGGACTCTGGCGGATAGATCGCCACCCCGGTCAGCGTTTGGTTTACGTGCATAGAGTTGATCTGCTCGCCATAGGTCGAAAAGCCTACCACGTTATAGTCCGACATCAGACGCGACAGTTGGGTCGATAGCTGGTTTTGCTCTGCTTCCATCCGGCGGAACAGGCAGTCGCAGGCGATAATCCCATCGGGGCGCGTATCCTTGGCCAGCGCGGCCAGTTCGGTTTCCAGATGTTGGACCATGTCGGTGGCCTCTGCCAAAGTCAGCACCAGCCCCTCGTCGATGGCAGAGAAGAACTTGAGGTCATCGTTTTCCGCCACCTGCTGGATAGAGCGCACATGGTGGTGCCCACCGATTTTCACCACCAGCGGGTGGGCGGCAAAGGTAAAGGTGGTCAGTTGGTCGGGGTCTTTGCCCACCAGCCGCGCATATTCGCGGGCGGCGGGTTCGGCGTTGATCTCATGCACGATGCGCCGGTCGGGCGAGGCCTTGGTGACCACCATCCGGCGTTCGGTGGGTTCGAAATGGTCGGTTTTGAACACACGCACGGGGCAGCAGGTGCGGACCTGCGCAATCAGCGCGGCGTTTTCCAGCACCTGACCGCCGTGGATCAGGAAGGTCTCGCCAAAGCGGTCCGAATCCCCCGCCGAGCCCCCAAATAAGGGCACCGGCCCCAACCCGGCCGCGATTTCCGAGGTCAGCGCGTCCTCTAGCGTGGACATGCCGTCGATCATCATGAAGTTAAATTCGTGGTCCCACCGGGGGTGCGCGCGTTTCAGGGCGTGGCGGGTCTGGATCATGCGGTCGATCAGCATGTGGCCGTTGAAATTGCCCAAGTCCTCGACCACCAGCACGTGACAACTGAATTGCGCGGCGGGCAGACCAACGGCGACGATCTTGCCTTCGGTGTACCCGGTCGCGGCGATTTCGCCAGCGGTGGTGCAGCCCATCACGCGGGTCTCGGCAAAGACCTGACCGACCTCTTGGGCGATGGCGGGGATATCTGCCTGCGGCGAGATGAACAGCGCCACAAAGGCAAGCGGTTCTGGCCCGAGCGACTGCGCCAGTCGGGCAATGGGGTTCTCTACATCATGATCAACAGCCGCGGCGCGCACGATCTGCGAGGCACCCGTGTGCGCCACGGATGGACCCGCGAACTGGTCCATCCTATTCCTCCTCCCAAAGTGATGCCCACCCTATGCGGGGGGCACACTGTCGCGCAAGACGTTTGTGAAGCTGGTTTCCTTGGCCAGCAAGACGGCTTGGGTCCGGCTTTGGACGCCAAGCTTGCGCATGATTGCCGTGACATGCGCCTTCACGGTGGTTTCGGCGATCGACAGGTCATAGGCGATTTGCTTGTTCAGCTTGCCCTCGCAGATCAGTTGCAGGATACGCGCCTGCTGGTTGGTCAGCGAGGCCAGACGGGTCGCGGCCTCGTCATGGCTGGCGGCGACTGTGTCTTCCAATAGTTCGAATCCTTCGGGAATGAAGGTTTCGCCGCGGGACAGCGCCTCGATCGCGTTTTTAAACACGTCGCGTTGGCTGTGTTTGGGCACGAAGCCCGAGGCACCTGAATGGATGGCGGAACTGATGATCCGGTTGTCGGCCATCGACGAGACCACCACGATCGGTGCCTTGGCCACGCGGTTCAGCCGGACCAGCCCGTCCAGCCCGCTGACATCGGGAAGGTTCAGGTCCAGAACGATCAGGTCTGCGCGTTTGCCGTCGCTGATCTCGTCCATCGCGTCTTGCAGACAGGAGGCGGTGCGAACATCTTCGATGTCGGACACGGCGCGAAGCGTCATCGAGAGCGCGTCGCAGAAAAGCGGGTGGTCGTCGATGATCAGTGCGGATTTGAACGGTTTCACCGCCACGCCGCCACTGCCAGTCCCGGATTCGGGGGTCATTACCCTGTGTGCCATACCTTGAACCTATCAAATTTGGTGGTTTAGCCAGAATAAGCCATAGGTCGTAGGAAGCGCATTAAAAAACGCGCCCCGCAAGGCAGGGCGCGTTGTAACTGGCTGATAGATCAGGGGAGATCAGTTCGCAGAGGCCAGTTGTTTCGGCAGTTTGAAGGTCCAGAGCGTGCCGCCTTGGTTCAGGTAGTTCACCTTCTTGGCAACCTCGCCACCCCAAAGCGGAACCGCGCCGCCCCAGCCGGAAATGATCGAGACATACTGCTCACCATCCATTTCCCAGGTGATCGGCTGGCCAACGATGCCCGAACCGGTCTGGAACGACCACAGCTCTTCGCCGGTTTCATCGTCAAAGGCGATGAACTTGCCTTCAGGCGTACCGGTGAAGACCAGACCACCTGCAGTGGTCATCACGCCACCCCAGAGCGGAGCGTCGTTCTTGAACTCCCACTTGATCTCGCCGGTGTCCGGGTCGATCGCCTTCAGAGAGCCGATGTGGTCTTCGTAGTTCGGCTTGATGGTAAAGCCCGCACCCAGATAGGCCGCGCCCTTCTTGTAGGTGATCGGCTCGTTCCAGATGTCCATGCCCCATTCGTTCGAAGGTACATAGAAGTTGCCGGTGTTCTGGCTGAAGGCCATCGGCATCCAGTTCTTACCACCCAGGAAGGACGGCGATGCAAAGATCACTTCACCCTTCTTGCCATCTGCGGCATCCGCCGGGTTCCCCGGACGGTTTTCTTCGACGAAGATCGGGCGACCGTTCTCGTCGATGCCCGAAGCCCAAGAGATGTCCTTGACGAACGGGGTTGCCGAAACGAAGGCACCATCTTCACGGTTCAGAACATAGAAGTAGCCGTTGCGGTCGGCGGTTGCCCAGCGCTTGTTGCCATCACGGTCGGTGTAGGCAACAACCTCGTTCACACCGTCATAGTCCCAGCCCTCGCGCGGGGTGGTCTGGAAGTGCCACTTGATCTCGCCGGTTGCCGGGGCGATGCCGATGCGGCCGGCGGCGTAGCGGTTGTCGC
>CAYFXM010000145.1:0-7040 GCA_964346965.1 uncultured Actibacterium sp. | reverse complement strand
CTCGATGCTCCATCAATGCGATCGCAAGTGCATCGCCAAGCGCCAGCGTCATTGTGGTCGAAGTGGTCGGTACGATTCCTTTGTCGCAGGCTTCTTCCGCTTTCGGAAGCAAAAGAGACACATCGGCCTCGCGCAATAGGGTAGAGTGTTCGCGCCCTGCTACGCCGATGAGCGGGATCTGGAAGCGTCGGGTATAAGCGACGATATCGGCCAGTTCCGGTGTCTCTCCAGAATTCGACAGCACCATTGCCACGTCGCCCTTGGCCAGCATGCCAAGGTCGCCATGACTTGCTTCGGCAGGATGCACGAAGTGCGCCGGGGTTCCGGTCGAGGCGAGAGTTGCGGCGATTTTTCGTCCGATATGTCCCGATTTACCCATGCCAGAAACAATTACACGGCCGGGTGCCTGCAGGATCAGGTCAACTGCCTCGGCAAAACTTTGGTCCAGGCTTTGCGCCAGCAATTGCACGGCTTCTGCTTCGCGTCGTAATACGCGTGCGCCTACGTCAAGAGTTGTCATTTCAGTCTTTGTCATCGGCTCAATGGGCAAAAATGTCGATCTCGGGCCAGCCAGCCAGATCCAGTTTGGCCCGCGTGGGCAGGAAGTCAAAACAGGCTTGTGCCATGTCCTCCCGTCCTTCGCGCGCCAGTCTTACGTTTAGGGCGTCTCGCAGGCGATGGAGGTGGAGGACGTCGGATGCGGCATAGTCCAGTTGCGCGTCGCTGAGGGTTTCCGCACCCCAATCGCTCATCTGTTGCTGCTTCGAAATATCCACTTCGAGCAGTTCCTGCAGAAGGTTCTTCAGCCCGTGCCGGTCGGTATAGGTTCGTATCAGTTTCGACGCGATCTTGGTGCAGTAGACCGGCGCCGTTGTTGCGCCAAAGGCGTGATAAAGCGCTGCAATATCAAACCGGCCGAAGTGGAACAGTTTAAGCACGCTGGGGTCTTCCAGCATCCGGCATAGGTTGGGTGCTTCGGACTGACCCTTCTCGACCTGCACCAGATGCGCATGGCCATCACCACCAGACATTTGAACAACGCAGAGACGGTCGCGATGAGGGTTCAACCCCATGGTTTCACAGTCGATCGCGACGACCGGACCAAGGTCCAGCCCGTCCGGCAAATCGTTCTTGTACAAATGGTTTGCCACAGCGCAGCCTTTCCTAACTGGGATTGCATTCAAATAGGCGCAACGCCCCCTAAACTCAACCTCGACCGACGGATGAACTCAGAGCATAACTCGATGGGTCGGATTAATGGTGCAGTGCAAAGGATGTTGGCCCCTTGTGGTCCGGCAGCAGGCCAAATTCGAACTAGAGCGCAGTTGCTAATCCTTGTTCAGACGATAGTCCGCGTGACAGGCTTTACAGGCCTGCCCAATACGCCCAAGGCTTTGTCGCAAATCGTCCAGAGAGATCGGGTCAGTCGCCAAAGCGGCTTCGGTCAGGGCGTTCGATTTGGCGGCGAAGTCGTCAAACCTCTCCCAGATTGCCGGCAAGGCTTCAGATTTGGGATCGCTTGCCTGTATCTCGAACAGTGTCGGCACCTTGGCAGAGGTTACCGCGATTGCCTTTGCGGCCTTGTCTGCGGCGGCCGCGTCAAACGGTGTCTTGCCCTTTGCCATATTGCCGAGAACCTTGGTGTTCGCGCCGATCGCCATCATCGCGTCCATTCGCGCCTTGACCGTTGGATCCTTCACACCCTCGTGCGACAGCACCGGGAATGCTGCAAAGGCGAAGGCCAGGGCTATACCTGCAATTCGAAACATGGGCGACCTCGAAGTAATTTCTCGGGGAACTCTAACCGAGCATTGCGAAAAGGAAACCCCCGCCGAACGGCAGGGGTCTACTGGAGGTAACGTCCGGCGTCGCAGGTTGGGTGGGGGCTGAGATCCGCGACACCGGACTAGCTTTTCGCTATGGATTGAGGCTCACACCCAAAACCGGCGTGGAAAGGGTAGCCTTGGGGAAACTCGCAGGTGATTTAAGGGCGAAACTACGGCATGGCTTGATTTGTCGGCAAAAGACGCCCAACCTGTAGATATGACAATCCAGCCGCCGACGCCTTTCCCGCATCGCAGCAGCCAGCCTGATCAGGTCAGTTTTGATCGGTCCGAACTGGGGATTATCCTGTCGCTCTACGGCCGTATGGTGGCGGCGGGTGAGTGGCGTGACTATGGCATGTCCTTCTTGCGTGAAAGGGCGGTGTTCTCTGTGTTCCGGCGAACCGCCGAGAATCCGATCTATCGCATTGAAAAAGAACCAAAACTACGCAAGCGACAGGGCCAATATTCGGTTCATGGGATGGATGGCCAAATCTTGAAACGCGGGCAAGACCTGAAAACCGTGCTGCGAGTTCTGGAGCGCAAACTGATCCGATCGGTCGACTAATCCAACCGTTTGTGGGCCAGCAGGGGGCCGTCACCCTGTGCTTCGATCCTCCTCAATGCGTCACTTAGGGGTTCATAGGCTACCGCCATGTGATGCGCGTTGGCGTGGATGATGGTCTGCGGGTCGATAACCATTGCGACGTGACCTTTCCAGAAAAGCAGATCGCCGCGTTGCGGATTTGTCCCATCTGGCAGCTCGGATCCAAGCGCCGACTGCTGCGGGCCGCTGTCACCCGGACAGTCGATACCGCAGGCCAGAAACGCCGTTTGCACCAGCCCGGAACAGTCGATCCCCCAAATCGAGTTGCCACCCCAAAGATAGGGCACTCCGAAGTGCAGTTGCGCCACGGTAACGGGATCGGTGAACGGCAGGTTCAACGGACGAAGATGCGGTTTCGGGACAAACCGTCCCCCTTCAGTTTCAAAGAACGCACCAGTGGCAGAGACAATCCGAAGCTGGCTGCCAAAGGCCAAGGCCGACGCGTCCGGGTTCTTGAAATCAGGCGAGCCATAGCTGTGAGAGGCAGGGACCGACACCCTGTGGGTGGGTGCCTCGGCCTCGGCCAGATGGTCGCGCCGGATCAGGCCGGGGTAGCCATCCCGCATTGCGCGACCCGTGGCAAAGCCGTCCTGTTCACTGGTGACCTCGAACCCCTCGCCGAACACCAATTGCCGCGTGCGCCCTGTGTTCGGGGTAGGAAGAAGGTCGGTGACCGGGACGGAAACTCGCAGCAGCATCGGTCAGAGAGACAGGATTTCAGGAAGGGCATCCAGCACCGCGCGTGCGCCCTGACCTACCCCGCCCTTGGGGCGTCCCGGGGCGGCGGTGGGTTGCCAGCCATAGATGTCGAAATGCATGTAAGGAGCCCTGTCGACAAAGCGTCGCAGGAAGAGGGCCGCGGTTATTGATCCGGCGAAGCCGCCGCTTGGGGCATTGTCCAGATCAGCGATCATGGGCTCGATCATCTTCTCATAGGGCTCGTGAAAGGGCATGCGCCAAACCGGATCGGCCACTCTCGTGGCGGATTGAGCCAGTGAGAGGGCCGCCGCGTCATCGTCGGTGTAGAACGGGGCGAGGTCTGGCCCGACCGCGACCCGCGCCGCCCCGGTCAGCGTCGCCATCGACAGGATTAGATCCGCCGGTTCTTCGTCCGCCAGCGCTAGCGCGTCGGCCAGAACAAGTCGGCCTTCGGCGTCGGTATTGTTGATCTCAACCGTCATCCCCTTGCGCGAGGTCAGCACGTCTCCGGGGCGGAACGCGTTCCCAGCAACGCTGTTCTCGACCGCTGGGATCAGCACCCGCAGTCGCAACGGCAGGTCCAGCGCCATGATCATCCGTGCCAGCCCCAATACGGTGGCGGCTCCCCCCATGTCCTTTTTCATCAGCCCCATAGAGCCGCCGGGTTTCAGGTTCAGCCCGCCGGTATCGAAACACACACCCTTGCCGACCAAGGTCAGCGCGGGCCCGGCGTCGCCCCACCGCAGATCCAACAGGCGTGGCGCGGTTGTCGAGGCGCGGCCAACGGCGTGGATCATCGGCAGGTTTCTCGCCAGCAATTCATTGCCCGTGATCTCCGTCAGAACGGCATCGAAGTCTTCCGCGAGCTTCCGGACTGCTTCTGACAAATCGGCGGGGCTCATGTCTGAGGTGGGCGTATTGATCAGGTCGCGGGTCAGAAACTCGCCTGACGCGATTTCCAGCAGGCGCTTGGCATCTACACTGTCTGGGGCTTTAAGCTGGGCCTTGGCTGCGGGATGAGATTTGTAGCGATCAAATCGATAACTGCTCAGCAACCAGCCAAGGGACTCCTGCGTCAGCGTGGTCGTGTCCAATTGTGGCGCGACCAGATGGTAGACGCCTTTCGGCAGTTTCGACGCGATCTGCGCCAGATGAAATCGCCCGCGCGCACGCTTGGCTTGTGTGCCATAGCCCGCAACCGCTCCGGATACTGATCCATCCGAGCCGGGAAGAACCGTCACCTCCCCCAGAGCCCCGGAAAAACCGAGGCCGCGCAGCCACATTGCCTCCGTTTCTGTCCGTTGGCCAAGCCAGTCTTCGGCCTGATCCGCCTCGATCAGGTAGAGCGGAACGGAATCGGCGTTGTCTGCTGCGAAAGTTGGGGTCATGGCGCGCCTCTCAGGTTTGTCTCAACCCTATCGCGCTTCGCGACGCCTGCAAGCGCTTAGCTGATTTCTGCCTGAAGCTCCAAGATCACCTGAACCGACCTATCCGCGACGCGATCCAGCCGCGCCAGAACAGCACTCCAGGCGGCCATATCCTGTGCCGTGCCGACGGTCTGCAAGTCCCGTGACACCTGCTCAAGACTGGAGAGGCCAAGAGGGAGGGCGATCTGTTGTAGCCGTTCGGCCGTGCGTATGGCCGCCTCTATCCGACCCGCCTGTGCCTGAGATCGTAGCAGGTCGAGAACACAGCCCAGATCTTCAACCGACCGATCGACCGCCAGAGAGGCACGGCCTTCGCCCAAATGCAAATAGACCTCTGCTAGCCGTTCGGTGTCGACTTGAAGATGGTCTTTCGGTCGAAGTTTTGTTGCACGAGAGATCATGACCATTTCGTTCCTTGCCGGTTCATGGGCCAAGACTCGGTTTCAGGTCTCAACAAAGTCTTTCGGACTGGGCTTGAAATAATTCGAATTTCAAGCAAATACCCGGTAGCTGAATGATGGGAAATGCGAAGGAATTGAACGATGGATTATGCCAAGCCTCTGCCGAGCCACTTGCAGGAAAGCTATCGTGGTTGGAAATCGACCAAATTTGCCGAGACCAGTGAGCGATTCCGAAAACTGGCCGATGAAGGGCAAGAGCCTCATACAATGGTCATTTCCTGTTGCGACAGCCGGGTTCACCCAACCTCGTTGTTCGCGGCAGACGAAGGTGAATTGTTCGCCCACCGGATTATTGCAAGCCTCGTGCCCGCAAATGACCCCGATGGCGACTATCCCGGGACAGCAGCGGCTGTAGAGTATGGCATCACCGCTCTGAAGGTGTCTAATCTGGTGGTCATTGGCCACTCGCAATGTGGCGGCGTCAAAGGGTGCCACGACATGTGCAGCGGTGGAAAGAAGGCGGATGAGCGGTCTGAAAGCTTTGTCCTGAACTGGCTGGAAATCCTGCGTCCGGGCTTTGATCGTCTGGATCCGGCTTTGCAGGGCGAGGACGCGCTGCGTGCCTTGGAAAAAGAAGCGGTCCTGCTGTCGTTGGAAAACCTGATGACCTTCCCCTTCGTTAAAGACGCCGTTGATGCCGGGCGCCTGAACCTGACAGGCCTGTGGAACGACATCGGTTCCGGTACTCTGGAATATTACAGCACCGACGAGAGCGCTTTCGTTCCGGTGTGACCTTCCGAAAAAGAAAGAGCCATCGTCGGTTTCCCGATCGATGGCTCTTGCCCGCGTGAGTGGTAGTGCCGTTCGGGGGAGATTTCCCCTTCGGCGTCTGGGCATGAAACAGGTCTCGCCCCAAGGGGCAAATCCCATTATCCGTCCGGGGTCACATTGGGCGCGGCCTGCAAGGGGTCCCAAGCCTTACGGCCTGCGGCCCATAGACCACCGAACATGTAACTAATTAGCAGGTTTGGTGAAGATCGGGTAACCCTACCCGGGATAGGGGTGGTAATCATGCGGATACCACCCCTATACTTTAGTATAGTTCAGCCCTTTTTGAGCACTTTATTGCCGAGCAGTTCGGCAATTTGAACGGCATTCAGCGCAGCACCCTTGCGCAGGTTATCGCTGACGCACCACAGGTTGATGCCGTTCTCAATGGTCGAATCCTGACGGATTCGGCTGATGAACGTCGCGTAATCACCTACGCATTCTACCGGAGTAGTGTAGCCACCTGCCTCGCGCTTATCGACGACAAGGATACCCGGTGCTTCACGCAAAATGTCGCGGGCTTCGTCTTCATCCAGGAAGTCTTCAGTCTCGATGTTGATCGATTCCGAGTGACCGACGAAAACCGGCACGCGGACACAGGTCGCGGTGACCTTGACCGACGGGTCGATGATTTTCTTGGTCTCGGCGACCATTTTCCATTCTTCCTTGGTCGAGCCGTCTTCAAGGAAGACGTCGATATGCGGAATGACGTTGAAGGCGATTTGCTTGGGGTAGACCTTAGGCTCTACTTCCTGACCCGGGACATACATGCCTTTGGTCTGGTCCCACAGCTCATCAATCGCGTCTTTACCCGAGCCAGACACCGACTGATAGGTCGAGACAACAACGCGCTTGATCTTGGCGCGGTCGTGCAGCGGTTTCAGTGCGACAACCATCTGCGCGGTCGAGCAGTTGGGGTTCGCGATGATGTTCTTGTTCTTGTAGTCGTGGATCGCGTCCGGGTTCACCTCTGGAACGATCAGCGGGATCATCGGGTCGTAGCGATAGAGCGAGCTGTTATCGATCACGACACAGCCTGCCGCTGCAGCTTTCGGCGCATAGGTCTTGGTGGCTTCGGACCCCACGGCGAACAGGGCCATGTCCCAGCCAGTGAAGTCAAACGTATCCAGATCTTTGGTCGTGAGGGTTTGATCGCCAAAGCTCACCTCGGTTCCAAGCGAACGACGGCTCGCCAGAACGGCGATTTCATCGACGGGGAACTGGCGCTCGGCCAGGATGTTCAGCATTTCGCGGC
>CAYFXM010000144.1:219-7041 GCA_964346965.1 uncultured Actibacterium sp. | reverse complement strand
TCGCGGTGACGCTGCTTCAGCGAGCGGAGCGAGTTACGGACCTTCATGGCCTTCTCCTATTTCGCGGCGCGCGTGCGCCTTCGGTTACGTGGTCTGTCCCGAAGGACAGGAATTAAATGGTGGGCGGTACAAGGATCGAACTTGTGACCCCTTCGATGTCAACGAAGTGCTCTACCGCTGAGCTAACCGCCCATCCCGTCACAATCCCGGCGCCCTAAAAGAATAGGACGCGGCAGAACCGCGTCGGTTCGACGGTCTATAGAAGGAGTCGGGACAGGGTTCAAGGGGGTTTTGGCACGGAATGAATTTGCACTATAAATATTTTTGACCAAGGATAGCTGAATGCCCAACCTGCCGTACCAGATTTTGGAACCAGACCAGCGACGGACCAGCGTTGTCTTCGCCTCGCCGCACAGCGGGCGGGATTATTCGCAGTCCTTTCTTTCGCGGTCGGTCTTGGATCCTATAAAGATCCGGTCTTCAGAAGACGCGTTTGTCGACCAATTGATTGACTCCGCACCCGGTCTGGGGGCGGTGGCGATCACCGCGACCGTGCCGCGTGCCTATGTTGACCTGAACCGGGATCGTTCCGAGCTGGATCCCGCGGTTGTTCAGGGGTTGGACATCAAGATTAGTAATCCCCGCGTCGCCTCCGGGCTTGGTGTGATCCCGCGCGTGGTCTCGAACGGACGCCCGATCTATCACGGCAAGATCACCCGGATCGAGGCGGAGGCCCGTCTGGCCCGTTGCTGGGACCCGTATCACGGGGCGCTGTCGAACCTGCTGCGCAGGAACCATGCCGAGTTTGGCGAGGCGATTCTGGTTGATTGCCATTCCATGCCGCATGAGGCGATTGAGGCGGTGGTGCGAAATGGCCGACCCAAGCCTGACGTGGTGCTGGGTGACCGGTTTGGGGCCAGTGCACATATCGAGATCACGGATCAGATCGAAGCTGCCTTCAAGCGTGAAGGCCTTGTCGTGGCCCGCAACAGCCCCTTTGCCGGCGCCTTTATCGCACAGAAATACGGTCGCCCGTCGCGTCGCCAGCACGCGGTGCAGGTCGAGATCGACAGGGCGTTGTACATGGACGAGAAACAGGTGCGCCCGCGATCCGATTTCGAAGCGTTCCACGCGATGTATGCGCGTGTCATGTCCGAGATCGCCGAGATCGGGCACCGGCGGGTTCAGGTGGCGGCGGAGTAACTCAACGTAGGGCCCGCCCCTTCACGATCGCATCTGATCCGAATTTCTCCCGAATTTCATCGCTGGCCCGTTCGGCCTTGTCCCGCTTGCTGGCATCGGGGTCCAAAAGGTCATCGGTTCTGTCGGCCTGTTCGGCTGGCCGCAGGTTCGACAGACCCACCCCGATGAGCCGATAGGGGCCTTCGTCGCCGACCTGTTCCAACAGCCCGCGCGCGGTCCGGTACAGCCGGTCCGCCATTTGCGTGGGATCTCGGAGAGAGACACGTCGTGAGATCAGGCTGTGGTTGGCCCGTTTCAGTTTCAGCACCACGACCCGTCCCGCCAGATCGCGGGCCTTGGCCCGATCCGACACCTTTTCGGAAAGTCGCCAAAGGTGTCCATCCAATAGCTCGGTTTCAGCCGTGTCTTCGAAGAACGTGGTCTCGTTCGAGATGCTTTTGATCGGGGCATGGGCCGAGACGCGCCGTCGATCCTCACCCCGTGCAAGGTGCCAAAGGCGGGTGCCCATGGAGCCAAACCGCGCTTCAAGGTCGGTTTTGTCCCACCGCAGAAGATCGGAAAACGTGTGGATGCCCGCGCGATCCAGCCCGGCTTGCGCCGCGGCCCCGACGCCCCAGATCAGGCGAACGGGCTTGTCATGAAGGAAGTCCGCGGTCTCAGCCTTGCCGATCACCGAAAAGCCACGTGGCTTGTCGAGGTCGGAGGCGATTTTAGCCAGAAACTTGTTGTGGCTGAGGCCGATGGAGCCCGACAAGCCCAACTCGTCCTCCATGCGTTTGATCAACTGTGCTAGCATCACAGCAGGTGGGGCGCCGTGCAGCTTCGCGGTGCCAGAAAGGTCCATGAAGGCTTCGTCCAATGACAGGGGTTCAACGACCGGCGTCAACTCATCCATCATCGCGCGAATTTGCTTGGAAACCGCAGCATAGACCGAGCCCCGCGGCTTGATCACGACGGCTTCGGGGCAGAGTTTCAGGGCCTGAAACATCGGCATCGCCGATCGGACACCCTTGATGCGGGCGATATAGCAGGCGGTGGACACAACACCCCGCTTCCCACCACCAATTATAACTGGTTTATCAACGAGTTCCGGGTTGTCTCGCTTTTCCACGCTGGCGTAGAACGCATCGCAATCCATGTGCGCGATGGTCAGGTCGAACAGCTCTGGGTGGGCCGCGACCCGGGGGCTTCGACATTGCGGACAGCGGTTTCCGTCCCCATATACGTGTAGACAATCGCGGCAGAGGGAGGGCATTTCACAAGCATTCTAAAGGTGCGGGGCGACAGGGTATCAATTTCGTCGCATTCCGTCACAGAAATTGTTTTTCATTGTCTTTATGCCACATTGGGCATGTAGATTTCAGGTATCTTTACGAGGGGAGTTCATATCTTGGATTTGGAAACGACGCTTCAGTCGCTGATCGGTGAGAACATTGTTCTGATCCTGTTCGCGGCCTTTATCATCCTGTGCATATTCCTTGGGGTGCGGATTGTGCCGCAGTCCGAAAAATACGTAGTCGAGCGGTTCGGACGTCTGCATGCTGTGCTGGGGCCGGGCATCAACTTCATCGTGCCGTTTCTGGACCGGGTTGCACACAAGATTTCCATTCTCGAGCGCCAACTTCCAAATGCGACGCAGGATGCGATCACCTCGGACAACGTATTGGTTCAGGTTGAGACCAGCGTGTTCTATCGAATCCTCGAACCTGAACGCACGGTCTATCGAATCCGCGACGTCGACGGCGCAATTGCGACCACGGTGGCCGGTATCGTTCGCGCAGAGATCGGTAAGATGGAACTGGACGAAGTTCAGGCCAACCGGGCCGGGTTGATCGAGAGGATCAAGGCTTTGGTCGAGGATGCAGTGGATGATTGGGGGATCGAGGTGACACGCGCCGAGATTTTGGATGTGAATCTGGATCAGGCGACCCGCAACGCGATGTTGCAGCAATTGAACGCCGAACGAGAGCGCCGCGCACAGGTTACTAAGGCCGAAGGCACGAAGCGGGCTGTCGAATTGAACGCCGATGCCGAGCTTTACGCCGCCGAGCAGAAGGCGAAGGCGCGCCGGATCACAGCTGATGCCGAGGCCTATGCGACCGAGGTCGTGGCCAAAGCTATTTCTGACCACGGTATCGAGGCCGCGCAATACCAAGTTGCACTGAAGCAGGTTGAATCGCTGACCGCCCTGGGTGAGGGCGAAGGTAAACAGACAATTGTTGTACCAGCCAATGCGCTGGAGGCTTTTGGCAATGCGTTCAGCATGCTGAAAGGACGTGGCTGATGTGGAATGAATGGTGGATCTGGGTTGCGGCCGGGATCGGGCTTGGCATCCTCGAAGTCATGATTCCCGGATTTATTTTTTTAGGTTTCGCGATCGGTGCGGTGGTGGTTGGTGTTCTACTGGCTATTGGCGTGGCGCTAAGCCTGCCAATGCTGCTGGTGGTCTTCGCCGTCGTGTCGCTGGTGGCGTGGCTGGTGCTTCGCAAGGTCGTGGGCCTGCGCCGGGGGCAAGTGAAACGGGTTCACCACGATATCAACGAAGATTAGGGGATGACCACACTGCGGAAAGTAGGCAATTGGCCTGATTGCATTCGTCATTTCGGAATTTGCGTTTGCCCAGCTAAGCGGCGCCATAGGTATGCCCTATGGTTGTTCTTCCCGAAAGACCGCTTGCTACATCCGAAAGATTGGGCGGGAGAATTCATCCAATTTGGCTGCTTAGGAGTATGGAAAGCGGCACTCTCAGTTTGACGAATTCACCTTGGGCGGCGGGTTTAGTCCGCGGTCGGGCAAGGCTCTGGTCGTTGAGCGAAATACTGCTGAGGTTGCTGCGATGTTTAGCGAACACTTCAAGTTTCCTAGATTGAATGTATTTGGGTTGGCATGATCTATTTATTGGAATTGGACCTTGAGTTTCACGGAGGGCACGAGCAAACGCTTGTGTCCGCGATTAAGGATCGTTCAGTTGATGAAAGGATGGAGATTATTTGCTCCAGAAAACTTTCAGAACCGAAGCTTGAAAGTGAAAATGTCTTACATAAGATTTTGACCCCACGTGATGCGATAAAGCAAGCAGAGTATGGTTTGACCGAGATCGATGCCGACGCGGAACGAATCTTTAATGTGATCAATACGTGCGGCGAACCTGCTTTAATGGTCGTTCCCAGCGCGAAAACAGAGGCGCTTAGGATCGTGCTTGCCCTCTACGCAAACCATGACTGCACCTTCGCCACACGGCTGAGAGTTCTTGTTCCAAGTTGTGTTTCGAAGTTGTCGCAGGAGGAAATTGATCAACTGCGGATCCTATGTGCAGACGGCAGAATATCCATTGGGACGGAGTTTCAGGAGACTGCCCTATGGCTGAACGATGAATTGAGCCTACCTGCCGCTGCAGACTTTTTACTACCCTGCTTGTTTTATCCGACCAATCCCTCCGTTCAGCTTGAGCGAGTGAGCTCGAAAACGGTGACGGTTGGGTTCTTAGGAGGACTGAGACGCGAGAAAGGTAAATACGAATTTCCAAAAATATATAGAGAACTTAGGAAGTTAGCCAAGCGTGACCGTTCGGGAACGCGATTTGTTCTTCAATACCAGGGGTTGCGCCGGAAACGCCGTTCACCTGAGTATATTTTATACGAGATATACTTGGCTGTTATGAAGGTTGTGACACTTTCCAGCCTCGGGAAAGTCCGTATAAGAAAGCTTCCAGGGCTGCTCGATGATAAGAGCTATTCAGAGGCCTTGTCAGGCTCGGATATTCTCCTATTGCCCTATAGGCGCGAGAATTATGCTTTCCGGGGATCGGGCGTCCTAACTGACGGCATTGTTGCGCGGAAGCCGATTGTTTATACCGAAGGCATTGGCGGAAAAGAGTTTCTTTGGTTTGGAAACGCAGAGCCGGGACAGACACCCCAAGGTTATGCCCAAGCGATATACAAGATTGCGGGCTCCTATAACGAATATCGCGCGGGGGCAGACAAAGCTCACGACGTAATTCGTGAGCGCCTGGATCAGGTCACGTTTTCTACAAAGCGGTAGGTGTTTGATGGCTCGATTCAGGGGTTAGGGAAAGACCAATTGACGCTTTGCCTTGGGTGCAGGAAGCCAAAAGCCTCCATGGCGAGAAAATCAGACGATTTTTACCCTTTTGTAGAAACTATATCGGCCAAAATGATCGATAGCGCCAAATTATTGATGAGTAGCAGCATGGTGGTGTTACAGCGACTCCAGTTCGTTTTGGATTGCTAAGGCCGCGTCGCGCGGGTTCGGGGCTTGCCATATGGGGCGGCCGACGACGATATGGTCGGCACCGTCCGAGATCGCGCTGGCCGGGGTAGCAACGCGTTTCTGATCGCCTAAAGCAGCGCCAGCCGGGCGGACGCCTGGGGTGACAATCAGGCGGCCATCAGATTCCGGCAGGGAGCGGATCAGGGCGGCCTCCTGTGGAGACGCGATAACACCATCGGCCCCGGCCTCGAATGCGCGGCCGGCGCGTTCCTGGACCAGGTCCTTGATCTCACCATCCTTGATCAGGGCGCTGTCGAGGTCTTTACGGTCAAGTGAGGTCAGGATGGTGACGGCGAGAATCTTGAGGTCCTTGCCCGCAGCGCCTTCCTTTGCGGCGCGGACGACGTAAGGGTCGCCGTGGACTGTCAGGAAGTCCAGATCGAACTGAGCCAGCCCGCGGACGGCTTTTTCGACGGTGGCCCCGATGTCGAACAGCTTCATATCCAGGAAGATACGCTTTCCGTGCTCCTGTTTGAGTTCGTTGGCCAGCGCGAGGCCTCCGCCCGTCAGCATGCCCAGCCCGATCTTGTAGAAGGACACCGCATCACCGATCTTTTCGGCCAGTTGCAGGCCTTCCAGCGCGTTGGGGACATCAAGGGCGACAATCAGGCGGTCATCGGACATTTTCGGGCTCCTGTTCGGGGTTTGGGGGTGCTTAGGCGGTTGTGGTGAAAATCGCAACGTTTTCGGTCTTGAACCGGCGTGGCAGAAAAACCACATGGGATATAAGGCCCACAAGAGGCGTGCCGCAAAGCGGGCGCAACATACCGGGCGCTTATGGAAGGAGAGACACCGATGGACATGGAAAAGTTCACGGAGCGGTCTCGCGGGTTTTTGCAGGCCGCGCAGACCATTGCCATGCGGGAAAGCCACCAGAAACTGGCTCCCGAACACCTGTTGAAAGCATTGATGGATGACGAACAGGGGCTTGCGAGCAACCTGATCAAACGCGCGGGCGGTGCTCCCGAGCGCGTTGTCGAAGCTGTTGATCTTGCATTGACGAAGCTGCCGAAAGTGACGGGCGACGCGGGTCAGGTTTATATGGACCCGCAGGTTGGCCGCGTGCTGGACGAGGCGCAGAAGATTGCCAAGAAAGCGGGCGACAGTTTTGTGCCGGTTGAACGCATTCTGACCGCATTGGCGGTTGTGAAATCGAAGGCGAAGGATGCCTTGGATGCGGGCGCTGTGACCGCGATGAACCTAAACTCTGCAATCAACGATATTCGCAAGGGCCGGACTGCTGATACGGCGAGTGCCGAAGAGGGCTATGACGCCTTGAAGAAATACGCGCGTGACCTGACCGAGGCGGCCCGTGAAGCCGGGATCGAC
>CAYFXM010000144.1:0-186 GCA_964346965.1 uncultured Actibacterium sp. | reverse complement strand
GCGATGAAGAAATCCGCCGGGCGATGCAGGTGCTGAGCCGCCGCACCAAGAACAACCCGGTTCTGATTGGTGAGCCGGGCGTGGGTAAGACCGCGATTGCCGAAGGGCTGGCATTGCGGATTATCGACGGTGACGTCCCCGAAAGCCTGCGCAACAAGAAGCTGATGGCCTTGGACATGGGCGCCC
>CAYFXM010000143.1:0-7044 GCA_964346965.1 uncultured Actibacterium sp. | reverse complement strand
TGCGCAATTCCGTTGCGTGGTTTTACCTTTGGTCGACCAATTATTACGTTGGTGAGGCTGTTCGCAAATTTCCCCACTTAAATTTTTCAAATGTTGTCATAAATCCGTTGAAGCATTGCGAAACATATGCCGTCGCCGCTTTTCACAGTTGTCGCGCTGGCGTATAAGCGCGTTTACGCTGGTCGTGATGACCGGAAAAATGATTACAAACGAAAGCAGTCGAGGAACGCATGACCGATCAGTCCAAAGATTCAGATGTGGCCTTCATTCAGGCTTTGGCCGAAATGCTCAGCGAAAACGATCTGACCGAGATTGAAGTCACCCGCAGCTATGGCGAGGATCAGGTCCTCGATGTCCGCGTAGCCCGCACCGTTCAGGCCGCCCCGGTCGCCGTAGCCGCCCCTGTCGCTGCTGCGCCTGCTGCCGTTGCCGCGGCCCCGGCACCCGCCGCTGCCCCTGCCGCCGAGCCGGCTGGCGATGACGATCCGGCCCAACATCCGGGCGCGTTGACGTCTCCGATGGTTGGAACCGCCTATCTGCAGCCCGAACCGGGCGCTCCGTCCTTCGTCTCTGTTGGCGCCTCGGTGACCGAAGGGCAAACCGTCCTGATCATTGAAGCGATGAAAACCATGAACCAGATCCCGGCGCCCAAATCCGGTACCGTAAAGCGAATTCTGGTCGAAGACGGCAGCCCCGTCGAATTCGGCGCCCCCCTGATGATCATCGAATAAGGAGAGCGCCGATGTTCTCCAAAATCCTGATCGCCAACCGTGGAGAGATCGCCCTACGCGTGATCCGCGCCTGCCGCGAGATGGGCATCAAGTCCGTCGCGGTCCATTCCACCGCCGACGCTGACGCCATGCACGTGCGTATGGCCGACGAAAGCGTCTGTATTGGCCCAAACCCGGGCACGCACAGCTATCTGTCGATCCCGGCCATCATCTCGGCCTGCGAGATCACTGGGGCAGAGGCCATCCACCCGGGCTATGGCTTCCTGTCGGAAAACGCGAATTTCGTGCAGATCGTAGAAGACCATGATCTGACCTTCATCGGCCCGACCGCGGAACATATCCGCATCATGGGCGACAAAATTACCGCCAAGGAAACCATGAAGAAGCTGGGCGTTCCTTGCGTACCCGGTTCAGACGGTGGTGTCCCCGACCTAGAGACCGCCAAGAAGGTCTCCGAGGAGATCGGCTATCCGGTCATCATCAAGGCGACCGCCGGTGGCGGTGGCCGCGGTATGAAGCTGGCCAAAACTGCGGATGATCTGGAAGAAGCCTTCCGCACCGCCCGGGCCGAAGGTAAAGCCGCCTTTGGCAATCCCGAGGTCTATATCGAGAAATACCTCGGCAAGCCCCGCCACATCGAGATTCAGGTCTTCGGTGATGGCAAAGGCAAAGCCGTGCATCTGGGCGAACGTGATTGCTCGCTGCAACGTCGTCACCAGAAGGTTTTTGAAGAGGCCCCGGGTCCGGCGATTGACGAGGAAACCCGCGCGAAGATCGGCCAGATCTGTGCCGACGCCGTTGCCAATATTAACTACATCGGCGCTGGCACCATCGAGTTCCTTTACGAAGGCGGCGAGTTCTATTTCATCGAGATGAACACCCGACTGCAGGTCGAACACCCGGTCACCGAAGGTATCTTCGGTGTTGATCTGGTGCGCGAACAAATTCGTGTCGCCGAAGGGCTGCCCATGTCCTTTACCCAGGATGATCTGGAGATCAACGGCCACGCCATCGAGGTTCGGATCAACGCCGAGAAACTGCCGAACTTCTCGCCCTGCCCGGGTAAGATCACCCAGTTTCACGCCCCGGGCGGCTTGGGTGTGCGTATGGATTCGGCACTCTATGACGGCTATTCCATCCCGCCTTACTACGACAGCCTGATCGGCAAGCTCATCGTCCACGGTCGCGACCGGGCCGAGGCTCTGGCGCGTCTGAACCGCGCATTGGGAGAGTTGATCGTGGATGGTGTGGACACCACCGTGCCGCTGTTCCATGCGTTGCTGCAGGAAGCGGACATCCACTCCGGCGACTACGACATCCACTGGCTGGAGAAGTGGCTGGCCGAGAACATGGACGGCTAAGATCCGGTGACGGAACTAACCCCCGAGCTGCTGTTGCAGGCCTATGCAGGCGGGGTTTTCCCTATGGCTGAATCGCGGGACGATCCAGAGGTGTTCTGGGTCGACCCGAAGCAGCGCGGCATTATTCCATTGGACGGGTTCCGAATCTCGCGCTCGCTGCGCCGCGCGATCCTGAGGGGCGACTATCGCGTTAAGATCGACACGGATTTCGCGGGCGTCGTGGAAGGCTGTGCCGATCGCGACGAAACCTGGATCAACGACACGATCTCCGATCTCTATCAAAAATTACACCGGATGGGCTTTGCTCATTCGCTGGAACTGCACGATGAGACCGGCCTGATCGGCGGTGTCTACGGTGTGACTTTAGGCGCGGCCTTCTTTGGCGAAAGTATGTTTTCGCGCCGGCGGGATGCGTCGAAGATCGCCTTGGCGTTCCTGGTGGATCACCTTCGGCAGGGTGGTTTCACCTTGTTCGACACCCAGTTCATCACAGAACACCTCGCGTCTCTGGGCGCGATTGAAATTCCACGGGTGGATTATCGGGGCATGCTGGCCGAAGCGCTGCAGCTGCGGGCTGATTTCAGTCAGCCATCGCCGCCGTCACCTTCGGTATTGATACAGCGCAGCACCCAGACGTCGTAGCGCGGGTGGTCCAGCGCCGATAGCGCGGGGCTCGAGGCAATCATCCACCCAGCAAACAACTCGTCCTCGCCTTGCGCGACCCGGAGATAGGCAAAGGCGTCACTGGCCGGGTTGGCCGTGGGATAGCGGCATTCCCCCAATGAGATCTTTAGACTACCCGTGTCGCGGGTGCTTCCGTTCTCCATTGTGATGTCCATCAGCTCTCCGCTGACGCGGTCCACCATGCGCACGACGCCACCGGGAGCGGTACTGTATTTCGGCGGAGCAGTTTCCAGCACCACGTCCTGCGCAAGGGCAGGGACGGCCAGAAGGCCCGTCAAAAACGCCAGACGCATCATTCGCCGTTGTCGCCGGAAACAAACTTCAGAAGCAGCGTGATCAAGCTGACCGATCCCTGCGTGTCTTCGATCTCGCCACCCGGCTCGACATTGAAGGGCGAGCCGCCGGGAACCAGTTCGATGAAATAGCCGCCAAGCAGACCTTCTGCCGCGACCAGCGCAGCGCTGTCATCGGGTAGTTCCAACTCCTCGCGCACCGACAGCGTCGCATCGGCGCGATAGGTGGTTGGGTTCAGGTCCAGCGCGGTGACAGTGCCAACCTTGACGCCAGCCAGACGCACGTCGGTGCCCACGGTCACGCCTTGGGCCGAGCGGAAGCTGGCGGTCAGGTCATAGTTGCCTGCCGTGCTTTGCATCGCATCTGTGGAATCGCTGGCGTAGACCAGAAACCCGATCGCCGCCGCCAGAACGGCGCCACCGACCATGACCTCTGTGGTGTTTTCCGCCATCAGGAGATTACTCCGGCTGCCACGCCTCGTAGTCGCTGCGATCCGCAGGCTTGGCCTGTCGCAGCGAACCCGCCGGGGCATAAGCCGCCGCGGTGCCGGTCAGGTTCTCCTGATGCGGCTTTTCCCACTCTTTGTGGGTCAGCGGAGTGTCGCCGGGGCGGTCATCATAGGTGTGATGCAGCCAGCCGTGCCAATCGGGGGAAATCCGGCTGGCTTCGACCAGACCGTTATAGATCACCCAACGGCGCTTGCCGTCCTTGGACTGGTAATAGATATTGCCCTGCTCGTCCTCGCCGACTTTGACGCCATTGCGCGAGGTGAAAATCCGCGTGCCAAGCGTCTGGCCGTTCCACCATGTCACGAGATGCATGAACGTGTTGACAATACCCATGAAACCCTCCGGTCCTAGTTCCCCCTCATATGAACCATTGCGCAGCAAAGGTCCAGCGGACTCGGGCGCCTCAATGGGGGGTGTGGCGATTTTCCCTATACGACGTAGAACGTGGCTTGTGCCCGGGCGACTTGCTTGCCGGTGGGTTCTGCCACGATCTCGGCGCGGACAAAGGCCAGCGACTTGCCGGCGCGGACGATATCGGCGCGGCAGACCAGCCATTCTCCCTGACCGGGGCGCAGGAATTGCATGTCGAAATTCGTGGTCGCCACCGGCTTGAATTCGCCAAAGAAACCGGCGGTGGCCAGCACCATCGTCGTGTCGGCCATCGCCATCAGAGCCTGCCCCGAAACGATGCCCCCCACACGCGACAACCGGTCCGAGTTCGGCATCCGGCTAATTGTGTAACCCTCTGTTATTTCGGTGAAATCCATATGCAGATCACGCACCCAGGGCGAGAAATTCTCGGTCAGGATCTGGTTTGCGTCATCGGGGCTCAGCGCTGCGTCAGACATTGCTTCGGAGTCCGATATCACTTCGCGGCGTTCGAAATGGCAGATCCGGCAGCAGAGATATCCTGCCCGGCGCCTTCGATGGTGGCGCAGGCAGTAAGGGTCAGCAGAGAGGCGATCAGCAGAAGGCTTTTCATGATTGTGTCCTGTCGTTCGATGTTTCCCGCAGCCTAGCGCCCCCGCACGGGGAGGGAAAGACCAGAGACGCATCCGGATCGAACCGCAAAGAACAGGGACGCGCCCGAGCCTTGGGAGGGCGCTTTACCGCGCAGGAGGTCTGCGGATTATCGTGAAAGCCCGAAGGTCGGTAGAGCGGTGTGGGACATCGCCAATGCGCCCTCGCGGGGAGGATCGGGCGCGGCCCGGGCTGGTCGCCTGTACTAAGGTTCGAGCTGGTCGCGCTATCTAATCGCCCGAGTCATCAATCCATGGTGAGACAGCGGTTTGGAGAAGATCGATCAACTCTGGATCCATGTATCTGTATTGGTCAGGGATATCCAAGACGTGAGCGTCTTTGTGTCGGAGCTCTCCTCTGAAGTCGCCGCGAAGGCGCGAGAGATGTTTCTCTTCCATCACAAAGATCATGTTCGCCCATCGAATGTCATCAAGCTTGATCTGGCGTCGCGCCTTCCGACTGGTGCCTGCCGATCTGGCAGAAATTCCCTCGAGCCGTCGAAAGATGTTCTCGGCGGTTGGGCTGCGCCATTGGTTCATGCTGCAAACGAAGAGCAGATTCATAGGAGCGAATTGATCCTTAGGTGGTTGAAGCGTTGACTGAGCTAGTCGGCTGCGGTCGGGCTGGCCGCCCGAGCCATTTCAGTTCTAAGATTTCACTACTCCTGTATTGGCCACACTTTGGCCTCAGGAGGGGGAGTGGTCGGAGCAAGCTTTCCACCAAAGAAGTCTTTGAGTTCAAACATGTCACCGCCCATCAATGCTCCTAAGCTTTGCGTTTTTAAGGCTTCAGCAGCTTCAGCGCTTAATGGTTTAGGATTTTCGGGGTCTCTCAAAACGTCGATAGCCCAAAGGCGCAGATGGTCTACTCCGTTCTCGGTATTGGGTTCCGCTTGTAGGATTCCAACCGCGACTCGAGTGATTTCGGTGGCCTGATTTCGCTTATTGATTTGGTCGTTGAGAAGAAATGCTGTTAGAGCGACAACAGTAGGAACGGTTATTCCAACTGCAAGTTTCGACAGGATTTCGAACTTATCCCAGAAATCTTTCTCTGCCATTCTCTCGCTCACGAAATTTCAACCAATAATTCACCTAAATATCCAACTCCTCCACGAACCGCGCATTGGCCTGAATATACTCGAACCGCTTCTCGGGCTTCTTGCCCATCAGGCGCTCGACCAGATCGGCGGTTTCGCCGGGTTCGTCTTCGTCGATCGTCACGCGGATCAGCTTGCGGGTGGCGGGGTTCATGGTGGTGTCTTTCAGGTCCTTGGCGTCCATCTCGCCCAGACCCTTAAACCGGCTCACGTCGATTTTTCCCTTGCCGCCCAGACCCTTGGCCAGCCACTCGTCCCGCTCTGCCTCGTCCAGACAATAGACGCGCTTGGCGCCTTGGGTCAGGCGGTAAAGCGGCGGGCAGGCCAGGTACAGGTGGCCCGTGTCGATCATCGGGCGCATCTGGGTGAAGAAGAAGGTCATCAGAAGCGAGGCGATATGCGCCCCGTCGACATCCGCGTCTGTCATGATGATGACCTTGTCATAACGCAGGTCATCGACGTTGAATTTCGTGCCCAGCCCGACGCCAAGCGCTTGGGTCAGATCGCTGATCTCGGCATTGGTGCCCAGTTTGGAACTGGCCGCGCCAAGCACGTTCAGGATCTTGCCGCGCAGGGGCAGCAGGGCTTGGGTCTTGCGGTCCCGCGCCATCTTGGCAGAGCCGCCCGCCGAGTCGCCCTCGACGATGAACAGTTCGGTGCCCTCGCGGGCGTTCGATGAGCAATCCACCAGCTTGCCGGGCAGGCGCAGCTTCTTGGTGGCGGATTTGCGCTGGGTTTCCTTTTCCTGCTTGCGGCGCAGGCGTTCCTCGGCCCGCAAGACAAGGAAGTCGAGGATCGCTCCGGCGGCCTTGGTGTCAGAGGACAGCCAGTGGTCGAAATGGTCACGGACGGATTGTTCGACCATTTTTGACGCGGCCTCGGTCGACAGGCGGTCCTTGGTCTGGCCCACGAAGGCCGGGTCGGCGATGAAGCAGCTGACCAGCGCGCAGCCGCCCGTCAGAAGATCGTCGCGGGTGATCTGCGCGGCCTTTTTGTTGCCCGCCAGCTCTCCATACGCCTTGATGCCTTTCAGGATCGCGGCCCAGAAGCCGGTGACATGGGTGCCGCCTTCGGGGGTGGGGACGGTGTTACAGTAGGACTGGATGAACCCGTCGCGGGAGGGGGTCCAGTTGATCGCCCATTCGACGTAGCCGGCTTCGTTGAACTTGTCGCGGAACTCGACCTTGCCGCCGAAGGGCGCGTCGGAATAGGTGCTGGCCGACCCGAGCGTTTCCTTCAGGTAGTCCGACAAGCCGCCGGGGAAGTGGAAGGTGGCCTCGACCGGGGTTTCACCGTCGTCAATCTCGGATTTCCAGCGGATTTCGACACCCGAGAACAAATACGCTTTG
>CAYFXM010000142.1:0-7052 GCA_964346965.1 uncultured Actibacterium sp. | reverse complement strand
TTCTCGCGTGTCATCTCAGCCGCGATCATGCGCATGGGCAGATCGGCGATCTGATCTTCCGGGTACATCCACGGGCCTTCGGGCAGCTCATCGGCCAACCAGCCGCGCAGGTCATCCACGCCGTGGCCCTTCTCGGCCGAGATCATGAAGGTTTGGGCGAAGGGGTAGGCTTCGTTCATCTGCGTGGTCAGGGCCAGCAGTTGTTCGGCCTTCACGCGATCGATCTTGTTGATCGCAAGGGCGACGGTTTGGTTCGGGTTTATTCGTTCGTGTAGGGCGTCGATGATCTTCTGCGCGCCTTCGGTCAGGCCGCGGTGCGCTTCGATCAGCAGGACAACAATATCGGCATCTGCCGCCCCGCCCCACGCGGCGGCAACCATCGCTCGGTCCAACCGGCGGCGTGGGCGGAACAGGCCCGGAGTATCGACAAACACGATTTGTGCGTCGCCTTCCATCGCCACACCGCGGATACGCGCCCGTGTGGTCTGCACCTTATGTGTCACGATAGAGACCTTGGCCCCCACCATCCGGTTTAGAAGCGTCGATTTGCCCGCGTTCGGTTCGCCAATCAGGGCAACAAAGCCCGCTTTTGTCTCAGCCATTCGTGGCCTCCAATTCATTCAGCAGGGTCTGTGCCGCTGCCTGTTGCGCCTGCCGTTTCGATCCGGCAGTCGCTTGGGCGCATTGGCCACTGTCCAACAGAACCTCGATCACGAAGACCGGGGCGTGGTCAGGGCCAGAGCGCGATTTCTCGATATATTGCGGGGGTTTCTGGCCTCGCGCCTGCGCCCATTCCTGAAGAGCGGTTTTCGCGTCACGTGCGTCGGCCTCGACCTTTGAAACACGGTCCCCCCACAGGCGCAGAACTAACTCCTTGGCGGCGTCAAATCCGGCATCCAGATAGACGGCTGCAATCACCGCTTCCATTGCATCGCCCAGAAGCGCCTGTTTGCGACGTCCCCCGGATAGCATCTCGGAACGGCCCAGCTTCAGCACCTCCCCAAGGTCGATTTCGCGGGCCACGTCTGCGCAGGTTTCCTTGCGCACAAGGGCGTTGAAACGGGGGGCCAATTGTCCCTCTGCCGCATTCGGGTCAGCAGCCAATAGCGCCTCGGACATCACCAGCCCCAGCACCCGATCGCCCAGAAACTCCAACCTCTGGTTATCGGGTCGAGTGGCCGAAGAAATCGAAGGATGGGTCAGCGCCCGTTGGATCAGCTCTGGCCGGTTGAACCGGTGGCCGAGCCGTTCACAAAAGGATGTGAGGTCCGTCGACAGCTTCATTCAATTGCCTTGAAGAAGCGGTCGCTACGCCATGTCCAGAAGAAGAACAGCGAACGCCCCGCGGAGGAGAACATGATCCGGTCCGCGCGGCCAATCAGGAAGTCCTTGTGGACGTAGCCCACGCCTCCGGCACGCTGCGAAAAGCGGCTGTCTTGGCTGTTATCGCGGTTGTCGCCCATGAAGAAATAGTGGTCCTCAGGGACGGTGAACAATGGGGTATTATCGCCGCCGTAGCTTTGCGTGACGTTCAGAACGCTGTGTTCGACACCGTTGGGGAGTATCTCGGTAAAACGTGATTTCTCGCAGATCGCCCCTTCGCCGACCGGGCCGTTTTCACAACGGGGGTAGTGGCCAAACGGACCCTGTCGTTCCATCACTTCCGTGAAGGTACCATCGGCCTCCACGCCAACGGCAGAACCATTGATGATGAGCTGGCCGTTACGCATCTGGACTGTGTCACCGGGCACGGCAACAAGGCGCTTGATGAAGTCTGTGCCATTCACCGGATGGCGGAAGACAACGACATCACCACGCTCGGGATCGTCTTCAAGCAGACGCCCTTCGAATGGGCACATGCCAAAGGGACAGGAGTACTGCGAATAGCCATAGGCCATCTTGTTCACGAACAGGAAGTCACCGATCAGCAACGTGTCTTTCATTGATCCCGAGGGAATCCAGAAGGGCTGAAAGAACAGGGTCCGGAAGACGCCCGCGATCAGCAGCGCATAGACGAGGGTTTTGATATTCTCGACCAGAGCGCTGTCTTTTTTCTTCTCTGCCATGCCTGTTCCTGCCTGCAAATAAAGGTCATCGCTACATGATCGGGTGCGGGGGGCGTGTCAACCCAAGGGGCGTGCCTCGATCACCACAAAGGCCTGAGCCCAAGGATGATCGTCGGTCAGAGTGACATGGATGATCGCCTCGTGACCGTCGGGTGTCATTTCCGACAACCGCTCGGCCGCCCAACCGGTGACATGCATCACGGGCTGTCCGGTGTGCAGGTTGGTGACGGCCATGTCTTTCCAGGCGATGCCCATTCTCAGGCCCGTGCCAAGCGCCTTGGAACAGGCCTCTTTCGCTGCCCAACGTTTGGCATAAGTGCCAGCGGTATCGGCGCGATATTCCGCCTTGCGTTGCTCAATATCGGTAAAGACGCGATTGCGAAACCGGTCACCAAAACGGTCCAGTGTGCCTTGGATGCGCTCGATATTCGCGAGGTCTGTTCCGATACCCAGGATCATGTTTTGGCCCAGATTGAACGATGCAACTTGCATATGACTACCATATGACCTGCATATGAGTTTTGTAGGCCGAAGAACAAGCCTATTCCGCCCCTCGCACATGCGGCAGATACAGGAAATCCGGGTGAACTGCTTCTGTTAGCCAGACATCATTTTCAGCAGGCCAGAATGGCTGGCCCTCTGTGTAGGCCGCACCGGCATAAACGGAAAACACCACGGGTTTGTTGAGATGTGATGCGGCTTGCCGTGCCTTGGCCGGATCAGCGGACAGGTGCACATGCTCGTCAGCACCCGGCGTCAGGCCTTCGATCAGGATCGACGTCGCGCTTTCGGAACTGGTGCCGTGATAGAGCATATCCGGCGGCATTTGGTCCTGCTTAGGGGTCACGCCCTAGCCTCATCCATCAGGCGGCGCATTTCCTGAATGGCTGGCGTGAGCCCACGGAAGATCGCCTCTCCGATCAGGAAGTGGCCGATGTTCAGTTCCATCACTTCAGGGAAGGCCGCGACGGGCTGGACGGTGTCATAGGTCAGCCCATGGCCAGCGTGGACCTCGAGCCCCAAGGAATGCGCAAAGGCGGACATCTCGCGCAGGCGGGCGAGTTCTGCATCGCGCTCATCAAACCGGCCCTCAGCGTGAAAGTCGCAATAAGCGCCGGTGTGCAGCTCGATCACTTGTGCACCGATGCGGTGCGCAGCCTCGATCTGGGGCTGATCCGCCGCGATGAAGATCGACACGCGGCAGCCCGCATCGCGCAGAGGCGCAATGAAATGGGCAAGCTTGTTTTCCTCGCGTGCGACCTCAAGTCCGCCTTCCGTGGTGCGTTCTTCCCGCTTTTCGGGAACGATGCAGACGGCGTGGGGCTTGTGGCGCAGGGCAATGGCCTGCATCTCGTCGGTGGCGGCCATCTCGAAGTTGAGCGGCACCGACAGGACCTCCATCAGACCGTCGATATCGGCGTCCGAGATATGGCGGCGGTCTTCGCGCAGGTGGGCGGTGATACCGTCAGCCCCGGCCTCTTCAGCCAGTTTGGCGGCACGCAGAGGATCGGGATAGGCGCTGCCGCGCGCGTTCCGCACGGTGGCCACATGGTCGATGTTGACGCCAAGGCGCAGGTGGGTGTCAGTCATGAGGAATCCCCCAGTTCAGGCGGTCTTGTCCAGTTTGGACTTAGCTAGCGCTTTGGCCCGTAGCTCTTCCAGCTTTTTCTTCAGTTTCGCACGACGGCGTTTCTGATAGGTCGCGATCACAGGTAGCGTCAGGTAAAAGGCGACGGTGCCCGCGATGATGCCGGGGACAATACCCCCAATCATATAGGGGAAGAAGACCTCGTCGTAAAAGAGGCTCAACTTGCTCCAATCCGCTTCGGCCTCGGTGAAGAGTGCCCAAAGGTTGGTGACGAAATCCTCAGCCGCGCCGTAGAACTTGTTGACCAGAGATTTGTCTACATTCTCGTCGAACTCCGTCCCAAGAATGAAATGCCCGGTCTTCAATGAGACCACGCCGATCGGAATATAGGTGAGCGGGTTCCCAAAGAACGTCGCCAGAAGCGATGCAAGGATATTGCCGTTGAACAGGCGGGCCAGCAGTGCAGCGATGACAAAATGCATCGTGTAGAAGGGCGTGAAGGTGGTGAAAACGCCGAACCCGATCCCCCGCGCGATCTTGTGCGGCGTGTCTGGCAGGCGGTGAAGACGGTGGCGGATATAGAGAAACGCCCTGCCCCACCCGCCTTTGGGGTAGAGGCCATCAGAAATGATCTGAAGCCAGGACCGTTTTTCTCGACGCTTGAAGACCAAGTCGTCTTCCTTTCATCCATCCTAGCCGGTTTCGGCATCCCTGTGCCGAATGATCTCGGCCACGTCACTCTCTGCTTCGAGGGCCGTCATCACCATGTGCAGGTGCTCGACATCCCTCAGGTCGACATCCAGCATGATCCGATAGAAATCTGGCTTTTTGTCGGTGAAATGTAGGTCCGAGATATTGGCTTTCTGTTCGCCAATCAACGTGCAGATTCGTCCCAGTACGCCAGCGTCGTTCCTAATGGTGACATCCAGCGATACCGTATGGATCGCGGGGTGCGTCCCGCTGTGCCAATGCAGATCGACCCAGCGTTCTGGCTGCTCTTCGACCTCTGCCAAACAGGGACAGTCGATGGCGTGAACAATGACGCCCTTGCCGTGGTGGGCAATGCCAACGATCCGCTCTCCAGGGACCGGTTGGCAGCACTCGGCGCGGACAAAGGACTGCTCTGGTGAGAGGCCGATGACCGCGTGTTCGGGGTCGATATCTTCGGGCACCCGGGCAGCAACTTCGGGGTAGAGCGTAGTGACCACGTCATGGGCCCGCAACTCGGCGCTGCCGAGGCGTGACAGGAGTTCCTCGCCGTCAGACAGGCCAAAATGCTTGGCCGCGGTGTTCAGCGCCTTATCGGTGGCCTTCTTGCCAAGATGTTCAAAGGCGACCCGGGCCAGTTCGCGGCCCAGTTTGACGAAACGTTCGCGGTCTTCTTCACGCAGGGACTTGCGGATTGCAGCCTTGGCCTTGCCGGTGACCACGATGTCCAGCCAAGTCGGTTGCGGGCGCTGGCCTTCGGCAGTGATAATCTCGATCGACTGACCGTTGCGCAGGCGGGTCCACAGCGGCACGCGGATATGGTCAACCTTGGTACCTACACAGCTGTCGCCGATCCGGGTGTGGATCGCATAGGCGAAATCCAGAGGCGTGGCGCCCTTGGGCAATTTGACCACGTCCCCTTTTGGCGTGAAGCAGAAGACTTGGTCGGAATACATCTCCATCTTCACATGCTCGAGGAACTCGTCGTGGTCCTCGGCATTTTCGAAGCGCTCGGTCAATGAGGCGAGCCATTTGGCAGGGTCCACGGCAAAGGGGTTCTCTGCCCGCACCCCATCCCGATAGGACCAGTGCGCAGCAACGCCGCTTTCGGCAACCTCGTGCATCTGGCGGGTGCGGATCTGAATTTCGACCCGCTTGCCGTCACGCCCCGATACGGTGGTGTGGATCGAGCGATAGCCGTTCGACTTGGGCTGGCTGATATAGTCCTTGAACCGTCCGGGAACCGACCGCCAACGCTGGTGGATGGCGCCAAGGACGCGATAGCAATCGGCCTCGGTATCGGTGATGACGCGAAAGCCATAGATATCAGACAGGCGCGAGAAACCCTGATCCTTCTCCTGCATCTTGCGCCAGATGCCATAGGGTTTCTTGGCCCGTCCGTAGACGTCAGCGTGAACCCCCTCTTCATCCAGCTCGTGACGGATGTCGTTGGTAATCTGGTGGATCACGTCACCGGTTTCACGCTGCAACGTGATGAAACGGCGAATGATCGAACTGCGGCCCTCGGGGTTCAGGACCCGAAACGCGAGGTCTTCGAGTTCCTCGCGCATCCACTGCATACCCATACGGCCTGCCAGCGGCGCATAGATATCCATCGTCTCGCGGGCTTTCTGGACCTGCTTCTCCTGTCGCATCGACTTGATCGTGCGCATATTGTGCAGGCGGTCAGCGAGCTTCACCAGGATCACCCGCAGGTCCTTGGACATGGCCATGAACAGCTTGCGGAAATTCTCGGCCTGTTTGGTCTCGGACGACGAAAGCTGCAGGTTGGTCAGCCACTTCGTAGCCAAAGCGCTGCTCGACCTCGGAATAGCTGGCCTTGGTGTCCTCGATCGTGTCGTGCAACAGGGCTGTCACGATCGTCGCGTCATCCAGACGCTGTTCGGTCAGGATCGCGGCAACGGCGACGGGGTGGGTGAAATAGGGTTCCCCAGACCGGCGGAACTGACCTTCGTGCATCGCCTCGCCATAGGTATAGGCGTCACGGATCAGTTTTTCGTTTGTCTTGGGGTTGTAGTTGCGGACCAGCGAGATGAGGTCTTCGACGTCGATCTTGGCCATCCGGTCCGCAGTCATTCTTGGGCGGGCATGCCGCCGGGTTTACTTCTGGCCCTGAGCTTCCATCAGGGCGCGCAGCAGGTTCTCTTCGGACATGTCGTCCTCGGGCTTGTCGTTCTCGCCGCCCATCAGCAGAGCCATCGAATCTTCTTCGGGCTCATCGACCTCGATCTGGGTCTGCAGGCTTTCGATCATGCGCTCGCGCAGATCGTCGGCCAGTTGGGTTTCGTCGGCGATTTCACGCAGGCTGACAACGGGGTTCTTGTCGTTGTCACGATCTACGGTCAGCGGGTCGCCAGCAGAGATCTCGCGCGCACGATGCGCGGCAAGCATTACAAGCTCGAACCGGTTCGGGACCTTATCAACGCAATCTTCAACCGTCACGCGGGCCATTGATGTCTCCAATCCATGCGGAAAACTAGAATGGCCTACCTATCGACTCGGTTGACCCTTGACAAGGGAGAATACCTTGAAAATCCGCCTAGAGAGGCTGGATTTCCGCCAATTCCTCGGGCGGCAACGCGGCCAGCAACTGCGCTACGGTCTGGTTCAGCAGCGGGTGACGCCAATCCGGCGCAATCTCTGCCAGTGGAACAAGCACGAATCCCCGG
>CAYFXM010000141.1:0-7127 GCA_964346965.1 uncultured Actibacterium sp. | reverse complement strand
AACGTCCGATTTCAGCGAGTTGCCGACCATCATCGCCCTCGCCGCCCCCTCGCCGTGATACTCAAATATCCGAGTATAGTGGTCGGCGGTCTTGTGCGAGATGATCTCCACTCCGTCGAAATGATCGCCGAGCCCTGACTGCGCAAGTTTGCGTTCCTGATCGAGTAGATCGCCCTTGGTAATCAGCAGGATACGGTGGCTTTGGGAAAGCTGCTCGACCGTCTTTGCCGCCCCCGGCAGCAGATGGATAGGGTGGGCGAGCATCTCTTTCCCAGCCTCCATTAACTCATGGATGACGCTGGCTGGAACACGTTCTTCGGTTACCTCGATGGCGGTTTCGATCATCGACAGGACGAAACCCTTGATGCCAAACCCATAGTGGCCAACGTTGCGTTTTTCCGCTTCCAGTAGATGCACGTACAGGTGATCGGGATCGGTAAAATCCCGCAAGAGCCCAGCGAATCGCTCTTGCGTCATTCGGAAGAACTGTTCGTTCTGCCACAGAGTATCGTCTGCATCGAAGCCAATTGTTGACAGCTCTTGCGCCAAATCCACCTCCAGTTGCCACGCGGCCCCTTTTCAGATGCCGTGGCTCGCTTATATATAGCGGCTCAAGCTAACACACAGCATTTTCAACGGAGCCAGCGCTTGGCCGATTTGATGACGCATATCATGTCCGACAAGGATGACGAGAGTGATACCTCTGTCGCCACCAAGACGCGCCCCAAAACCGCGCGTCCGCCGATGTATAAGGTCATGTTGCTGAACGACGATTACACGCCGATGGAATTCGTCGTGCATGTGCTGGAGCGCTTCTTCGGCCTGAACCATGCGCAAGCGTTCGAACTGATGCTGACGGTGCATAAAAAGGGATTGGCCGTAGTTGGTGTGTTCTCTTTCGAGGTCGCCGAAACTAAAGTCGCGCAAGTGATGGATTTCGCGCGTCGTCACCAGCATCCATTGCAGTGCACTATGGAAAAGGAATAGGGCACTCGCGCCCGGCTTTGCCATGAAGGTTTCCCGTATTTCTCTGGCGTTGGACGCCGGTTACTCTCTCCCGGATGAGGGCCGTATCGCCGTGGTTGGCGCGCGGGCGGGCGAAGACCTGTCGTCGCTGCCGAAAGAACGACTGCAGATCGTGCAAGGCTTCAAGCCGGACTTTGACTATTGGCAGGGGCTGGGTTTCGACTGCGTTGTTGAACCGCAAGGGAACTACGCCGCTGCCATCCTTTTCCTACCGCGGTCCAAGGCGCAGGCTCTGGGCCAGATCGCGGATCTGGTAGGGCGTATAGCGGGCTGTCCGATTTGGGTTGATGGGCAGAAAACAGACGGGATCGACTCGGTTCTGAAGAAGTGCCGGGCCGGGGCAGACGTAGAGGGCGTTTTGTCCAAGGCGCATGGTAAGCTCTTCGCAATGCAGGCGGTAAAGGATGCGTTCGCTGACTGGGCCGCGCAACCGATTGAACTTGGTCCCTTCGTCACAATGCCCGGCGTCTTTTCCGCTGAAAAGGTGGATCGCGGGTCCGAGTTGTTGGTCGATGCTTTGCCCGAGATGATGAAGGGTCGGATCGCCGATCTGGGTGCGGGGTGGGGCTATCTGACGTCGCACGTGTTGCGTAAAGGGGGCGTGACTGAAGTTCATCTGGTGGAGGCCGATCATCAGGCCCTCGAATGTGCCCGCCAGAATGTCCACGATCCACGCGCAATTTTTCACTGGGCGGACGCCACTAGTTTTAAGCCTGATGAGCCATTCTCTCATGTGGTCTGCAATCCGCCGTTTCACACCGGCCGCGCAGCAGAGCCAGACCTGGGAAAGGCATTCCTGCAAACCGCCGCCCGTATCCTGACGACGTCCGGCCATATGTGGATGGTTGCCAATCGCCACCTGCCATACGAGCAGACTCTTGCCCAACTTTTCCGCGAAGTCGAAGAGATTGGCGGCGACAGTGGATTCAAACTCTTGCATGCGGCCCGCCCATTGGCGCAGGGTCGTCGCAGGAAGTGACTGCTGGTCCAGTCGAACCGGAGCGAAGATCATGAGTTTCTCGATTGAAGGTAAAACTGCCATTATTACCGGTGCTGCGAACGGCGTAGGCCTTGCCATCGCCCGGCATTTCATCGGGGCGGGTGCCAATGTCATGTTTGCAGACCGTGATGAGGTGCGGCTGAAGGCCGAGACGGGCTCCAGCAATGGCGATGAAGGGAATATTCGCTATTTCGCTGGTGACTTGCGTCAACGTCTGACCATCGCCAATCTGTTGTCGGCCACGCTGGATGCGTTTGACCGGGTTGATATTCTGGTCAACTGCAGCCGACAGCTTGTGACCTCTGATCCGTTGGACTCGAAAGACGACACGATCGAAGAGATGCTGGACCAGAACCTGTTGGTCAGCTTGCGGCTCAGCCAACTGGTGGCGAAGCGGATGATCAAGCAAGCCAAGGATGACGAACAGGATGAAGGTTGCATTGGCTCGATCATCAACCTCTCTTCGATCGCCGCGCGGCGCGCAAATCCACAGCTTCTGGCCTATTCGGTGTCGACCGCCGCGTTGGACCAGATGACACGCTCGCTGGCCGTCGCGCTTGCTGGGCATAGGGTGCGCGTAAACTCTTTATCCTTTGGCTCGGTGTTGAGCGCTAGCTTGAACAATGCGCTGAAAGAGAACGAGGACTATAGAGACCAGATTCTGGATCATACCCCGATTGGCCGTATTGCCCATGCAAGGGAACTAGCTGAGGCAGCGCAGTTTCTAGCGTCGGATGCCTCTGGCTTTATGACGGGGCAGGTGATGACGCTGGACGGCGGTCGAACCCTTCTGGACCCGGTTGACACACCGGCGCATTAACTTTCTGGATAATGGGCCTCGCAGGCCGCGAGCGCGCGGGCCGCGTTTTTCGCAACGCTTGGGCGTTTGGCCTTAAGGGATCGCAGCTTGGCCTCCTCTTCGGCCAGATCAAGGGCAACAGGGCGTTCGATGTTCCGGTATTCAGGTTCATTGCAGAAAATCACTCCGACACTCGTACGACCATCGCTGCGACGACCGAGGCAATAGCGGAACGTAGGGCTGCGAACCGTGTCGACCTCTATTCCATAGCCACGGGCAATATTTTGCTCTGTCTCTGCAATTAGGGCGTCAATAATCTGCAAGTCCTTTAACGCAGAACTCTCGCAGGCCTGACGCGGTGAAGTGCAGGCGGCCAAAATAGGCACGAGGGCGAGCAGGAAAAGTCGGGACATATGGGCACCTGATTAAACAAAGACTATGCCAATATAGGTGCGTCAGTGTGGAACGCCAATGTGGCAGCAGCTCATCTGGCGAATGCCTTTCAAAGCTGATAGGCCTTTTGAAATTCTGCAAGAGGCCGCCATGACCGACCCGTTTACTGACCGCAAAGCTACCGCATCCGCTTGGTTCCGCGAACTCCGCGACGAGATTGTCACCGCGTTCGAGGCATTGGAAGATGGTCCGGCTGCCGGTGCTGCAGCCGAAAATGTGCCCGGCCGGTTCGAAGTGACTCCCACCAAACGTACCGGCGACGATGGTGAGGATGCCGGTGGCGGGTTGATGAGTGTCATGCGTGGCGGGCGGGTGTTCGAAAAGGTCGGTGTCAATGTCTCGACCGTCTACGGTACGCTTGGTGAACACCCGCAGCAGGCAATGGCAGCACGCGGTGTTCCCGGTGTCGCCGAAAACCCGCAATTTTGGGCCTCGGGCATCTCGCTCGTCGCTCATATGCAGAACCCGCATTGCCCTGCAGTTCACATGAATACCCGCATGTTCTGGACTCCATCGGCATGGTGGTTCGGTGGCGGGTCTGACCTGAACCCCTGCATCGAATACGACGACGATACGGCCCATTTCCACGCGGTTCAGAAAGAGCATCTGGATCCGCATGGGGAGGATCTCTATCCGCGCCTAAAAGAATGGGCGGACGAGTATTTCTATGTTCCTCACCGTAAACGCGCACGGGGAGTTGGCGGGATATTCCTTGACGACCACAATACCGGCGATTGGGACAAGGATTTCGCGCTTATCCAAGACATTGGCCGGGCTTTTCTGCCCGCTTTCTTGCCCCTGATCGAAAGACGCCGCGAGACAGAATGGACCGAGGCAGATAAAGAGACCCAGCTAGTACACCGGGGCCTCTATGCGGAATACAACTTGGTTTATGACCGGGGCACGAAATTCGGTCTCGCTACTGGCCACGACGCCAACGCGGTACTGATGAGCCTACCGCCGTTGGCAAAGTGGATTTGATCGGGCGCGTCGCTTAGCGGCGCCCACCGCCGCCGTTGCCACCGCCCGAACCAGTACTTTCACCTTGGCCGCCACCGCCTGACCCAGGGCCGCCAAGGCCGCTCTCCAGCTTGCCCGACGCGTTCCGCTCCATCTCACCCCGCATTTCATCCTCGCCGGGTGTGTCTAAGCTTTGAAGCTGGTTCGTGTCATGAAATTGCTGGTTCAGGATGCTGAGGTCGTCAGTCCAAGGGTTGTTGTGGCCAGCGAATGCGGGCGCGGCCGCTATTGTCACTGCTACAAAGATAATTGCCTCTTTCATTCTTAGCTTCTCCATTTTTCCGGTTTCAATGGAGGAGATATTCAAGAAGCTGAATAAATCACCTGACAGCTTGTCGCAGGGGCAATTATCCGCCTACTTGTCTGTATTTACTGGATAAATATGGATCTTAGCTGTTGGTTTTCGCGGTCAAATCGAAGCCCAATCGGTAAAACGATATGGGGTCTTGGGCGCATCCTTGGGCGGGGTTTGCGGCGCTTTCGTATCCATGGTCGTACTCCTTTCATAGGAACGACATGGGAGTGCGCCTAAGTTTTTACAGCCCGTGTTACAGCCATCGCGCGCGGATGTGAGCCTTTGTCAGTGTAACCGGATCATTCCTCTGCGACCCGTGCTTTGACCAGTCGCCCGCTGCCGTGTCTACCGTTCAGCGCGTTGCCGCCCCGTAGAACACGGACTTCTGCAGGCTCCCGTTCAGCGGTTTGGACAGTGGTTTTCACTTCTTTATCGGAACCACCGGTGAACCACCGCAAAATGGTCTTCATTGCGGATTTCTTGCTGGTGGGAATGGCAACCGCTTCACCAACTGTTGCCAAGCCCTCTGGATCGGTCTCGACACCCAAAACCGCCGCGGTTTCGTCAGGAGATTTCGGGGCAGTCGGTGCGCCAGATGTGTACATGACACCCGCTGCCACGAGAACCAACAAACCCAAAGCCAAACTGATCGTTCTTACGAGTTTCATTTGCACTACCAATGTCTCTCTACCCTGAATCTATTGGGGCTTTGCGGCGGCATTGGGGCGTGGCTTGGACTTTATCCGCCCGTTTCCGTGCGCACCCACTCTTCGTAGGTGGGATTCGCCAGACAGGTTTCGTGGACGATTGGGGGCACGTCATAGGGGTGGAGCGCCTTTACGACGGCCTCAACTTCTTTCTCCAGTGCGGGCCGGGTTTTGACCGTTAGAGGGACTTCTGTCGTGCGTTCGATATCGCCGTTCCAGCGGTACCGGCTTTCGATGGTTGCGCCGATATTGGCGCAGGCAACGATACGCTGGCTAAGCAGCGCCTCGGCAAGATCCGACGCGGTGTCGTGGTCGGGGCAATTGATAGTGAAACTGAGGATCGTCATGGCCCAATTGGGCCGCATACCGGTTGGTGACGCAAGGAAAATCTTTGACTTTATGGGCGTTTCCGAGGGTCTATGGTGATCGGGTTGGTCGGCGATGAGGGTAAAATGAACGGATTGACGATAGGTCTGGCAATGGGGATTGGCGGCACGGTGGCGATGGATCTGTGGGCATTCGTGTTGGCCAAAGCCGGAGTAGCGCCATTCCCAAATTGGGCGATGCCGGGACGGTGGATGGGTCATGTCTTTCGGGGGCGGGTGTTTCACGAGGCGATCGGCGATGCCTCCCCGGTGGCGCAAGAGTTGCCGTTGGGGTGGGTATTTCACTATGCGGTTGGGGCGGTATATGGCGTGGTGTTTGTCCTGTTGGCAGGGGCTAACTGGTTGGCATCACCGACTTTTCTGCCGGTCTGGATTTTCAGTCTGCTGACCATCGCAGCGGGGTGGTTTCTGTTGCAGCCGGGAATGGGGCTGGGCTGGGCGGCGTCGAAAACGCCGTCGCCGTGGAAGACGCGGGGGCTGGGTCTGGCGGCGCACACGGTCTTTGGTCTTGGCATGTGGATCGTCGCGGTTCTGGTCTGAGGCGGCGCGACGTGGGGTCGCTCTTTTTCCTGTCGGATCAGCGCCTATATCTGGCTCGACCAAGGATAGGAGGCTGCGATGGCCGGGCTGAAAATGACCTGCTTTGATTGTGGGCAGGGGAATAGGGTTCCTCAGGACAAGCTGGGCGCGGGGCCGAAGTGTGGAAGCTGCGGGGCGGCGCTTTTTTCTAATAAACCTCAAGAGGTTACGCTGGACTGGCTGCGCAAGGCGCAGCGGGTGGATGACGTGCCCTTGGTGGTGGATTTCTGGGCGGCGTGGTGCGGACCGTGCCGCCAGATGGCGCCGGAATTTTCCAAGGCGGCCAATGAGTTACGGGGCCGGGCGCGGTTCGTGAAATTGGATACAGAGGCCGATCCGAGGGCCGGGCAGATCTATGGGATCCGGGGAATCCCTCTGTTGGTGAAGTTCCAGGGCGGCAAGGAACGCGCGCGTCAGGCAGGCGCCATGCCCGCCGCCGGGATCGTCAACTGGGCCAATCGTTAACGCCGTTTCGGCCGTATGACCGGCATATGACCTGCATATGAGTTCCATATGACGCCGCGCGGACCCCTCGTGCGGCGTTAACTTTTGCGCCGCAGGGTCATGGCAAAGGAGATTTGCCCATGCCCCTGATCGACCCGCACGACGCGCTGCGCCCCAACCCGATGGAACACCCGCGGGGCCGCAAGATGACCAAGGCCGAGAAGCGCAAGCTGGAGCAGGCCAAGGACTCGATCATGCGGTTGCACATGCATGTCTATGGCCGCGAGATGCAAAGCCTGCACATCCCCGAAGAATGGCAGCGCCTGACCGAGGGCTATCGTCCCCAGCCCAAGAAGGTGCGGATCACGCTGTTGTTGGACGAGGACGTGGCCAAGTTCTATCGCAGCTATGGCAAGGG
>CAYFXM010000140.1:163-7182 GCA_964346965.1 uncultured Actibacterium sp. | reverse complement strand
CGCGCGGGTGGCCGTTGGAAGTGCGCCGGGTGCTGGGCGACCACTTCGAGTTGGGAGAGGAAACCGATGTCGATCTTGGGACGTATGACGTCGTCTGGTTGCGTCAGGACCCGCCCTTTGACATGGGTTATATCACCACCACCCATCTGTTGGAGCGAATCCACCCGGGGACCATGGTGGTCAATGACCCGTTCTGGGTGCGCAACTTCCCTGAGAAACTTCTGGTCCTGCAGTTCCCGGACCTGATTCCGCCGACGCTGATCGCGCGCGACCTGAATACCATTCGGCGTTTTAAGGACGATCATGGCGATATTATCCTGAAGCCGCTGTATGGGAACGGCGGTGCGGGTGTTTTCCGACTAGACCCAAATGACCGCAACCTGTCGTCACTGCATGAACTGTTCACCGGTTTGAGCCGCGAACCCCTGATCGCACAGAAATTCCTGCCGGACGTATCTAACGGCGATAAAAGGGTGATCCTGGTCGATGGCGAACCGGTGGGCGCGATCAACCGCGTGCCTCAGGCCGGCGAGACCCGTTCGAACATGCACGTGGGCGGTCGGCCCGAGAAGATTGGCTTGTCCGAACGGGATTTGGAGATTTGTGCGAAGATTGGTCCAGTGCTGAAAGAGCATGGTCAAATCTTTGTGGGCATTGATGTTATCGGTGACTACCTAACCGAGATCAACGTGACGTCTCCGACTGGCATTCAGGAGCTTGAACGATTTGACGGCGTAAACGTGGCCGAAAAGGTCTGGCAGGTGATCGAAGCCAAACGCAGCGCTGAGCGTCAAGGTTCCTTGGTGAAGGCCAGTCGGTAGCTAAGCGCTTCGGCAATATGTGGCTGTTGCACGACCGGCGCGGCGTCGAGGTCGGCGATCGTGCGCGCGACCCGAAGAACACGGTGATATCCCCGTGCGGTGAGACCAAAGCGCTCTGCTGCGCGCAGAAGTAGCGCGTGGCCCTCTGAATCGGGCGATGCGATCTCCTCCAGCAGGCGCCCTTGAATGTCAGCGTTTACGCGGACGTCTGTGTGTTGCGCGAACCTTTTCTCCTGCATCGATCGGGAAACGGTAACCCGCGCGGCGACACAGGCTGAACTTTCTCCGGTTGCTGGCAGGTCAAGGTCTTGGAAGCCGACCGGAGGAACTTCGACGCGCAGGTCGAAGCGATCCATAAGCGGCCCCGAAATTCGACTCATGTAATCCTCGCCACAGTGCGGGACGCGTGCACAGGCGCGATTGGGGTCCGCAAGATATCCGCATTTACAGGGGTTGGCTGCCGCGACGAGAAGGAACCTGCTTGGATAACGTACGTGGGCGTTCGCCCGGGCCACTACAACTTCGCCAGTCTCGATGGGCTGACGCAGGGTTTCCAATACCATCCGTGGAAATTCCGGGAATTCATCCATGAATAAGACGCCGTTATGCGCCAGAGAGATCTCACCGGGCTTCGCGCCACGCCCGCCGCCAACAATTGCCGCCATCGAGGCGGTGTGGTGGGGTTCCCGGAACGGGCGGGTACGGGAGATACCACCTTCGGTTAGCAGACCGGATACAGAGTGGATCATCGATGTTTCCAGCGCTTCCACCGGTGACAACGGCGGCATAATGCCCGGCAGGCGCGCCGCCATCATCGATTTGCCCGATCCGGGGCTGCCGACCATCAACAAATGGTGCCGGCCTGCCGCCGCGATTTCGAGCGCCCGCTTGGCGCGTTCCTGACCTTTGACATCACTTAGGTCTCGGAACTGGCCCGACGCATGTGTCTCACCCGGTTCGGACGGGGCAATCGGCATTTGACCGGTAAAATGTCGTAGAACGTCTGTCAGGGTGCGGGGCGCGATGACCTGTGTGGCACCAACCCACGCTGCCTCTGGGCCGCAGGGAGCCGGGCAAAGCAGTGCCCGGTCGTCCTCTGCAGCGGCCATCGCAGCTGGCAACGCGCCGGACACGGCGATCAACTCACCATCCAATGACATCTCGCCAAGCGCCACCGTTGCCTGAACTGCATCCGATGGTAAAATTTCCAGCGCCGCCAGCAAGCAAAGGGCTATTGGCAGGTCAAAATGCGATCCTTCCTTTGGCAAGTCGGCGGGCGAAAGGTTGATCGTCACCCGCTTTGACGGCAGCGCGATGGCCATCGCGCTTAGTGCCGCGCGTACCCGGTCCCGCGCTTCGCTGACGGCCTTGTCCGGAAGCCCGACGATCGAAAACGCAGGCAGTCCGGCTGTCACAGCACACTGCACCTCGACCATGCGGGCCTCGACCCCTTCAAAGGCAACGGTATAGGTGCGTGTGACCATGGGGCCTCCGTAACGGTTCTTGGTTAACGGCTACGAAAGCAGGGTTTAGGATTGGTAAATTTCTAGACTGTCATTTCCGGCCAAGGAGCTTTGTCCAGTGGCATGGCATAGGGATCAGGCTCGATCTGAACCTTTTGACCCTCACGGCGCCACTCGCGGAAGCAAGGCTCAGACAGGTGCGCCGCGACATAGGTTTGGCCCGCATCGGAAACGGGCAGGTCGTATCCTGCTATTCTTGCCGCGACAGGCGCGTAGAAGACATCGGCCAAACTGTAGTCACCGAAAAGCCAGGGGCTGTTGTGCCCAAAGCGGCCTTTCGCCATGGTCCAAAGCTCTTCGATCCGGGCCAGATCGGCCAGCACTGCTTTCGAGGGGGTAAACCCTTTCCATTGATGGGCAAGGTTCATCGGGCACGCGCTGCGTAGCGCTGTGAAGCCCGAGTGCATTTCGGCCACCAGCCAGCGTGCCAGAATGCGGGCCGATGGGTCGGACGGCCAAAGGCCCGCATCGGGGTGGCGTTCGGCGAGAGTTTCTGCGATCGCTAGCGTATCCTGCAGAATATCGCCCTCCGGGGTCTTTATTGCTGGGACGAGGCGGGCCGGGGCCACAGGCGCAAGGTCGGCGGCCATGTTTCCTCCGTAGAGATTCACCATATGCACTCGAGCTGGCAGGTTGAATTTGGCGAACATTAACCAGCCGCGAAGCGACCAGCTGGAATAGGTTTGGGCGGTAATATAAAGGTCATAAGTCATGCCAGACAGGCTAGCGCCGCTCCCGCGTTCGGCACAAATTTCAAATTGTGCTATACTCCATGAATAGATTTGATCGCGCAGAAGTGATTGGAATCCCTTGCGCTTATGCGCACATGCTATGTGCCTTCACCGAGATTTCTGTGCGGTGGGTACCCGGCTAACATCACGAAGATAATACATATCTATCAGGTATCTTTGCCGGAAAACCAGCTTGATCAGGCGCTATTTGCCTAGGGGATCAAACGCGAATAGGCCTTAGAAATCCGGCAATGCCACCTGAAAGGAGGCAAAATGCCACTGGATACGAACGAATTTTCGATCTCGCGAACGGCCATGAAGGCCGAGCTTTTGGATGCTGAAACGGAGCGCCAGCTTGCCTATGCCTGGCGGGATGAGCGTGATGAAGAGGCGTTACATCGACTGATCACCGCCTACATGCGACTGGCGATCTCGATGGCGACCAAGTTCCGTCGATATGGCGCGCCGATGAACGATTTGATCCAAGAGGCCAGCCTTGGACTGATGAAGGCTGCGGATAAGTTCGACCCTGACCGAGGGGTGCGGTTTTCGACCTATGCGGTGTGGTGGATCAAGGCGTCGGTGCAGGATTACGTGATGCGCAACTGGTCTATGGTTCGGACCGGGTCTACCTCCTCTCAGAAATCGCTGTTCTTCAACATGAAGCGGGTGCAGGCCCGGTTGGAACGCGAGGCGAGTGCCCGGGGAGAGGATCTGGACGGCCACCAACTGCGGCAGATGATCGCGTCCGAGGTCGGAGTGCCTCTGCACGATGTGGAAATGATGCAGGGTCGCCTTGCCGGTTCGGACTTTTCGCTCAATGCTACACAGTCAGTGGAAGACGAGGGGCGCGAATGGATCGACTCGCTGGAAGACGACACTGCACAGGCGGCGGAATTGGTGGAACAGGATCACGACACCGGCGCCCTGCGCAGTTGGCTGGTCGACGCAATGTCCATTCTGAAGCCGCGCGAGCAGTTCATCATCCGCGAGCGCAAGCTACGCGATCCGGCCCGGACGCTGGAGAGTCTGGGCAACGAACTGGGCCTATCCAAAGAGCGGGTACGCCAGTTGGAGGCGGCGTCTTTCGACAAGATGCGGAAGCGGTTGGAAAGCGAAGATCGGGACGTACAGGTGTTCTTGGACTAATTGCCGGGGCGATGCTGGCGTTGCCGCTTGCCGCAGAGGAAATCACAGCGCAGGACCTGAAAACCTTGCCCCCAGCGGACGTGGTGTTTCTGGGCGAGCTGCACGACAACCCATTTCATCATGAAAACCAGACGGCGGCTGTTACCTCGCTAAACCCGGCTGCATTGGTGTTTGAAATGCTGACACCCGAACAGGCGGGTACCGTAAATTCAATGAAGAACGCCGATACAGCAACTCTCGCCGAGGCGTTGAACTGGGCGGACACCGGCTGGCCCGATTTCGTCATGTACCATCCGATCCTTGTAGCCACAGAGGCGCCTGTCTTTGGCGCGGCCCTGCCTAGGGGTAAGGTTCGAGAGGCAGTTGGCGTCGGTGCAGCAGGTGTGTTTGGCGAAGAGGCCGGGCGCTTTGGTTTGACGACGCCCTTGCCCGACGACCAGCGCAAGCTTCGCGAGGCTGAACAGATGAAGGCGCATTGCAACGCTTTACCTGCGGAATTGCTGCCTGGAATGGTTGAAGCTCAGCGATTGCGCGACGCTGCAATTGCCAGCGCGATTGTTACCGCGTTCGAGGCCAGTGGCGGTCCCGTTGTCGTTATCACCGGCAATGGTCATGCCCGCTCGGATTGGGGGGTGCCTCACAACTTGCGGCTTGCAGCCCCTGATTTGAGCGTATTGGTCATTGCGCAGCTTGAGCAGGCGCTAACACCCCGATGCTTGTCACTTCCGTGCCCAGCCCCTAGGGTCGGGCCAAGACCCGGCAGGAGGCCAAGATGCTGGCAGGAAAGCGTATCTTACTAATCATCGGCGGCGGAATTGCCGCCTTCAAGTCGCTGGAACTGATCCGGCGGCTACGCGAACGTGGCGCGTCTGTGACCCCCGTCCTGACCAAAGCGGGTGAGGAGTTTGTGACGCCTCTCTCGGCCTCGGCCTTGGCCGCACAAAAAGTCTATCGCGACCTGTTCGACCTGACAGACGAGGCCGAGATGGGCCATATCGAACTTTCCCGTGCCGCTGATCTGGTCGTAGTCGCCCCCGCAACAGCGGACCTGATGGGCAAAATGGCGGGTGGTTTGGCGAATGATCTGGCCTCGACCCTGTTGATGGCCACCGACAAACGCGTCCTGCTGGCCCCGGCGATGAACGTGCGGATGTGGGAACACCCCGCCACGCAGCGAAATCTGGAAACGCTCAAGCAAGACGGCGTCCTGTTCGTCGGCCCAACCGAAGGCGATATGGCCTGCGGGGAATACGGCCCTGGTCGGATGTCCGAAGTGCCCGACATCGTCGCGGCCGTTGAAGCCGCGCTGATGGATGGCCCGCTGAGAGGAAAGCATGTCGTCGTGACCTCTGGCCCGACACATGAGTCGATCGATCCGGTGCGCTATATCGCCAACCGCTCCAGCGGTGCGCAGGGAACCGCCATCGCCCGGGCCTTGGCAGCGCTTGGGGCCGAGGTGACGTTTGTCACTGGGCCGGCCTCGGTCGCGCCGCCGGAAGGAGTAAACGTGGTCAAGGTCGAAACCGCGCAGCAGATGCTGCAGGCGGTTCAGACCGGGATGCCCGCAGATGCCGCGATCTTTGCTGCCGCGGTGGCGGATTGGCGGGTGGAAAACGCTTCTGACAGTAAAATGAAGAAAACCAAGGGCGGGGCACCCGACCTGTCCTTTGCCGAAAACCCGGACATTCTGGCAACCGTCAGCGCAATGACCGATGGTCGTCCGCCGCTTGTCGTGGGCTTTGCGGCCGAGACTGACGACGTGATCGCTCACGCCACCGCGAAACGAGAGCGCAAGGGCTGCGATTGGATTGTGGCCAATGATGTCTCGCCTGCGACGGGCATCATGGGGGGATCGGAAAATGCTGTGACTGTGATCCGAGCTGACGGGGCCGAGGAGTGGCCGCGCATGACCAAGGATCAAGTCGCCGCCCGTTTGGCCAACGCCATCGCCGAGGCTCTGGCATGACCCCTCTGATCCGCGTGCTGCGCGAGGACTGGGCCGATCCGGAGATCGCCTTGCCGTCTTATGAAACCGCTGGGGCCGCCGGCGCGGATATCCGCGCGAACCTGTCAGAGGACATCCGAGCGGATGGGTTCACCCTTGCGCCGATGGAGCGGCGGATCGCTCCCACTGGGTTGCGGGTGGAAATTCCCCAAGGATTCGAGATGCAAATCCGGCCCCGCTCTGGCCTAGCCCTGAAACACGGGATTTCCCTGCCAAATACGCCCGGCACAATCGACAGCGACTATCGCGGGCCCTTGGGGGTTCTGCTGATCAACCTTGGGGCCGAGCCTTTCACAGTTCATCACGGCGACCGCATCGCTCAGGCGATCATCGCGCCCGTCGTTCAGGCGGCCTTCGAAGTCGTAGACGCTCTCGGCGACACCGACCGCGGTGCTGGCGGTTTCGGCTCAACGGGACGCGGCTGATGGGTTTTGTGCTGGTCATGGCGGCGGTGCTTTGGGGCATTGGTGCTGCGATGAAAGCCCCTCATCGGGCGCGGTGGGGCATGATCGGTATGCTCTATCTGGGCGTGCTGTTGGTGCAAGTTTTGCCGGGTGACAACCCGTTGAAACAAGCCACTGGTGGCTCATTGGGTGAGTGGTTGTTGCTTGGCGGTGCTGTTGCGCTAATCGCGGGGTACCGCAGGGTTCTGGGCGAATTGAAGGCCCGCGCCAAACCCAAGCTCGAGAAGGAAGAGCCGACTGGCCCGTTTTCTCCCACCGAACTGGAACGCTACGCGCGTCACATCACCCTCCGCGAGATCGGCGGGCCAGGGCAGAAACGGTTGAAG